>JAQUCE010000017.1 GCA_028686345.1 Kiritimatiellia bacterium
ATTTCGAGTTTTTTCACAGATAAACGCACCATAGCCAATGTTTACCGGACGCATTTGGGGTAAACTAAATTTTACATGTTCAAACCACCTTGATTCCATTAGGTGAACTCACATCGGAAATGGCTCGCTATCAATATGCGAAGGCTATGCGTACGCTTGAATGAAAATGTTTTCTGCAAGCAAGATGCCTGCACTACTCCATTAGCGCTTTTACGCTAACGTCTCAATAATCCGCCCTGGAGCAGCCTTCCATCTTCGCGCTTCGCAGCTACGCCGGACACGGACAGGCTGGACAACAAGCCTTACGCAGCAGCGGGCTCTTAATCACAAACTTCCGAGTGATAGCGACAACCTCCCGCACACGCAAACTCATTTGGTTGCGGCGACCAGCTGCTTCAGGATTATGATTGAGCAATCTTTGTCTTGCTTTTCGACTAAGTGTCTTGGTATGCTTTCCACAGTAAACGCAAGCCAAGTTTTGGTAAAAGTGATCAAACCATGGAAAATATAACAGTGATACTCATCATTGCGGCAGCTGTTTTGCTCTCGCTGTTTGGCATTATCGGCTGCATACTGCCTGCCATGCCCGGGGTGCTCTTCTCCTATGGCGCACTGCTGCTGCTCTGGTTCACAACCGATGTTCAGATTTCAAACAAAGTTCTGATTATTTTCGGTCTTCTGACCGCTGTTGTTTCAGTGGTTGACACTGTTTTGCCGATCTATCTGCCCAAAAAATTCGGCTCCTCCTCCTACGGGGTGGCAGGCGCGACAATTGGTTTGATTGTTGGACTTTTTTTTCCGCCGCTTGGGCTGATCATCGGACCCTTGATCGGAGCGTTTGCGCTGGAGTATTTTAAATCCAGAAAAGCGGGCGATGCGCTGGTGGCAGGTATAGGCTCGTTCTTCGGGTTTATGATCGGAACTGTATTGAAAATCTCACTCTCAGTCACAATCACGGCCTTCATCCTTATCAAAGGCGTAACATTATTATGAACCATACCCATCCTTTCATGCTGGCAGCGTCACTGATCTCCGTTGCTTTTATTTCAACTGCCAACGGCAAACCGCAGAACTCGCCTTATGGCGTTTGCGCCCATCTGGCCGGGCACGAGTTTGGCACGCACGCCAAAGCCCTGAGTATGATGCAGGAGGGCGCCATCGCGTGGGTGCGCGCCGACTTCCCATGGGGCTCGGTTCAGCCCAACCCCGACACCTGGAGGTTCGCGCACCTGGACACTATCCTGGCTGCCGCGCTCCCGCATGCGATTCAGATTCTGCCGATTCTTGATTATAACGTCTCCTTTGCCAACCCGGCATATCAGCATCTTGATCAATGGGAGCTGTATGTGCGTAAAACAGTCGAACGCTACCAGGACAAAATTCCGGTCTGGGAGGTCTGGAACGAGCAGAATCTGGATGGCTTCTGGAAAGACCCTGAGCCTGCCAACTACCTGCCGCTGCTGCGGCGGAGCTATGAGACGATCAAATCCATCAACCCTGACCTTAAAGTGGCGGTTGGGGGTTATGCGGGAGTGCCGCTGGACTACATTGAAAAGCTCTACGCGCTCGGCGGCGGCAGGTATTTTGACATTATGAATGTGCACCCTTACAGCCACCCGCATGCACCCGAGCATGCCCTTGAGGATCAGCTTGAAAACCTCAAAGCGCTGATGAAAAAACATGGCGATGGAGACAAACCAATCTGGATCACCGAGATCGGCTGGCCCACCCCTGAGCAGATATCCCCAGCCCCGGGATTGATTGCCGCGGCCCTTGAGACCCTGCTGCCCGAAAAACAAGGGGGGCGGGCCATTTACATCAATGATCCCACACTCAGCGGACGGGATGGCCCATCTAAAGAGGTCATCGCCCGAATCCTAACCAAGCAACTCTCCCTTCAGTTAATGGATATCGATGAGGTCAAACACGCGCTGGATAATAACCGGATCGATGTTGTGATCATGCCGATCAGCGAAAACTACCATCGCGACGGATTTGAACGTATTGTTCAATATGTTAAAGAGGGCGGCATTGTTGTGATCCTGCACGCCATGCCGCTCTGGTACGGTTATCAGCGTACTCAAGCTGGCCTCTGGGAGAAAACCAACAACTCCGCCTACTCCCGGCTGAGGATACAGACCGAAGCGTGGTGGAGCAAAAAGGGCGTTATTCCAGAGGAACTCCAGGTTAAATACACCGGCCCCGCGGAAAAGCTCTCTGACCAGCCAAACAAAATCATGGCAGACCGCTTCATTGCACCACACGGGTTTAAGGAGGGTGACCGCTTTATCCCGCTGCTGCAAGGCCAAGCCGGCGATTACACCTGCACAGCCGCGGCTATCTACGACTTCAACAGCGACTGGAAGGGCGCGGTGGTTGTCAGCACCCTCCGCGAAACAGCCGGCAACACCGTTGATCCCCAGGGCCAGGCCCGTATGCTTCCACGCGCCCAACTGATTGCCAGACGCTGCGGGGTTGCGCGCATTTTTTGGTATGAATTCCAAGCCCCGGAACACCTTCCGCTTGATCTGGAGTCGCACTTCGGCATTGTTAAAAAGGATTTCACACCCAAACCGGCCTGGTTCGCATACCAAAATCTCACTGCCCAGCTCCCGCCCGGCTCCCGCTTTGTTGAGCGTGAGTGGCGCCGTGGTGACAGCTCTCTCTATTATCCACAATGGAGACGGCCCGACAACACCGTTGCCGGCGCCGTCTGGGCCTTTAAAAAGCCCGGCATCTACCGCGTGAACTTCACCCAGCGCAATGTCATAATCACCACCCATCTAGGCCGTGTGATAAAACCGCAGCAAGAGGAGCAAAGTTTCCTTCTGCCGTTGAGCGACTCGCCGCTCTTTTTTAGCGGCGCGGAGGTCGAATCAATCGACCAAGAACCGCTGAAAATTATTACACTTCCAAAGGATGCGGAATTAGAGTAGAATAGTCACATTGAAAAACAAACCAAATGAAAGGAACCAAACTATGTTGTCAGAATTCGTAAAAACCGCCGACTGGAAAAACGAGAAACATGTGCCGGTTATTGAATGCCCTGAGCAAGTCGCCGCTGGTGATTGCGCACTCATAAAAATCAGTGTGGGCAAAGAGGTTGCGCATCCCAACACCACCAACCATCACATAGCCTGGATCGCCCTCCACTATGTGCCGGAAGGGGCGAAAACCTCAATTGAAATCACACGCTGCGAGTTCAGCGCCCATGCCGAATCCGCGGCAGGAGCGGATACCGGCCCAGCCAAAACATGCAGCCAGGTCACGATCTGCGCCATGCTGGCAAAATCAGGAACGCTGTACGCCACTGCTTACTGCAATATTCATGGCCTATGGGCCAGTGAAAAGAATATCACAGTCGCGTAGCCTGCTGGAAGGCTGTAGACGTTTAGGTCTCCTAATCTCAATCCTAATCACAATCCTAATCGTAATCCTAATCAAACAACGCCTGCCTGTGCTGGTCGAAAGAGATAAGGAGTGAGATTAGGATTGAGATCTGACTGTCCGGTTGGAAACCGGAGCTACTGAGGCGGCTGCGCCGTCGGATTACGATAGCGGCGACGATGCTGGTGGACGATTTCACAAATAGACAACTTTTTGGAAAGAACAATTCATTGTTTTTTCCAGTCGCCTAAGCGACTAATGGAGAGGTATACATTTAGCATGTCAAAAGCCTACCTTACTCTTGCTTTAATCGCTGCCGCTGCGTTCACCTTTGCCACGGATATCAAAGAGAGTCAACGGCAGGTGGGGCTGATCAACCCTGAAGCTGTTCAGCTGGCACTGGCGGATATGGCCCTGCGCTGGCCGGATCAATGCCCAACACCGGAAAAACAGATTTGGCTGACAACTCTGCCGGCAGAGCGCGATGCACTTTTCAAACGGCTGGCAGCCAATGACGCCACCGCAATTCCCGCAGCGCGTGCTCTCTGCGAACAGGTGCGCAAAGCACTCACATCACTCCCGCTGCTGCCCGACCTTGATCTAATCGCCGTTGAGCGCGGCGCCAACAACTTGGCCCTGCCTGCCAACTGGGAGAACCTGCACGAGGTGAACCGCAAAGGACTCCAAAACAGAGTCATCCGAATTTCCGGGATTAAAACCAACCCGACAATCACACCGATCTGGCAGCCCCCCTACCCCAATGCGTTTGCCGGACGCCTTCAACTGCACTGGGATGCTGACCGGCTGATGCTGACCTCCAACAATCAAGCGGGAAAATACCGCGTCTATGAGCTCTCCCTGAATAACCCGGTCAGCGGTGAGCCGCCGCAGTTCAGCCAGATTGATGAAACCGATGTTGACAACTACTCTGGCTGCTGGCTGGCTGATGACAACTATCTCTTTCTCTCCACAGCCACCATGATCGGAGTTCCCTGTGTGCGCGGCGCCTCACACATTGCCAATATCTATAAGTTCGATCACGCGCAACAGTCGATCCGGCGGCTGACTTTCGAACAGGAGCACAACTGGTGTCCAACGATGCTGGCTGACGGCAGCGTGATGTACCTGCGCTGGGAGTACAGCGACATACCGCACTATGTGGCCCGTATCCTTTTCACCATGAACCCGGATGGCACCACCCAGCGCGAATTCTACGGCAGCAACTCCTACTGGCCCAACTCCATGTTTCATGCCAAGCCCATCCCCGATGACCCGCATCGCTTTGTAGCTGTTATATCCGGTCATCACGACACCAACCGCGAAGGCGAGCTGATCCTTTTTGACACAACCAGAGGGCGCCATGAAGCTAGCGGCGTTGTGCAGCGCATTCCCGGACGCGGCAAAGCGGTGGAGCCGAAGATACTGGATGGACTGGTGCAAAATTCATGGCCGCGGTTTCTCTACCCATATCCACTTGGCGACAACTATTTTCTAGCCTCGTGCAAGCCCGGCAAAGATGCCCTCTGGGGCATTTACCTTGTTGACATATTCGATAACATGACCCTGCTGTATGAGTCACCCGGCCAAGCCATTCTGGAGGCGACGATTGTACAGAAGCGTCAGCGCCCCCCGCTGCGTCCCTCGTTGATCGAGCCGGGCCAACCGGCGCGCGTCAAGATCATCGACATCTACCAGGGCCCTGGTCTGGCAGGCATACCGCGCGGCACGGTTAAATCGATCCGTGTCATCTCCTATGCCTTCTCCTACCGCGGCATGGGCGGGCAGGTTGACCGAGTAGGGCTGGACGGTCCATGGGATGTCAAGCGGATCCTGGGCACAGTGCCGGTCGCCACCGATGGCTCCGCCTTCTTTGAGGTACCAGCCAATACCCCGGTGGCTTTACAGCCGCTGGATGCCAAAGGCCGCGCCCTGCAGTTGATGCGCAGCTGGATCACAGTCATGCCCGGTGAGTTGCAATCCTGCAGCGGCTGCCATGAATCCCAAAACACAGGCCCTGGCCCGCGTCAGCAACTCACCGCGCTTAAAGCCAAACCCGCGCAAATCAAGCCCTGGTATGGTCCCGCGCGTGGATTTTCCTTCAACCGCGAGGTGCAGCCGGTTCTCAATCAAGCCTGTGTCAAATGTCACAACGGCGCGCGGCCGGAGCGTCCGGATTTCACTGAACGCGCCGCTGTGATGGCTGGCTCCAAGGCCAAATACTACGATGAAAACGCCCGTTTCCCCCCTGCCTATCTGGCACTGCGCAGTTATGTACGCGGTCCTACCATTGAAAGTGACATGCATCTCCTGACCCCCTGTGAATATCACGCCTCCACCACCGAGCTGATTCAGATCCTTGAAGGCGGTCATCATGGGGTCACGCTCACAGGTGAGCAGTGGGATCGTCTCCATACCTGGATTGATCTGCACACCCCGGCTCACGGAACATGGAGCGAGATCTCGGGTGAGCAGCGGACAACCGCCTTAGCGTCAAGGAGACGCGAGATGATGCAGCGCTATGCCGCCTGTGATGAGGATCTGGAAGACAATGAACTGCGCGCCGCTTTTACGAATACGCCCGCCGCGATTGCAACAATTGAGTATAACCCGCCAGCCAAAAACGCGCTTACGGCAACCTGCGCGCCTCTTACAATGGAGCTGGCAGAGAGAGTCGTTAAACTGGGAGGCGAGATCACCATGCGTTTTGTAAAAATCCCCGGCGGCAGCATAACCCTCTCGGACGGCATTAAAACCACATTCGCAAAGCCGCTCTGGGTTGCCACCCATGAGGTCAGTAACGCGCAATTCGCGCAGTTTAACGCGGAGCACGACAGCCGCATTGAGAGCGGCGATTTCCTGCAGTTCGGAGAGGTGGAGCGCGGTTTTCCCTGTAACCTGCCAGATCAGCCGGTCAGCCATGTCTCGGCAATCGAGGTCAGAGAGTTCTGCGCATGGCTCTCAGAGAAGAGCGGCCTGCACTGTCGGCTGCCAACAGCCATTGAGTGGCAGTGGTTTGCGCGGGCTGGTTCCGAGCACCCTAACAGCTGGCAGGATAATCTGGCCGAGTTAAACAAAATCGCCAACCTGGCTGACAAGAGCTTCAATGCAGTGCAGACCCTTGGCTGGGGGCTGCCCTCGGGCGCAATCCCCCCCTGGCGCAAGGCCGCGCTTGATGTTGATGACGGCTTTCGCGTCTGCTCCCCGACCGGCCAATTTAAGGCAAACGCATGGGGGCTGTACGACACCATTGGCAACGTATGGGAGTGGAGCGCTGACCAGCGTGCGGACGGAAGCGCCATTGCCTGCGGCGGCTCCTGGCACACCCGACCCTGCAATGCCGGCTTTGATGCGCAAATTGCCTATCCTGAGTGGCAGAAGGTCTACGACATCGGCTTCCGGGTTGTGATAACAACTCCATGAGCAGCCAACGCGTGATGCTACATTGGGCCTGCCTGTAACTTGAAATAGGTTATGGGGTTTGCCAAGTGGCTTCTCTCTTTGTCGCGAACCTTGTCGCAAACTTTGTCAATCCTTCTCACCCATTTGTTCCCGACAAAGTTTACGACAACGCTTTCTTTGATAATTTGTGCGATAGTCATTACTGCGTTAGTTAACAACGCTTCGCGTTGCATAGAGATTTTTCACCTCAAAATAATAAATTTCCTTCTTTTGCGCTTTCTGTGCCTCTGTGGCAAAATTTAAAGAGGTAGAAAAATAGAGGGGTAGAAAAATCTGTTGCAGCGTTATTTTTAAGGTAAAAAATGTAGAGGTAAAAAATGGGGAAACCCTGGGAACACTGAGCTCCGGCTCGGCTCTTTGTGTACTTTGCGGTTTCCAAAAAATAAAGCGCAACCGTTGTTACCCCGCCGTTTTTTCGCAGCGTGCTGCGCGGGTAGAATCCAACGCGGGAAGAGTATTCCAGCCCCTCGAAGGCAGCCGAGGGGCAGGATGCCCCTCCCACGCTTGCCTATAGCGTGCACAAAAAACTTAGTGGCAGTTGCGCGGCACTATGATATTATTGCCCCCAAATTCATTTCCAACTAACCCTCTGACAAGGAGTAACCATGCACCCATTTGAATATTGCAACCCAACGAAAATCATCTTTGGAGAAGGACAGATCAAAGTAGCCGGCGAGCAACTGGCCGCAATTGGCATGACCAATGTTTTACTGGTTTACGGAAAATCCAGTATCAAAAAAAACGGTGTCTATGATGCTGTCACCGCATCCATGCAGACAGCGAACATACAGTGGAGCGAGTGGGGTGGGGTCTCCCCGAATCCGCTGCGCTCACACACTCAGGCAGGCATTGACCTGGCGCGCGAAAAGAAGGTCAACGGCATCTTCGCGGTTGGCGGCGGCAGCGTGATTGACGCAGCCAAGGCCATTGCGTTGGGTGTTCCGACTGATGAGGATTTCTGGAATTTTTACATCAACCCCGCGCAATTCACCCCATCCAAGGCTCTGCCAGTGGCAACAGTCCTGACCCTGCCGGCCACCGGCTCTGAGATGAACGGCGGCACGGTGATCACCGACGACGTGAGCCGCGAAAAACACGCGGTCATCAACCCCCTGTTGAACCCCTGCTTCTCAATCCTGGACCCTAAAACAACCGTTACAGTCCCTCCCACTTACGTGGCCTACTCCGCCTCGGATGCCATTTCACACACAATTGAGAGCTACCTGACCCGCGCCGATGGTTTTCTGCCGGTACAGGACGGCTATGCCGAGGGGGTGGTGAAAGCCATCATGAAATCCACGGAGCGAATACTGGAAGACCCCTTTGACATGGAGGCCCGCGGTTCCATGATGTGGGCCGCCACGCTGGCGTGGAACTTTCTTGGCTCATCAGGTGTGGGCCCTTGGACAACACCTGCCCACATGCTTGAACACCCCATGAGCGGGCTCTATAACGTGCCCCACGGCGCCGGGCTGGCCATCACCGGGCCGGCCTGGATGAGCTGGGAGAGCCGCCGCCGCACAGACCGTATCGCTGCATTCGCCCGCAACATCATGGGCATTGTCGAAGAAGACGATGCCACTGCCTGTAAAGAGGGTATTGAGGCCTTCAGAGCGTGGCTTTCAAAGATCGGAAACCCCGTCTCGCTACGCGAATGTAACATCCAGCGGGAGCAGATCCATGAGTTGGCCCGCCACTCTGAGATTCTAGCCAGAGCCTGGGGTGTCGGCGGGGAGTACACCACCAGAGTGATCACTGAGATCCTGGAACTGGGATACTGAAGAACAATCAAGCCGTTACAGGCAAGCCTGTAACGGCACAGTTTTTTGACATGGTGACCTGGTGACATGGTGACATGGTGACGTGGTGGAGTTGCTCACTGACCTCCGCCTCCGGCTCAGCGGAGCTGCGAGTTGCCGTCGTTTTTTCGCAGCACACCTTGCGGTTGGCTTGCCCATAACTCGGCCGGCGCGTCCCTTGCAGCTTGCGCCGCACTGTGTAGCCGCGGGCCTTGAAAGCGGGGCGCGTTTAAGGAGAGCCGTCTGGCTGCTTATGGCTCGCGCTGCGGCGCGGGATCCTCTGAGAGCACAGTTACCCCGATCAGACGCTGATCAGCTGTGACCCATTCGTTGGTCCAAGAGGTGCCGGGGTTGAAACTTGCAGGATCAGGCAGTATGTCATCAGCAGTTCCACGCTGTTTATCAGCTCCGCAGGAGAGCACAGTGGGGGTTTTGCCCTCGCTCGGCTCATAAACAAACGGTGTGTTCCACGGATCACTCCGCAGCCGGTTGATATAGGGTCCCAGCCAGTGCGGCACCCCCGGGTCGCGCACCAGTGCGGCCAGGCCCTGATCCGCAGTAGGATAGGCGCCCACATGGAAGTGATACCGTCCCAGCGCCTCGGCCAGCACATCCACATGCCGTATCGCCCGCTGACTGGGTGACTCTTTTTGTCGGACAGAGGATTTGTCCGCCGCGTTAAAAAGCAACACACCCACCAGCACGAAAACAGCCATGGCCCCCAGGTAGAAGGTTGGGCTGCGAAAAAGCGAGGGTGGGAGTTGACCGTGCAGCGCTTGTAGCTGATGCTCATGGTTTCGACGGATACGCTCTAACGCGCGGCGACGGGCGCGATGTTTCTCACCCGCCGCGGCAGCCGTGGCTTTATCCCGTAACGCATTACGCATTGCCATCACGCGGCCGCAGTGCGGGCACTTGGGATCAAGCAGCTCTTTGATCTCCTGCTTGCAGTATGGACAACGGTATTTTGGCATCGCTCTTTTAGTTGCTATTGGTCATAACGGCCGGCGGCCTCGGGCTGATAGAGAATTTTTTCAATGCGGATGCGCCGCTTCCCGGAGGGGACGGGCCATTCAACAACACTGCCCTCCTTGTAACCAAGAATAGCGGTTCCAACAGGCGCTAAAACCGAGATAGCATTGACCTTAATATCCGCTTCGCGGGGAAAAACAAGGGTATAGGTAACCTCCTTGGCTGTATCAAGATCCTTAAGAACAACCTTGGAGTTCATTGTCACCACATCCGCTGGCACCTGATCTGGCTCAAGCACCTTGGCGCGTGACATCTCGGCAGCCAGATCCTTAAGATCTTTGCGCGTATGCTCACCAAATTCACGGGCGACCTCAATGAGTTCGTCCAGACGTTTCTTATCAAACGCAGTCATAAAAACTTGTCTTTGCTTCATCATTATCTCCGTTTCTTATTCAGTGCCTATTGCATGATTTTTATATAACATATCACAAAAAAAGATAGCTGTCTAAGAAAAACGGGAAGCAGCGTGCAAAAGACGCGCTAAGCTGGAATAACATACAATATAGCTTCGCTGCCCGGCCTTTAGGCTGCTGCTTCCTGACACAAAGGCGCAGGAGATAGGCGTCGCTTAGGGTCAGGCATCATTCAATGCCCGACCCTAACTCCGCGCCTGTTCACCGAATAACAATTACGCTGCCAGCCGGTGCTGCAGTCAGATAACCGGAGGAGTTTAACCTGACGCCGGGGCCACCATTGTATTCAATAGCGCTGAGCTGCCCGGCTGTCAGACCACTGTTGCTGCTGCCAAAGCGCACACTGCCTTCAACCAGTGTGCCGGTAAGCGTCAGAGTGCCGCCCCAAGTGATGGCACTGCTGTTGGCAAAAGAGAGTGAGCCTGAGCCAAGGGCCAGCGTGCCGCCTGAGGCAGTGACCGTCAGGGTGCCGACTGTATTTGCAGCTGTGCCCATGTCCAGCGCGCCGCCATCCAGCACGAATGGGTTGTCAGCGTTCATGGCGTTATCGGCAGCGAGCGCGATACACCCGGCTTTAATGGTAAACAAACCCTTGTGAGTGTTGCCTGAGTGCGCGATGCTGACCGTGCCTGCGCCACTCTTGATTATGGGCAGGTTGGCGCGCTCCGGAGTCTGGTCCTTGAATACTCCGGTAATACTCAGATCCGCATTGTCATCATTGGTTACATCAGCAACATTGAGCCTTAATGTGTGGCCATAAAGTTGCACGCAGCAGATACCTGATGCAATGGTAGAGGGGCTGGTGCCTGACACGGTCAGTGTTGGGGCGGATACATCTCCAACTAAAATCGGTTTACCAGTTACCTGTGCTCCATTCATTAACGTCAGGTTGTTGAGATAGTTTTCGTTATGCGCGGCCGACCCTGATGTGCTGTGCAAAACTCCTCCATCAATATAGATCGGCCGGTCAGTGCCGGCATTGTATTTACCGGCAAGTGTCAGAGTTCCTCCGGCGTTGACAGTAATAGGATTGCGGCCCACGACAGTGTCCCATGAGCCAAGGTTAGGTACGTTGAGAAGCAGGTTGCCGCTGTTGACAACCATGCCGCCAAGCCTGGGCAGTGCTAGAGGGGTTATTACCTCTAACTCACCGCTGTTAACATAGGTACCTCCGGAATAGGTGTTGGTGCCGGAGAGCCGCACCGGAACGGCATAGAGCGACATCTGACTCAAACCATAGTTAATCTCTGACCCAGTGAAGTCATAGTCTGTTCCCAGGTTATTTTGATCCGGGCTACAATGTTTTGAATAGATGATTTTAGCCTCGATATTGGCATCAACCTGTTTAAACTCAACCTTCACAACCTTGGTGTGGCCGTCATGGTAAATCTGGAACTGAACAGTGGCGGTTGTTCCGTTGTTGGTGAAGAAATAGGGTGCAGCTACCACCGGAGTCGTACCTATGAATTCCCCGGAGAGAGAACCGCCGGCATTTAAATAGTCAGCCAACCTGCGGTTTTCAGCAATGACAACAAGTGTTTTTGTTAAGGCAGGGCTGTAAGTGACCGCTGTACCGGGAAATCCATTCACGGTGAAAGATCCTGTGCCTGAGATCGGCCCTGAGAACAACTGTATGGCCGGGGGGCGGCACTCGATCGCACCGTTGTTGGTGATGCCGCCGCTCATATTACCCTTGGCCAACACTCCGTGCAATTGGAGCGTGGATCCAGCCAGATCAATTGCCCCGTTAAAGTCGCTCTCAGCGGTTAGCGCCAGCGTTGGCTGGCTGCTGCTAAGCCGGATCGCGCGAACGCCGTAACCATCGGTGCCGAACCCTGTGGCGATTGTTGTCCTAGGTTTCGTGCTGAGGTCAAAGTTGTAGCCCAGAATGTTGCCGGAATCATAGATCGCATAGAGGAGGCGCGCCTGGATGTCGCTACCAACCTGGGCCAACTCAACCTTGACACACTTTGTATTGTCCTCCACCCTGGGATCATGGCACTGAGCCTGAAATGTTGCCCGTGCGCCATTGTTAACAAAGTAGAAGGTTGAAGCAGGCTGCACATCATCATCAACCCATCCGCCTGCCATAAAGCACTCGGCGGTTGAGAACTCAGCCAGGTTTGCATTTGTTGCAATGGTCTGGGCGTTTGTTGAGAGAAATTGGGAGAAGCGGTGCTGTGTGAAGCGGTCATCATAAGGCAGGAGTTTCAGCTCCGTGACCCCATAGTAAGGTTGATTGAACCAAGTGGCTACTGTGCTTGCAGCGCCTCCCTGATCAAAATCATAACCGAGTATGTTGGCGTCAGGGTCACAGTGTTTAGCATACAAAGCCTTGCCCGCGATGTGCGGGCCTGCCTGACGGAGCGCAATTTTAACCGCCTTGGTGTGTCCATTATTATAAGTTTGTACCTGGAATGACGCATTGGTGCCATCGTTGACCCAGTGATATACCGATGCCGGGGTAGGCGTGGGCAAACCGTTGGAGATCGCCGCGCCCCCCATTTTTGACTCGGCGCCAGTATAATCAGCCAGGGTGGCGTTGGCAAAGAGGATGCTCTCGGTAGTTGTCGGAAATCCGTCGCAGAGCAGCGGACGCAGCGAGCGCACGCTCAGCTTGCCACCTGGAGCCAGGGTTGAGGCAATGGTATTGGTAATGCTGTTAAGCCGCACTGTGGAGGCGGGCGTTGCAAAAGCAAGGGTGCCGTCCGTGATGGTAATCGCGTCGGATGCCAGCCCGAAGAAGACACGCTCAAAGGATTGTGTTCCGCTGACATTGGTTGTCCCTGCCGCTAAGCCGGTTGTGGTGCTGCCAAAGCGCAGCACATTTGAAGCGGTTGTGTTCACCGGTTGGTCAGGTGTAGATGTTCCGAGCGCATTAGTGCTCCAGTTCATACTGCTGCCCCATGTTCCGCCTGCTACGCCAAAACCAGCCGCGGCTCCGTTTGCATCCCAGTAAAGCTCTGCATGTAAAGTGGTTGTTCCGAAGTGCGCCACAGCGGTGATCAACATTGTCAAGCAACCTGTCAGTATGCTTTGATTCATTTTGTCTCCTTGTTCGGATGTGATTTTTAACATCTTAATTCAGTTAATATTCAGGTTAAAGTTAAAATTAAAATTAAAATTTCTCCCAAATAGCCGCGAATAATATCATAGCGGCCTTTCAGCGGCAAACTTTATCGGCTATTCAACACATCACGCAATTGGAGACGGAGCGTCACTGCGCGCGGAGCTGGGTTCATTACGGATACAGGGCCACCGTGAACCGCAGAGTTGAACCCGCCCCTCTCCGGCTTTGCAGGTCGAATGTCCCGTTGATCTCATTCATCCGGCGGCGCATGTTTTTCAACCCGTTATGTCCAACCCCGGCCTCAATCTCCGGGTCAAATCCAATTCCATCATCTTTAACCGTGGTCTCCAGCAGATCGTCTTTGATGACCATCACAATGCTCACCTGGGTTGCTGAGGCGTGTTTCAGGATATTGCCGAGTGCCTCCCTGACAGCCAGCAGCAGATGATGGCGGGTTTTGGAGGCGACTTTCACGTCATTCAACTCCTCTGGCCGCACAAAATGAAAGCGGAGTGCTGAACTTCCCAGAAAATACTCGGTATACTGCTCAAAGTAGCTGATAAACGGCTCCCAGCCATCATTCTCCGGGTTAACCGCCCAGACGATCTCATCGACATTACGGGCCAGTTCATTGGCCACATCGTAGATTTGATCAAGGCGCTTATGAACGCACCCCTTTTCAACATCGTGATGCGCCAGTTCACTCAGAGTGGCCACCACTGAAAGCCCATTGCCAAGATCATCATGGATATCCCGGGAGATGCGCGCCCGCTCATGATGCAGAGCCTCCTCGCGCTTCAAGATCGCCATCTGGAGCTTATACCGATGGTTCATCAGCCAACGGGCAAACAGGAAAACAACGGTTGCCAGCACCATGGCCAGTGCCACGTAAAACCAGGGGCGCTGCCAAAACCAGGCCTTGATCTCAAAGCGAAACTTAGCGCTGCCCTCACTCCAGCTCCCGCCGGAGCCGGCCACGACCTCCAGCAGATAACTTCCAGGCGGCAGCCATTCAAAGGAGGCGGTGCTTTCCCTCTGCACTGGTGACCACCCAGCCTGAGGCACCCCGGAGATGCGGTATCTAAAAACAGTTGAGTTCTGTACGCCAGGCGAGAGCGAAGTAAAATGAACCACTATATTACGTACGCCGGGAGCGAATGCAATCTCACTCAGCTCTCCCTGCATATTGTCCAGCAGCTTGCGCCCATTGCAGAAAACCTTTTCAATCACTACCCGCGGCGCTTTTTTCGTGAACCTAAAGTCCTCAGGGTCAAAAACCGCAACACCCTCATTAAAGGGAAAAAGCAACCTCTCTTTGTCGCCTTTGCTCTCCCGCGCGCTCACGCCCCCCAAGGCCCTCTCGCCTGGAACTCCATCAGCCACACCAAGCCTCAGCACACACACGCCGCGTCGGTAATCCGGCAGCTCACGCTTGGTCAAAGAGTCAATCGAGCTGTAAGAAAAAGACAACAATCCATCTTTGGTGCCGAGCCAGATGCGCCCGTGGCGGTCCTCGGCAATTTGAAACACAGCGTGGTTCAACCCGCCGAATTTATCCTCCATTGAATAAACCTGATGATCAATAACCACAAACAGCCCGGCGGTGCTCCCAATCCACAGGTTGCCATTGGAGTCGCGGCAGACAACCCGCGCATACCCCTGTAAGCCACAGCTTTCATCAATATACTCCTTTGACCCGTCTTTCCTGATCCCGATCACACCAATGTTGTCACAGCAAAGCCAGAGCGTGCCTGCCGGATCACGGTAGAGATGTCTGACGCTCTCGTCAATTTCCGCGCCGGCAAGTTCACTCTTTTCCAACTCCCCTGAAGCAGAGATTTGCATTAAGCCCTGGGGTGTTCCAGCGAGGATACCCAACTCATCATCCGCCAACAGCGTGTATACCGTGTGTGTCATTGGCAGGCTGTAATCCCGCTGGCCGACAATACTCACCCGCTCGCCTGAGGATTTAAAGAGCCCCCCGCCGAGTGTGCCCATCCAGACCTGACCGCTCAGGTCCTGCAGAATGGAGATAACCGGCAGATCCGCATCCAGGTAAACTGTCTGTAAGATCCGCCCTGTGTCAGCGGTCAAGCGCGCGGCCAGACCTTTGAACCCAACCCAGAGGCTCCCGTCGGCGAGCCGGTTCAAGCTGTAGGCGGTTCCATCTGTCACAGCGCCATCCGAGCGCATCCGCCCCACCGAGCGCGCGCGAATGCGCAGCAACCCTCCGTCGCAGGCCGCCCAGATCGTGCCCTCGGCATCTTCGATGATCGTATTGACCGCCATGCCGCCCGGCACATCCTGCTCGCCAATATGCGACCAACCTCCATCTTGCCAGCGGTAGATGCCAGTTGGATTGCCGATCCAGAGCGATCCATCCGAGACCTCAAACATCTCAGTCACATGGCCGGCGTTTTCGGGAAATCCAACAGGTGTCCAAATATTGTTTTCAAGATAGGCTATACCGTAGGGCCCCGAGATCCACAAACGCCCGGAACGCCCGGCATGTACCCCGGAGACAGCCTCCACCAGAAAATCAGGCAACCGCATGCTCTTGTCATCATAGCGCCCATGCGAGTATTCAACCACTCCGTTCCAGGCGGTCATCCACAGCCGCCCATCCTGATCCATCGCCGCATCAGTCACCGCGCCCAAGGTGGCGCGATCATCATAAGGGACTGGACATGCTTTAGCGATAAAGCGGGTGCTCTGGTCATCCTCGGCTGTGACCGCCTCCAGCAGACCACGCTCGGCATAGGCGCGCACCACACCGTCGGGCGAGATAATAACTCCCAGCAACCGGCCAATCATTGCCGCCGACTCCCCCACCGGCCAGCTCTGCCAGCGCCCCTCATCAAAGCAACCCATTCCCTGATACCCGAAAAACCAGATTCCCCGAGGAACGCCGCACACAACCCCGCGCAGAGCGCCGGTTACCTCCAGCACCTCTTCAGGCACTGCGATTGCTTCAAACTCCACCCCGTTGAATCGCACCAGCTTGCTCTCAGTGCTGATCCAGATATAGCCGCCGTGCAGCTGCGCGAGCCCTGTTAACGGCGTGCCTGGCAGACGATCCTCCACTGTCCACAGCTTGGTGGTGTAGTTGTCGTCAGCGCTCCCGGCAGCGTTAAGCGAGATCCGGCATAACAGAGCAGCCGCGCATAAAATCAGTATTTTTCGAAAGGCCATAGTTCAGGCAGGTACAGGCATTAGCCGTACCCGAATAGTTTAGTTGCTATTCTCTCAACTCCTGTCGCAAAAAACAAGAAGTTCAGATAACCATCTTCATAAGTTGTTGAATAAAAATGTTTTCTGTAAGCAAGATGCTTGCACTGCTGCATTATCACTTTCACGGTAATGTCTCAAAAACTGCTTTAGAGAGTATAAAGAGGGTTAATGAGCGTAGATTCTAAATGGTTTGAAGAGAAGTGTAAAGAGCGGAGCGAAAGAGTTGCAGAATTGACTAGGATTACGATTAACCACTTCGCCCTTGAAAATCATCGACCATCATCGTTACCGCTATCGTAAACCAGCGGCGCAGCTGATTGCCACGGCGCAGTTCCGTTTGCGGTCGAAACCGGGTTGCTGGACGAAGATGAGAGCTCTTGTAGGTCCGGTTTCCAACCGGACATGTCCGGTTGGAAACCGGACCTACGTAAAATCAGTTGCGCCTTTGGTTAACGATAGCGGTAACAGGCTCGTGAAAGGCGCGCCCCGGGGTGTAGGGTTGCTTCTCTGAAGCAATTAGCGGATGCCGGGCAGGTGTTCGCCAAAGACGCATCATGGGTTTTCATTATCTTTGTTTGGCTCAGAGAGCCAACCCTGCACGTTTCCACTGTTATGAAGTTTGTAAGTTACACGGCAGGCGCGAGGCAAGGAAGTCGTTCGCTATGCGGGCGACGGCGGTTGATATGCGGATGATCAGGTTGCGCGCTCCGGTCGACCGCGCCTGCGGTTGACGATGGCGGCGACGATGTTGGTGGATGATTGGGAACATGTGAAAAACATAAAATCTGATTTCCGCGCTCCGCACCAATCCAGGCGCTATTCGCTCTTGTATAGATGCGATTTCATCTCAAGGGAGAGGTTCCGATCAAAGAGGGTTCCATACTGTTGATAGTTATTGTAAGAGACCGCCTGCTGCTTCCAGCGGTCAAGTTCTTTATCGTATTTCGCGCGCATTGAGCTGAGAACTGACGCGAACTCAGGGTTATTGGCCTGATTCGTCATTTCCAGCGGCTCCTTAGCCACGTGAAACAGCTCCTCGGTCGGCGTCATCTTGTTGTTCCCATACCACCAGTAGGTATACTTCCAATCTTTGGTCAGACAGGTGAGGCTCTGCGTCGGCAGCTCGCCCCAGACATTGATAAACGCCATCTGTTCCCGCACATCCGCAGCCGGGTTTTTCAGTAGGGGCAGCAAGCTGCAGCCATCCATGTTTTCCGGAACAGTCACGCCTGCCAGTTCAAGAATGGTCGGCGCAAAATCAATATTTCCTGTCAGGGCTGGAGTGCGTAACTGCCTGCCAGCAGATGAGCAGCGCGGATCATAGATCATCAGCGGCGCACGGGAGGACTCCTCCATCGGCAGCACCTTGGAGGCATATCCGTGGGCACCGCAGATATAGCCGTTATCACTGGTGTAGATAATGATTGTATTGCCCGCGATCCTCTGCGCCTGGAGTTCATCCCGAATCATCCCGACCGCCACATCAACTGCATAGACGAGCTGATAGTATTTTGCCATGACACGGTCATAGTCAGTATCGTATTTCCACTCCTGAAACCGCGGATACTGCCGTCCCTGTTTGCTCTGTTCAGAGAGGTGTTCTCCTGCCTTGCGCCCGAAATTGGCGGGCTTGGAAAAAGTTTTCCCGGCATAGATATGATCAAACTTCGGGTCAGGTGTAACAGGATGGTGCGGCGCTTTAAAGCTGATCGAGAGACAGAACGGTTTTTTTTGTTTGACTGCTTCGCGGATCACGTCTTTGCCGAATGCGCCATAAGACAATGTGGAGTGTGGATATTCCGCCGCGTACTGCTGCATGGATTTGTTCTTTGCAGTCTGGTAGCTGGTCTGCCCCGCTCCGCCGCCCCACATATCGAAATCGTTCTCGCAAAGTCCTTTTCCATCAACCGTAAATCCGAATTTTCCGGCAAAGGCTGTCAGATAGCCAGCCTCACGCAGAAGCACTGGGTAGGATTTACTCCAGACCTCTGCCTTCATATTGCCATGGTCGAAATTAGTTCCGGTCTTATACTCATACATTCCGGTAAACACACTGGCACGGCTGGCCATGCAGATGGCCGTTGTATTATAGTGTCGGTCGAAGATAACTCCATCAAGCCCCAGCTTGTCCATATTAGGAGTTTTGACATCCGGATTGCCATAGCAGCCGACCGATCCGACACTTTGATCATCCGCCATCAGGTAGATAATATTAGGGCGCTCTTTTAGTTCCGCCGCTGGCGACATGCAGCAGAGTGCCAAATTTACGGACAGCAGAACAATTGGCTTCAATTGATTCAACCTGTACTTAATTTTCATCATCTGACCTTTCATACACGTATGCAAGCAAGATGCTTGCGCTACTTTATTCACGTATATTATTTTTTAAAATCAGCCTCGGTCATCCAGGTGAGGTGCTCCCAATAGCCGGTATCGTTGGATTGCGGCACTCCAGGGGTACTCCGGCCATGCACAATGAGAGCGGTCATCTTCGCGGTCAGGGTCTTCACCTTTTCAGGGTGACTCGCCGCAACATTACTCGTTTCTGCACGATCTTCCGCAAGGTCATATAACTCAGCGGGTTTTTTTGCATTCGGCAGGATCAATTTCCAAGAACCCTCGGTTATCCCGTATCGATTATCCAGGCTGTCGTGACTGATGAGCGGCACACGTTCATAGTCCGCCTGGGGGTCGAGCAGCACTGAGGCGAAACTATGACTATCCTCGCCAGCGTTGTCTGGCAGCTTTACACTGACAAGCTCCGCAAGCGTGGCCATCAAATCACTCTGGCTCACCGGCTTGTTCCAGCGACGCCCCGGCTGCTTGATTCCATCCGGCCAGCGCACCAGAAATGGCACGCGGTGCCCGCCTTCATAAACGGAACGTTTACCTTCGCGGAGCCCGCCGCGGCTGTCATGGCCAAACTCCTTGATCCGCTCCGGCCAGGATCTCTCCGGACCATTGTCGCTCGTGAAAACAATCAGTGTGTTTTCATCCAGTCCGGAACTCTTCAGGAACTTAAGCACCCGACCAATGTGATAATCTGTTTCAATCACAAATTCACCATAGGCACCCGCCTCTCCCCGGCCATGGAATTCCGGCAGCGGGCATATAGGATAGTGCGGAGAGGTATAGGGCAAATAGAGGAAAAACGGTTTACCGGTTTTAGCATCGTTCGCCTTACCCGACATCCACGCAATGGCTTTATCCGTAAAACGGGTCAGACATTGATTATCAATAAAATCCGGCGCGACTGCAACCCCTCCCCTGAGTCCTTTAGGCGAACTCTCATAGGGCGGCATAAACCTGAAATCCGAGGAGCGGTCACTCTTCTTCTTAGTGGTAAAGAGCGTCGGCGGCACCTTGGCGTAACGACCCTCATACCAAGCCATCAAACCGAAATTCATCGAAGCTGGGAGTCCGTAGAAGTAATCGAACCCCTTGTCAAGGGGCATATCCTGGATCGGCTGCGTCCAATCAATGGTGTTTTCGTTTTTTGGAAACTGCATCCCTAAATGCCATTTACCGACCATGCCAGTGTTGTAGCCCTGCCCCCGCAAAAGCGAGGCCAGCGTCATGCGGCCATCAGCAATCATGCACTTTGCATCTGACTCCAGCACCCCTGTCTTCCGAACCGTCCGCCATGGATAACGACCGGTCAGCAAACCATAACGCGAGGGCGTACAGACCGTATCAGCACTATGACCGTTGCTAAAGGTGATGCCTTCCTCTGCTAAGAGATCCATATTCGGTGTCTTGAATTTAGCCTCGGGATTTAAGGCACTGACATCGCCGTAGCCCTGATCATCCGCATAAATCACGATGATGTTGGGCTTGCCATACGCCCTGTCTTTCAACGCTTGCGCCAGGGAGAAACTCTCCTGACCGCCATTGCCTTGGCTGCGAATATTTGCGTCCTCTGCCCCCTGTGCAGCGCCAGCCAGGCCGGGCGCGCCCATTCCGCATAAAACCAACCAGATTAAAACTCCATTTTTTCTCATTGTCGAATTATATCTTGTCGTGACAACAAAGTCAAATACACCGAGCACTCAGCTGGAAGTCAGCAGGCCACACACGGCACTATTGCAGCAGCTGGCCTTGAACCTCCCGTCCGTCAAGCAGAATGGGTATCAGAAGTTGCGGTGCCACAACCCCGTGCTCCGCGCCTTGCAACCTGAAATCCGCCAGATAATACCACTTGTCGGAGCTGCCCCAGCGATTTAAAGAGAGCTCTTTGAGCCGCCAATTCATCGCCTGCCCAGCTGGCAGATAGGGTCGTGAGCACTGCAAGGCGGCGGAGGCGGCTTCATGAAAAGCCAATAACAAAGGCTGCGTTAAATCACAATCTTCTTGTTGTGAAAGCTCCTCGCCGGGGATTTCGAATTTATACGCCTTGGGGTCAACATGCGATATCAAGGTCACAGCATGGCTGCCGCGCGCCCGATCAGCTAACGCGCGTTGACGCGTGAGCAGCTCTTCGGGTGTCAGGCCCAGGGCCTGGGCTGCGAGCTCCAGCTCCTTCCCGCGTCCTTTAACTCGCGGACGAAGTATGCCTTCAACCACTTTCCCATCCATCAGAACCGGGATTCTAAGCTCGTTGACAGTGCCATCATCCGTGATGCTGCCTGCGCTTGGCTTGAAACTCACGGTGTAATACCACTTCGCTCCAGCACAGTGATTCAACGCAACATGGACCATGCTCCAATGGCTCTGCTCATCAATAGAGAGATACTTATCAAGAGCACCATGGGCCAAAGAAACTGCCTCGGAAACAGTTAAGGCGGCGGGCTTTGTGATTGTGTAATCCTCCGCCTCGGGCAGATCACCGGGCGTAATGACAAACACATATTCAGCGTCGTTGACAAAAGAGGAGTACCGCACCCCTCTGACCCCACTCTCATCCTCTCGATAGCCCAATCCCTCCCAGGCAACAACATCCCGTTTGGGCAGGCCGCCTGAGAGCATCCAGATCAGCACTATGGCGCAGACCCCTGTAAACAGCGCCAACAGCCCTTGCTTGGAACGCAAGCCGCGCGGGGAGCGTTGACTGCGGCTGCCGGAACGCCGGCGGCTGCCCGAGCTGCCGGAAGTTCCACGGCGGCTGGAGCTGCCAGAAGTTCCACGATTGCTGGAGCTGCCAGGAGTTCCACGATTGCTGGAGCTGCCAGGAGTTCCACGGCGGCTGGAGCTGCTCGGAGTTATCTGTCCGCTGGAGCTGCCGGAAGTTCTGCGCCGAGTCGAGCTGCCGCCATCAGCGCGACTTGAGTTGCTGCCGGAGCCGCCGGAACTGCCGGGAGTGACGGAACCAGCGGTCGTGGCTGAACTGGCGGGCTTAGCAGAGTCATGGGAAACATTGGAATAACTGCTTGAGCTGCGGCGGCGTCCGCGGCTGCTGCGGCTGGAACTACTGCTGCGATGGCTGGAACTACTGCTGCGGTGGCTGGAACTACTGCTGCGGCTGGAGCGGCTGCTGCTCCGCTCACTAGCACTTCCCCGGTGTGAACTCTCTTTCCTTTGATCACTGCGCTTTCGCTCTGTACGTTCAGCCATAACCTCATCTCCACTTTTGGGTATCAGACGATTTTAATTTCAACCGGATTATAGCAATTCTCAAGCTGCGAGTCAAATCTTGCAGGTTGCTTCCAGCAATTCTAATTATGACCGCGCACCTGTTCAGAAAACACGCTAAAGCGTGAACTACATACGGTTTCCGGGGTATGTAGTTCACGCTTTAGCGTGTCTTCGGCCATAATTAGAATTGCCGGGTTGCTTCGGAGTTGTCTTTAACCTGGTGACTTGGTGACTTGGCGACCGGGTGACATTGCCGACTGACCTCCGCCACTGATTCAACGGAGCTTCGAGTTTTCCATCGTTTTTAATGAATTACGGCACCTGTCCCCTGCGCTGCCGCCAGATGACAACCGGAAAAGCGAGGAGCACCAGCAGCCACACTCCGGGTTCCGGCGAATCAATCAGGTTTTCCTCATCAAACTCATCAAAGGCCAGGGTACTGTGCTCGCGCAGCGATTTCTTCTCGGCCGCTGTCAACGCCTTGCTCTGCGCCTGGCTCTCAACTGCCAGAAAAGCCGCGGATGGGATCAGCACATTCAACTCACGCGCGGTTGTCAGCAGTGGCTCCCGCATGGCCTGCTCGCAACCCAGATCCAGCTGCGTCTGCCACCACCCCTGCCACAGCTCAACTGCCCGCGCATAGCGGGACTCCGGCTGAATCACGGCCTCGGCTTTGAAAGGCAGTAACGCGCTGCGTCGGCCATCAAAGCGCTCGATAGCAGCAGTTGAGCTGAAGAGCACCACACCACCAATCTGCGCCAGCACAACTCGGATCTCACTGCCGCACTTGAATGGAATCACCGCCAGCTCCGGCGGCAGAGCAGCGCCGTTTGTTTTGACCCAGCCACTGTCGGGAATCTGCGGCAGCCACCAGGCAGCGCCATCCAGCTCAACGCTCTGCTGGTCGCTCCCCGTCACAAAGAGCGGCACATGTGTGAACTGCTCCTCGCCCGAGGCCAGATACCTCAGCAGCGCGCGCTTGAGATCCCACTCAGGACAGTAACCGGCTGTTGCAGCGCTCCCCGTCAGAACAACTCTTTCACGCGCCCTTTGCACGCTCTGCTCACCCCCGAGATAGCCAGCTGGAATGTAGAGCGCCTGGTGGCCAGCGCTGGTGGTGATCCGAGTTGTGGCCTGCGGGCCGCCCGGCAGCGTGACTGAACGCTCGCCCACCCTCACAGTTGGCCGCGCCCCTTGGGGATAGAGGAAACGTATCAAGCAGACGCGCTCCTCCTGTGCGGCAAAGGGAAAGACATTCAGCCCCAATCGGCCTGGCGCGGTATAAACCAGTAGACCTGGGTCGCGGCGTTCACGGTCGCGGATCATGTGATAGACCCACATGGCGGCCCGGCGGTCGGAGAGCCGGGCTGGCACCAGCTCATCGCCGATCTTCAGCTCATAACCTGAAATAAAAACACCTGGCGGCACCTCAATCGTTGTTTTAAACTCCGCCTGTCGCTCCCCGCGGTTGCGCATGGTGAGCATCAGCGAAGCCTCAATGGCACCCGCGGAGGCGGCGCTGTTGCTGACAGCCGCGTTGATCAACTCAACTCGGCGACTCGGCGCAGTGATATTCCGTCCGGAGCGGCGGCGCGACTCATTGGTAAACATGGAGTAAAAAGATAGGTCAGCCAGGCCTGACTGTTGCTCATAATCCCTGCCCAACAGCAGTTTACTGAGCTGCTCCATTTTAGCGTCGGGCAGCACCATCCCGCCAAACACAATTGAGTTGTAAACCTCCGAGAGAATGGGGACATAAAACCCCTCTTTGGCATCGCGCATCTTTTTAATGACATAGCGCCCCACTGCGGGCGACGGCAGATCAACGGGCTGCTGGAAAGATTGCGCGTAGACCGCATCAAGTGTTTTCAAGAAGACGACCTTGTGCACATAAGCCCGCCCCACATACAGCACCGGCACCACCAAAAAGGCCGCGGCAAACGCAACGCCTGCCAGCGCCTTGCCGTAGCTCGCCGCTGTTCTTTTAAAAGCAGCCCGCAATTGTATGGTGTGCATCACAAACAGCGCGGTCGGGGCCAGGATCAGAAAGCCGGATCCAACCGCCATCATAGCCAGCAACGAGAAGGGCAGGAAGGGCAGAAAGAGGAAAAAGAAGTAGCAGGAGAACGGGTAGCAGAGGGCCAGGCTGACCCCCAGCGCAGGGTGCCGGCTGAACTCAGGGTGATAACTCGCCAGCAGAATCAGTGCGTTGATGAGTGTTAGCAGATAGATGCCCCAGTGCTGCAGATCTGCTGGAAACGGGATTGCGATGTTCAGCGCCAGCCCGCACAGCGGCAGGAGCAAGCCGCAGATCAACATTAAAACCCAGTTGTGCTGCACACGCTTAAAGAGCCAGAGCAGCAGTTGAAGAAAGGCGAAGGCGGCCACCAGCGTGCCGCCGACAACGATCGGCACAACCGCGAAAGCCGATGGGATCCAGCGGGATGTGACCAGGGCAGCCGTGAAGATCACAGTCGGCACAAACACGAGAATGCCGAAGCTGCCTGCCACGCTCATCCACCACTGTTCAAACAAGCGGATATTGGCCCCGCAGAGAAAGCAGTAGAAAATGCCCGGCATGGCGCAGGCAAGTTGCGCCATAATGAACGGCCCCTCCGGCACAATCCATCCATCCGCGCGCCCCATGATCCGCGCTGGAATCAGTTGGTTCAACTGCATAAAAAACCAGACCAAAGATGCTGATTGCAGCAGCAGCACCCCCAACATACAGAGCTGCGGCAAATCTCCCGCGCCGCGGCGGCTCCAGAGGATCAAAACCCCGGCAAGTAGGAGCAGCAGGAGCGGCAGCAGCAGATAGTGGGTGTAGACCAACGCCTGGTTTGTTTGAAGAGCGTCACCGATGAAATAAAGTGTTCCAGCTCGCAGGAGCATCAGCACCGCCTGCGGCAGCGCCATGGTTAAAAAGAGCATCAGGGGCGTGGCCTGGATCACCGGCGTGATTTTTCTGAATATTCTCATACTGTTTCTTCCTTCCGAGGCGCGTTTTTAATGACCATCCACCACAGCAGAAGAGCGGTGATAGAGAGAAAGCAGGCTAACCCGATACCCATGTGGCAATACTCCCGCAGCCAGCCGGGTAGATGGCCGGCGCATAGCCGATGGAAGTGCCAGGCCATGACAATTCGAGCTGTATTGGCCAGCAGGGCGATCAGATAACTCAGCGGGAAAAGCGCCAGCCAGCGCAGCCAATTGCGCCCGCAGAAGAACGCGCCCCCCATGCCACAGAGAAAAGCGAAAAAACCGCAGCCGCTGCAAGCAGCGCTGACACTCAGCGGCGGATACACCGCGATCATGATAACGCCGCTCTCCACCCGTGCGCCTGCGCCCAGAAAAAGCGCGGTCAGCCAGCCTGAGGGGAGCTGTAGCAGCCATGCCGCGCCAGTGGAAGCACAGGCTGCGTCGAGCGTGAACATAATTGCACAGGCAATGAAAAAATTTTTATAGCGCTGTTTGGGCATAATAACTCTTTTGGGCGGAGTACCTAACCATACTCACCTGTCAAATTGTGTCAGAATTGTGAAAAAATGTAAATCAAAAGTTTGCTTTAAAACGCCTTTCAATACTTTTATTAAATCTGCTTGACTTGCACCATGCAACTATTAGACAATGACAGCAAAATTTAACCACCAAAGGAATTACAGTGTCATGAGAAAACTATTCGCACTTTTGATTATTGCCGCAACCGCTATATTCATCTCCGGCTGCACCTGTGTCGGCACCCACGTCGCGGGCATTGAGGGAGGCAAAAAGACAACAACCGGCCTGTTCTCTTTCACAGCAATTGACAATGGCTACCCCATGCTGCCATTCTACTCCAAATTTGAAGCCGCTCAATAAGCTGAACAACGGGCGAACACACCTGATAAACCGCTGGAATAATTCCGTACCGCTTTGTTCTTGATTTGCAAGGCCTCTATAGCTCATACTTTCAAATCTTTAGCAATTTTAAGGGCAATCAATATGAGTAAGAAAACAACGAAGAGTGATGACACAGGCAAAGTGGAGAAAATTCAGCCGATTCCCGAGAATCTGCCTGAAGAGTTACTGCCTTTATATGACTGGTGGAAAGAAAAGGGAACACAGGTCCTCACCACCGCTGGCGTGGTGGCACTGATTCTGATTGGCACGATAGCTTTTATCCACTATCGCAACGGCCAGCTTGCTGAAGCCAACATTGAACTAACCAAAGCCAACTCCATTGAGGAGCTCGAAGAGGTGGTCGCTAAATTCGGCGGCATCAAACCGGGCAACGCGGCGCGCGTGCGCCTGGCAAAAGCTTATTATGACGCGTCGCGCTACGACAGCGCACTGGAGACCTACCAAGCCTGCGAGAAAAAAGGCGTTCCCAAGGGCTTTGAAGATGTTGTTACCTTGGGCCGCGCGCACGCACTGGAAGCACTCAATCAAAATGATCAGGCCCTGGCTCTGTTCAAAAAGATCAGCGAAAACAAAAAAGAGAGCTTCCTCTACCCGCAAGCCAGGATGGGTGAGGCCCGTGTGCTGACCCTGCAAGGCAAAAAAGATCAGGCCAAGATGGTGCTGGACGAACTCAAGGCAGAAAAAACCGATGACCCGATCTGGGAGATGACCATCGCCAACCTCGCTGACGTGGTTGACCGCTATGAGCCTCGCGCCAAACGCTCGCTATTCGATATGGCTGACCAGGCTGCCAAAATGATTGAGCCGGCTTTGACACCAGACCCGGCTGCTGAACCCGAGCCGAGCGCACCCCCTGTGGAGTGATAGAGAAACCGCTGGGTATGACCGAGGCAGAGTGCTTTGACAAATCACTTTTTTATCAAAGCAGTAATTGACGGAAACGATCAGATATTATACTATTCAAGAATCATTTGATGACAGATAGGTTATTGTTTTAATCACACGTGTAATTAGGGAGTAGTCTTCATGATGGATCAAGGAAGATTTTTTATAGCAGGCATATGCGCCGCGGCAGCTTTATTGACATCCAGTGCCCAGGAAAACGAACCGGTTGCGGCCAAACCAGCCAAACCAGCCGCGCCTGTTGGCTCGCTGGGATCGCCGCCTGAGGTGAAATTCGAGAAGCTGGTTCGCGTGGTCAACATCCAGGGAACCTGCGAGGTCAACAACCCGGATATAGGCACCTTCCAACCCGCCAAGCACAACAAAGCCTACCCCATGGGGTCGATCTTTCGTACCGGGGCTGGCAGCAGGTGTGTTCTAGTCTTCTCAGCGGAAGATAACGCTGCAGTGGAGCAAAACTCAGAGCTGATGGTCACCGCATGTAAAGAGAACTGTCAAAGCCTGAGCATTAAGCTCATGTCCGGCACTGTCAAGACAACCTTGCGCGACAACCTGGCTGACGGTACTTTCTTTGTCCGCACCCCGCACACGGTCGCCAAAAACATCTCAGGACGCGGTGCCTACTCGCTCGCGACCGAGGCAAACAACGAGGTCTTCAGATTGTCAACAATCACAGGTGCCGCGCGTATTGAGGGGGCGCACTACACTATCCCCGCTCTGCAGGCAGCCAACAAACTCACCATCACAACCGCTCCTGACCGCAGCTTCACGAGTTTAACCTCGGAGTCAGGAGATTTTATGATTGAACTTCCCGACGGCAACGAAGAACCGCTGGTCTATTCGATGTCACCCAAAGCTGTGGTTAAAATATGGCGCGAGAACGCTCCGGTGGGCGGGCGCACCATTATTTCCACCCTGGTTGTGAGCCCCACAGGTGTAGCCCGCCACAGCTTCGCCTATGTGGAAGGACGCACGATCTTGAAAACCGGTGAGCTGGTGGAACCTGCCTATGAAGACGGGCCTGACGATGATCTGCCGCTGTTGACCAATCCCGGCACCACTAAGGACGAACCCGCTGCTGAACCAGTTGTCGAACCCGTTGATGAACCCCTCTTTTAAACCGTTTTCACAAAGATCAGCAAGACCGATGGCGCGCGCAAGCCATCGGTTTTTCGATCACAGAGTGCGCAGTCAACTAAACTAACCGAGTATAACACCGTGTTTATCTATCATTTCAACCGACTCATCCGCAATCGAATCCTCTGGGGATTCTTCGCAATCATCATCTCCCTGGCCTTTGTTTCAGTTGGCTCCTGCATGAGGTCACCGCAGCAAGGGCAGACCGCGGGCACCATCAACAACAAGACAATCACGCTCGCTGAATTCACGCTGGCCACGCAGGCCATCCGCGGGTTCGGACAGAACCGTGACAATGAAATGTCCGCCTCCGTGGTCGACCGTCGCGCCTGGGAGCAGCTAGCCGCGCACCAACTCGCCCGCGAGAATGGACTCCAAGCCAGCGCCGAGGAGATCCGCGGCGCGTTACGTGAAGCTCCAGCCTTTCAAGGACCCAATGGCTTTGACATCAACCGCTATCGCTACATCATAGCGCAACAAGGGCTTACCCCGACAAAATATGAGCAGCTGGTGGCGCACCAGATCTCGCTGATGAAAAACGCGGCTTTGATTAAGAGTGCCGACTGGGTATCCCCCATGGAGCTGGAAGATGAACTCGCTGGCATGACCGACCTCTTCACAGTCCAAACCACTGTGATCAGCAACACCTTTGCCGAGGCTGAGATGGCTCTGACAGATGATGATTACCTGAAATTCTACGAGGAGAATAAAGCGAGCTTTGCCCTGCCTGAGCAGGTCTCTGTACAGTACGTTGCCATTCCCGTAACCAACTACATCACATTCGTCTCTGTCTCCAAGGCCGAGATGGAGGAGTATTACGACAGCAACATCGAAAACTATCAACAGCCCAGCACTAACAACACAACCGAAACACTGCCGTTCGACGATGTCAAAGACAAAATCGAGAAGGTTATGTTGCGTGATGAAGCCCGTTATTGCGCCAGTACCACTCTCACCTTTAAAATCTACGGTCGCCTGGCCATGTCCAGCAACGTGCTGGAAGAGACCGCTGCCACCCATGGTGTTGCTGTAAAAACATCGCCCCTGTTCAGCGCCTCTGACAAACTGGCTTGGGCCCAGAACGCGGAAGAGTTCATCACAACCGCCTTTGAACTGGATCCGGAGCGCTCCGACTCCCGCATTGGCATTGTGACCGGTGTTGATTACATTTATGTTATCCAGCAGCTCAAGAGGCTTGAGGCCCACACCCCTGAGTTCGAGAAGGTTCTAAATCAGATTCGTCCGCGCGCTCTAGCTAAAGCCCGCTCAGACGCCTTCACCGAGTACACAGAGCAGCTCAACCAAGAGATCAGTGCGCTGATGGAGCAGGGCAAAACATTTGCCGAGGCGGCCAACAGCAAGGCTATGAATGTATCAACCTCCATCACCTACAGCGTCAACAGCGTTCAAAACCAGAAATTTGAACACAGCTTTGCCGTGGCCTATGGCGCAATGAGCCTGCGCAAGGGCGAGCTGTCAAAAGCGATTCCAGCCAGCGCCACAGAGTCGCTGCTGGTTTACGTTCAGGACCGCCAGCCAGGCGATGCCCTATCAGGCGAGATGATGCGTCCGCAAGTGCGCGCTGGCATTGCCCGCCGCCGCAGCGGCGATCTGTTCAGCGGCTGGCTCGCATGGAACCTCAAACAGCAGAACTTCGCGCCTCAACTGCCGCTCGCTCCCGAAGGCGAGGAGGAGACGATCCTGAGCAGCGAGCGTGACGACGACGACGAAATTTAGATTTTGACACGGAGTCTGCCTTAAAACCGTTGACAGTTTACAGTCTACAGCTTCCAATTTAATTGCAAGGGAGGTAGCAAAAAATGAAAATTACAGTTGCCGGCTCAGGGTATGTTGGGTTGGTTGCGGGAGCGTGTTTCTCTGAGCTGGGCAACGATGTGATCTGCTTAGATGTCGATGCAGAGAAGATAGAGGCTTTGAAGCAGGGTAATATCCCGATCTATGAACCAGGGCTGGATGACTTGATCATACGCAACCAAAGCGCGGGCCGACTACAGTTTACAACAGACAAGCGCAAAGCCATCCAATTTGGCGAGGTCATCTTTATTGCAGTCGGCACTCCGATGGGCGCAAACTATGAGGCTGATCTGCGTTATGTCAAAGCAATAGCCGCCGATATCGGGGCGCTCATGCAAAGCTATAAGGTGGTGGTTAATAAGAGCACTGTACCGGTGGGCACAGCCGAGGTGGTGAAGGCGATCATCAAGGAGAGCCAGAGCGCGGACATTGAGGTTGATGTGGTCTCAAACTCCGAATTTCTAAAGGAGGGGGTGGCCATCAAAGACTTTATGTTGCCGGACCGGGTGGTGGTGGGGAGCGACTCAGAGCGGGCTAAGGGTATCATGCTGCGGCTCTACCAGCCGCTTATCCGAGTTGACCATCCAATAGTTTTTACCGACATTAAGAGTGCTGAGCTGATTAAATATGCCGCTAATGCCATGCTGGCCACCCGCATCAGCTTCATGAATGAGCTCTCGCATCTGGCCGAGGCCGGTGGGTGCCGACATAAAGAAAGTAGCGCTTGGCATGGGACTGGACAAGCGCATTGGCTCTCGTTTTCTGCAGGCCGGTGCGGGATATGGAGGAAGCTGTTTTCCGAAAGATGTGCAGGCTTTGATCCACTCCCTGAAAGAGCATGGGTGTCAGGCTCGAATTCTGAGTGCTGTTGAAGAGGTGAACAACGATCAAAAGCTATCGTTGATGCCAAAGGTTGCGCGCTTGGTCGGTGATCTTGCCGGGAAAAAAATCGCGGTCTGGGGGTTGACCTTTAAGCCGAAAACCGATGATATCCGCTGCTCACCCGCGCTGTTGATGGTCGGTGAGCTGCAGCGACAGGGCGCAGTGGTGGCCGCTTTTGACCCTATTGCGGAGAGCAACTGCCGCAAGGCCGGATTTGAGATCGAATATGCCCGGCAGCCCCTGGATGCGCTGGTGGATGCTGACTGTCTTGTTCTGATAACAGAGTGGGATGTGTTTCGGGGACTGGACAGGAACGAGATGAAACGTTTGATGAAGAGTCCCAACGTTGTTGACGGGCGCAATGTCTATGATAAGGCGGAGATGTGCGAGCTGGGTTTTAATTACCTCAGCGTAGGACGGTAAACTGTGTGGGCTTCACTTGCCCGTAACTGCGGCTGCTTAAAAGTGTTTTTACGTGTGCGGGAGTGCTGTTTTAAAAAACTTTGTCGTGACCTCTGTCGCAAACTTTGTCGGAGGTAACATGCGGGACATTAGTTTTTTCCTGCTAATCTCTGCGTGGTTTCAAAAATTAAAGTGCAACCATTTTGACCCCTACGTCGAGTGATCTGTAAAAGCGAAAATCGAAGCCGGAAACGTGATCTTTGTTTCTGGCCGATTTTTGAATTGCCATGCAACAGATAATATGGTTAGAATATTGCAAATTAGTTCATTGGATAATTATCTACTGGCGTACATAAACAGGAGATTAACGATGACAACAGCAAGAACACAGAAGCTTAGCGTGGCAACTTTGATTGCCGCGCTCTTTTTTTTGGCAGCGGGTACCGCAATCGCTGAAACAATCAACCCGAATGACTTCAACAACCGGGTGCGGATCACATTTCCAGGCTACACAGGCGAAGCTGCGCTGACCAACTTCCCGGTACTGATCTCCCTGCAAGATCAGGCCAATGGCTTGGCAGCCAGCGATTTCACCGCGGACGACTGGTCAGAGCTGCGCTTCACCGCGGATGACGGGGTGACTGCGCTCCCATTCGAGGTGGAGAGCTGGCTGCGCTCTTCAGATGCAACCAACCCGACCGACCTGGCTGGGTGCCAACTCTGGCTCAAGGCAGACAGCGGGGTTCTGGTCAACGCAACTGGCGGCGTGACTAACTGGCTGGATCAATCAGGCAACAACCACCACGCGATTGCCACCCTGGCCGCGAAACCCACGCTCTCCCCCGCCGCTGTAAACGGAAAACCCGTGGTTTGGTTTGATGGTACCAGACGCACGCTAAAAACCGAGGGCACGTATGACGTGCAAACTGTTATTATGTTTCTCAACAATAGCGACAGCCCTAACTTCAGTGCCTGGGAGTGGGCTTTCGGTAGCACAGACCCCAGACTTCCCACAATTTACGGAGTCCCGGGCTCTTCCAATCTGGGCAGCTACTCAACTCTTTATGTTAACAGAGCCCAGACTCTGAGTTTCGCTCCTCTTCCGGCGTACAAGACGCTGACTTCAATCGGGGGCGAGATCAAAACCTCTTCGGGCTGGTTGGTTGGCGACGGAGACAACCCGTGGAGCGGCGGTATTGCGGAGGTCATTGCTTATAACCGCGCTCTGTCGAACAGTGAGCTGGACGGTATTTACACCTACCTCAATCAAAAATATAGAAGCGCAAGGGTGTGGGTCAAGGTTCCGGAGCTGGCCGCTGACACATCGCTCTACGCTTACTGGGGCAATACAAACACGCCTACGATTCCGGCTTACACCACTGACGGCTCCACCTGGAACTCAGATTACGCGGGTGTCTGGCACCTTGGTGCTATGAATCCACTCGCAGCTCTTCAGGACTCCACCTCCAACAACCACCACGGGATTAACGGAGCAAGCCCTAACAACACAGAGAGCGCCTGGAGTTTCATTGCAGATGGTCGGCACTTTGACTGGAATGGAGGCCAACTTGATTATATTGCTCTACCTGATAATGCGCACAACTTCTCCGGCATGTTTTCAATCGCGCTCTGGGCTAAATTTGATATTTTCAATGGTAACAAAAACCTGATTGGTAAAGATAAAGACTCATCGCAATTCGCATTCGTAATGTTCGCAAACGCAGAACGCAAACTGTGTTTTGCAGCAAAAAATGCTAACCAATCGGGAATTTACTCAACCAACCCTGTCTTAAATATTGGCCAGTGGCATCACCTGGCCGCTACGGTTGACAGCAGCAGCTTTGTGAGGCTCTATGTGGATGGCCAGGAGGTTGGCGGCGGCACGCTGGGCTACCGTAACAACTTTGGATCTCTTCGGCTGGGACGCACACCTGATAACTGGTGGGGCGGGCTTGAAGGTTTAATGGATGAGGCGCGTATCTCCAGGATCACGCTCTCACCCGCTTGGATCAAGGCTTCGTGCGATAGCCAGCGCTCTCCGGAGACCTTTGCCAGTCTTGAGATGGATGCACTCTGGGACACTAGCACTGACGCAGGCCTGCAAGCTGGCAGCGGGACATGGAACACAACTGAAACAATCTGGAGTGAGACCGAGGCTGGCAGCACCCCTCTGCAGAGCTGGAAGAGCGGCGCGTTCGCAAACTTCAAAGCCTCCGGAAGTTCGTCTATCACCGTGGGCGCTGTACAGGCCCACGGCATAGTGGTAGATGGCACAGGCTATTCATTCAACAGTGGCACAATCAGCCTCGGGGCAAAAGGCATCAAGGCCAATGAATCAATAACAATCGGCTCGGAGATCAGGTTGCTCCTGCCGCAGCCATGGGATACCCCCGGCACCAAGAGCATTACTGCCAATGGTGTGATCAGCGGCGACGGAACTTTGGTGAAAACCGGGGCAGGCGCTCTCACCCTGGCTGCCAACAACACCTACACTGGCGGAACAACCGTGCGCGAAGGCATACTGAGGTTGTTGAATACCGGAGGTCAAATTGGAGCAGTGCGCGGCACACTGACGGTCGAAAAGAATGCACAACTAGATCTACCTGTCAACAACGCCCTTGGCTGGGGCAATGGCACAAAGGTGAACACCCTGAACATTAAGGGCGGCCTGGTGAACCACACTGCGTGGGAGGATAATGGCTGGGGTATTACGATCAACATGACCGGCGGTGAACTGCGCAGCAACAATGGAGTCTCCAGCATCAACTCAGAGTCCCGCTATGCGCTCGGCAACAGCTCCAGCATTAACACCGTCGCCAGCCCCGAGACCGCGGTTATCTCAGGGCGCGTAACACTGCGCGAAGGCAACCCGGAGAACCTCGTGACCTTCAACGTGGCTGACGGTGCCGCGCCTGTGGATTTGCTCGTCAGTGCGGCAATAACCCCGCAAAACGGCGGCGGCATTGTAAAATCAGGCACCGGGATGATGAGCCTCACAGGTGCCAACAACTACACTGGTGTCACCCGTATTAACAGCGGCACCCTGCGGGTTGACAACACCAGCGGCTCCGGCACAGGCAGCAGCGCGGTTAATATCAACGGCGGCACCCTGGCAGGCACTGGCACGGTTGGCGGCAACGTCCAATTCCTCGCGCCAGGCGGCTCACTTGCTCCTGGTTCACCATCTGGAACCCTCGCCGTCAATGGCAATGTGAACTTCACATCAGCTGGCACCGCTACTTTCGGCGTGACAATCAACAACGGCGGCGAGTACAGCGCCTTGGCGGTGAGTGGCACGGTGACACTGGCAGACGCCGAGTTGAATATTACACTGAACACAGCCGAGAGCCTCAAAAACAAGAAGCTCTTCATCATTGTCAATAATGGCTCCGAAGCCATCAGCGGGAGCTTCAAGGAGCTCGCTGAAGGCGCCGCAATCACAATCAATGAGCAGCGCTTCATAATCCATTACGCCGCGGATGCCGCCACTGGCCGGACATCCGGGGGCAATGATGTGCTCCTGACAACCCACCTGCCGGGCACACTCTTCTTCATAAAATAGCTAAATCTGCCATAACCCCCGGTCTTTTGGGGTATGTAGTTCACGCTTTAGCGTGCTCTTTATTTCTGGCCGATTATTGAAAAGCGCGCCCTGCGGTTTAAAACTCAACCCCTACGCGGGCTGGTTCTCCCTGCAAGTAGGCGTGTTTGATCATTTTGATCTCCGAAACTGTATCCGCACGATCAATCAGTGCTTGCGGGGCATCGCGTCCTGTCAGCACAATCACCTCACCGCCCTTGCGCCGCTCCAGCCAGGCGCAGAGCTCGGCCAGATCAATCAGCCCTTGTTTGACTGCTCCCAGAACCTCATCCAGCACAATCAGGTCGTAGGAAGCAGCTGCCAGACGCTCTTCCAGCAGCTCCCAGCCGCGACGGGCGGCGGCACGGTGTTTTTCCCAGCCGGAGCTGCCGGGCGGCGGTGCGAAACCGCAGCCTGTGACCAAAACCTCGACCCCTGGCAGCGTCCGCAAGGTGCGATACTCCCCCGCAACCCCCTCGCTCTTGATAAAGTGGAGCACCAGGCAGCGCATCGAATGTCCGCAGGCGCGCAATACCATTCCAAGCGCGGCCGTGGTTTTGCCTTTTCCATCGCCGGTAAAGATTAGAATACGCGGCGCGGTTTTCAAAAGATCTTCGTTACCCGGCATGCTCACATCCACTTCATACGCTTGAAAAGCCAAACCTGCAGGGCTGCCACAACTGCGAGCACCACGCAGAAAATACAGAAGGCCCAGGGGCTGTTGATACCCGGCATACCGCCGACATTGATGCCGAAGATGCCGGTCAGCAGGCTCAACGGCAGAAAGATTCCCGCTACAATTGATAGAACATACATGGTTTTGTTCATCTGCTCAGCCAGCCGGTTATCCAACTCCTCCTGCGTCACACTCGCCCGCTCACGCAACGCGTCCAGATCCTCGACATAACGCGTGGTACGATCACCGGTTTCACGCAGCCGCATGCGATCCATCTCGCTCAGCCACTCCACCAGCTCGCTGTAAAGCCGCGCCATCACATCCCGCTGCGGGGCCAGATAGCGGCGCAGGCCGATCGCAGTGCGGCGGATCCCGGCGATTTTTTTCCGCAACGCGTAGTTCTGCTCTGTGAGCACCTCATCCTCGAGCGCGTCAACCAAATCCTCTAAATCCACAACCACATCGCCCATACGGTTGACCAAACGATCCGACAGAGCGACCAAAAAGCCGCCAGGGCTTTCCGGGCCATAGCCCTCAATTGTCTCCCGACGCAGCTCATCGACAGCCATCACATGGCGATTGCGCAGAGTTATAATGTGACGGGCATCAATCCAGATACGGATGGAGATCATATCATCCGGCGTTGTTTCCGGGCTGAGATTAACTCCGCGCAGAATTACCAGCATTCCACCTTTATGGATCAAGCTGCGGGGCCGCGTTTCCCCGGCGGTCAAAGCCTCCACGACCACAGGGTCCAGCCCGCTATGCTGGTAGAGCCACTCCTGCGTATCCGCGCAGGTATAGTTCAGATGCGCCCACAGGGTGGTACTATCCGATGGCCAGGCAGCTCTCAAGCCCTTGAAATCAAGGGCCTGTCCACCTCCTTGGCCATCGAGATTAAAGGCGAAAATAATCCCCTGGTTTTCGCTCATGATAGATCCTTTTCATCAGTCAAGTTCCGCCAGTTAGGGCGGTGGAACATTCCCTGCAAAAGAAGATGATGTTTTGGCTCCACTGCTGTGTGCTCGCCAGTGCGTAGTGACTCCTTCTGCACAATTCCCCGCAGCAAACGGCCAAGAATGTCCGAGCCCGTTATAACGCGCTTGCGCTCGTCGCTCCAAAACAAAATAATGTCCTGATCAATAACATCATCATCTGATCTGGTCGGATGCACCTTCAGGCGCGGGATCGCCTCTCCCAGCAACGAGTTCGGGTTCTGGATGATGATGGGCCGGTGGCAAAACCTGACTGGATTGACCAGCTCTTTATCAAACAGCAGAGCCCGCAGCAAACCATCCGCATTTAACGCCAGCATTGGTTCGCCTGCCATATTAACGAGAATCACCCATTTTTTGCCGCTCTCTTGAATCCTTTTAAGCAAAGGATCTGAAGGGTTGTTTTCAATCATCGGAAATACTGGCCGGCCATCGGCGAAAGCGACTTGAACGATGCTTTTCGGGTCAACACTTTCGCCTTCATCCGCGATTTTTAAATCATCAAGCGCGAGAAAATTCATAGCGCCGGTCCCCTCCACCTGGTCGATCTCGCCGCCGGGGGTCCCAACGTGGAGCTTTAGCAGCTCCCGCAAATCTTTTTCCCGAAAAAACCGACAGACCTCGGTGCCCAGCCATTGATCAAGAATGAGTGCCGAGGGTTTTGCAACTGGATACAGCAAAATCTGATAGAAGCGCATTATTGGAGCCAAGGCTGAGGCCATCTTCAAAGCATGGCGGGAGGCATAGGCCTGCGGAATGATCTCGCCGAAAAACGTGATGAAGAAGGTTGAAAAGGCAAAAGCCACGGCACCGAACATGACTGAGTTCGACAGCAACGCCAGTAAAACATTGGAGCCCACATTGCCCCACAGGACGGTTGTCAGAAGGAAATTTGAATCTTGCCTGAACCTCAGAACCGTCAGGGCACTCTTATTGTTTTTAGCTTCAATTTCAAGCTGCAATTTACTGACACCGAAGAAAGCCAGGTTGAGACCTGAAAACATCGCTGATTGAGATAAACAAAAGAGTATTCCCAGCCATATGAAAGCACTCATAGGTGTTGCGTCTGCTTTACGTCAGTGTCCGGCAGCACCAACAGCGACAACGCGCATGACTCCAATCTTAATAAGCCGCAGGGCGGCAGGTGAAGAGCTCCATGGCATCACATCCGGTTAAAAACTATGTTTGATGCAAGGAATCTTTAAAAACAATCTATTAATAGCAAAAACCAGAGCATACCGCAAGCGCAGAAGCCAGATCATTACGCTCGCGCGCTTTAAAGCTAGCGCGTTAACTTTGTGTGCCTTTCGACAAACTCCTCGGCCAGAACACGGTAGGCCAGGGCGCCGCGACTTTGCGGATCGAAAAACACGACTGGTTGGCCGAAGCTGGGTGCCTCGCTGATCCGCACATTACGCGGGATAACAGTGTCGTAAACCAGATCGCCGAAGTGCTCCCTGACCTCAGCGACAACATCGGAGGAGAGCCTGGTGCGCACGTCAAACATGGTCATCAGAATCCCTTCAATCGAGAGGTTGGGATTGACCCCGCTGGCGCGCAGTTGCTCAATCAGATGAATGATAACACTCAGCCCTTCCATGGCATAGTACTCGCACTGCATGGCCACAATGATGCTGTCCGCTGCGGCCAGAGATGAGGTCATCAGAATCCCGATTGAGGGCGGACAGTCCATCAGCACATAATCAAAAACACCGGCTGTGAGCACGCGGTCGATCTCGCGACGCACAACAGAGAGGTGATTCTCCTCACGCGCAATCTCAATCTCAGCGCCAGCCAGATCCAGCTCGGAGGGGATAATGTTGATGTTGAGGTAGGGCGTGGGCTGAATAATATCCGCCACATCCATTCTGCCGGTAATCACGGGATAGAGACTGACTCCCGGCTGTTGCGCAAGGCCAAGTCCGCTGGTGGCATTGGCCTGCGGGTCCAGATCAATCACCAGTACGGTTTTATCAAGCAACGAAAGGGCCGCCGCCAGATTCACCACTGTGGTTGTTTTCCCGACCCCCCCTTTTTGATTGGCAACGGCGATCACTCTAGTACTGCGCACACTCATATTTTTTCCTGGCTGCAAGTTTGAAAACCGCTGCGAACACATAAATCCGATTAGCTTTTGATCATACCTATTTCACGCGCATAGGCAAACATGCCCCCTGCTGCGATCACCGGCGCAACCGCGCCAGCCGGCTTTAACGAAAAGACCTTGCCGTCCGAGAGCCGGGTGATCGTGTTACCAACAATATCAATCTCCGCTTCGTCGCCTGTTTTAAAGCAGTCACAGAGACGCTCCTCTGATTCCAGCGGATAAATCTCGCCGGTGGCCACCGAGTTGCGGAAAAAAATTCGCGCGTAGCTCTCTGCCACCACCGCCTTGGCGCCGGCTGCGCCCAGCGCAATCGGGGCGTGCTCACGCGATGAACCGCAACCGAAGTTTCGCCCCCCGATCACAATGGGATAAGGTGTTGTACCGTCACTGTTCGAGGCAAATTTAGGAAACCCCTCCGGCAGACCGGCCAGTGCGTAAGAGCCCAGCTTGCGGTACTCCTCCGGAATGGTTGGCACCAAATTCAGATAACAGGCCGGGATCAGCAGATCAGTGTCAACATTGTCCTGAAGCACATAGACTTGCCCTTTGATCAAACTCTCTTGACTCATGAAAATTCTCCTTGTGTAAATCAAATATCGCGTGGGTCGGTGATGTAGCCCTTGACCGCTGTGGCAGCGGCCGTGTAAGGCGATGCCAGATAGATCTGTGACTTCTTCGAGCCCATGCGCCCGATGAAGTTGCGGTTGGTGGTGCTGAGAACCACCTCTTCGCCGTGTGTACGGCCAAAGGTGTCGACCGGGCCTCCCAGGCAGCCAGCGCATGAGGGCGGTGCAATCGGCTCAACACCCGCCGCCTCAAAAATTGAGCGCAGCGACTGGCCCTCAATCATGGTGGTTTCAAGCCCCTTTTCAACATACCGCGTTGCTGGAACAATCAATGTTCTGACCGCCACCTTGCGCCCCCGCATGATTTCAGCGGCCATATAAAAATCTTCCAGCTTGCCGCCCGTGCAGGAACCAATGTAAACCTGGTCAACTTTGGTCCCGTTGCACTCGCGCACCAGAGCTTTGTTATCCGGCAGGTGTGGTTTCGCAACGACTGGCTCCAACTGCGAGACATCATAGCGGTACTCTGCTTTCACCGGTGTGTCGGCATCACTGTAAAGCGCTTGGAAGGGCTTTTGCGTGCGTGCTTTGACATATGCAATTGTTTTGGCATCAGCCGCGATAATGCCGTTTTTGGCACCCGCTTCAACCGCCATGTTACAAATTGTGCAGCGCTCCTCAATGCTCAACGCGTCGATCGTTGTGCCCGAGAACTCCATTGCGCAGTAAGTGGCGCCATCCACCCCAATGTCACCAATAATGTGCAGGATCAAGTCTTTGGCGGAGAGATACTCTGGCATCGCCCCATCCAGCACAAAACGAATGGTTTCAGGAACTTTAACCAACAACTTGCCGGAGCCCATGATAAAACCAGCGTCCGTATTGCCAATGCCGGTTGAAAACGCGCCCAGCGCGCCGTGCGTGCAGGTATGTGAATCCGTACCGAAGATGATCTCGCCGGGTCGCACATGGCCAAGCTCCGGCAGTGCCACATGACAGACCCCGCAGTAGCTCTCTGTGCCGGGATCATAAAAATACGGCAGATCCTGCTCGGCGACAAAATCACGCAAAATATCCACATTCCGATGCGCTTTTTCATCAGCTGTGTAGATGTAATGATCCGGCAGAATCACGATTTTTTCGCGATCAAAAACCTTCGCATCCGCGCCAAACTCACGTTTAAAGACACCAATTGTTCCGGGGCCGCAAACATCATGGGTCAAGAGGACATCCACATTGACCCATATATTATCACCTGGGTTGACCACATTCGCCCCTGCTGCTCCAGCAAGAATCTTTTCTGTAATTGTCATCTACGATCTCCTTCAAAAGTATTTATCATCCAGCTTCAGCGCCCTTGAACCAATCTGAAAAACCGATCCTGATACTGTTCAAAGACGGAATTGTCCTGCAAAAACTTGCCCAGCGGTTTAATCAGCGAGGGATCAATCTGTGCGGCGGCAAAGGCTTTTTCAATGTCTTCACGAATCCCCTGTGGTATGCCATCCTGCATCGTGAACATATGGCGTTCATGCAGCTCACGGATGTTGCTGACAGCGGAACTCTCGATCACCTTCCAGAACAGCTTGACCAGGCAAACATCCCAAGGCTCATCCACACCCTTGATCATAGCGGCGAAGGGGTCTTTACGAGCGTTGATCTCCTTTTTCACCCGCTCCATAACCGCCTGCAGCGAATCAGTGACTACCTGCTCGTTGAACGCCTCCTTTTTCAGCGTGTATCCGTAGCGCAGCACCCGGACAGTGTCCTCATGCTTTTTCAGCCACTCCATGTAGCGGCGCGCCTCTTCACCAAAGCCATCCAGCATTGTGTTCGCATAGGAGGAAGGTGTGATAATTTGCGGACGTAAAGCCTGCATGCGCCCCTCACGCACCCGCACTTTGCTGGTATCATCCATCAGCTCACAAACCATATGATAATTAATAATGGTGTTACCGAAGGTCTCAATATGGCGCGTCGGCAAAAGCACGATCTCCGTGTTGTTCACTGCGTACCAAAAGTCAAATTCTGTAGGGTTTTTTTTCATTTGAGGTTTTCAATATATCACATCAGCCAAGTAATGTCACTATGACAAAGCTACTTTTCGAATCACTGAGTTTGCTGGTTTTTTATTATAACGCCAAGTAACGCAACTCCCCAATCACAACCGGGTCGGCGGCTGCGCTCCAAATGACTGTCAGGGCTGAGGCTGAGTGCGGCTGGGCTGGCTGATAAGTAAGGCCGCCCTCGCTCCAGTCAACAATTATCCAGCCAGCTTCAACAGTCTCAATGTATCCTTTAACACGGTAGAGACCATCAATCTTGGCTGGCAAAATGTCCTCCAGATCGCGCAACGCGATTTGTTTATCAAATCGGATTGTTTCATTGAGATAATGCGGATCTTTGCAACGGTTGTACTCAGCATCCACGCTTTTCACAGCCTCTGAGTTACCATCCCGTAAAATCAGCTCGGGCTCCACATCACACTGCACGGACTCGATGATCTCCCCATGCGGATTGATAGCGCGCACCTTCTCTCTGACCCTCTCGATCATCTCCGGCGAACGCAGGTCAATCTTATTGAAGATAATCAAATCCGCAACCTGAATCTGCCCCTTGATATTTGGCAGCACCAGCAACAGCTTCATCAACACCCCTGGATCAACAACCGCCGTGACACCCGCAACATGAAAAAACTCATCCAGATGACTCTCAGCCAGCAACTTCCTCATGGAGCGCGGGTCTGCCATGCCGCTGGCTTCAATCACAACTCCCTGCGGTCTGACAATACGCTCGCCAACATGAAAACCATCTTTGATGCGCCGCATCACCGAAACAAACTCGGTGATCAGGCAGCGGCAGAAGATAGAGCCCCCTGCCACCACAAGGGCCACCCCGCCCGCCCGCTCGATCTGCGCTGCATCCACATCCACGGCCGAAAACTCATTGACAACATAGATGTACTCCTGGCCGTGCGTGGATTTGACCAAACGTCGCAGCAGCGTGGTTTTTCCAGCACCGAGAAAACCGACGATGAGCCATATAGGCAGTGTACGCTCAACCTGGGTATCAGTTTTCACGTCTGCCCCTTTTTCGCAATAAACTCCTCTATCCGGGCGATCAAATGTTTCTGGTCAGGAATAATAGAGGCAAAGGCTACCTCACCGTCGATGCAGATTGTAGGGATATTCTGAACGCCCAGCCTCTTCATCGCCGCCAGCCCCTCACGCGAGGAGATGCGGTGCTCCTTCACCTGTACCGGCTTCGACAGCGCGGAAGCCGCCTTATTCACCGCGCCCACCATATAACCGCAGGGCGGACACGAAGCAGAGTCCAAGGTGATAACATCCACAATCACATTCGGCTGCGTACGGTAGTCATCCGGAATATCGCAGGCGAAATCCTGCATGTCTTTGACAATAATCGTACGCTTGCATATCTCCCGTTTATATGGGTCATGCACCATCTCAGCCGCTGCTTCCAGGTTTTCCGGCGGTGTGGCAAAGGGCAGATCACACCCCGGTGCCAGGATAAAGCCCGCCCCGCCTGCCACATCAATACAACGGATGGCATCCAATCTGGCATCATCCGGCTCGCCGAACAACAACGCAGAGGTCAACTTCAAGTTGCCTCCAAAGCTCTTGCCCGTGGTGCGCGAAATATCACGCAGCGTACCCAGCGAAATATTTTCATCGATCGACATGTTGTCGCAGGTGGTCTTGGCCATCTCGCCCATGTTGCGGGTGGCATCACCGCAGACAAACAGCGAAGAGAGAGTGCCTTGGTCACGTATCGTAGCGAAGATCAGATTCAAATAGGGCGCGACAAATTCAGAGAAATGCTCAGCTGAGATCTGACTAGTCATGGGATCAACCACGGCAACCACATCCACGCCAGCCTCAATATACGCCTTGGACATCTGGCACCCGATTGAACTGCAGTAGCTCACAACTGCCTTGACATAGTCCGGATGGTCAAACATTCCCATGAAAAGATCCTGACCCATCAAATGCATCGCCAGCGTAAAGGGCCCGCAGATCAAGCCGTAAAGCGCAACCTTATCGCCAATCTCGGATTTCAACTTGCGGGTCAGGTCAAAAGCCAGCGGCAGCCGTCCTGCACCCAGATCAAAGGCCGGCAGCTGCCCCAAAGATCCGCCGCCCCCCAGCGGGTGCGAGACAACTGAGGGGGGATTCTCCTCTGACCAGACTAACTCACATCCCAGCACCTCAGCTTCCAGCTGCAAGTCAAACATCACCGGGATCCCATCCGCGCGATAGCGTTCCGCCGCAAGCGTCAACCCCTTCAGCATCAGCTCCATTGACTTTAAATAATTGGAGGCTTTTTCACCAATCAAATGCGCGCCATGCACCCCAACAAAGGGAACCCATGCAGGGCGCGGTGTCAAATCATTTTGCAGGGCGTGTAATAAAACTTCTCTTCCAGTCACAATATGGGCTTCCTATCAGTTTAATTTCAAGGCCAGAGTGCGCATTAGTGGGGCAGCAAGCTCAACGCCAGCTCCGCCGCGGCAGCGGCATCTGGCGAATATCCATCCGCGCCAATACTGTCACAATAACTTTGCGTCACAGGCGCACCGCCAATAATGATCTTGGCCGTGGTTCCACCCTCGCGCATCACATCTACCGCACTCTTCATACTCGGCATGGTGGTTGTCAACAGCGCCGACAATCCTACAATATGGGCGTTGTGCGATTTGGCCAACTCCAGGAACTTCTCAGGAGCAACATCCACACCAGCGTCAATCACCTCAAAGCCGGCCCCTTCCAGCATCATAATCACCAGATTCTTACCAATATCATGCAGATCGCCTTTGACTGTGCCTATAATAGCCTTGCCAACCGCCTTCACCCCGGCCTCCACCAGATGCGGTTTTAAAATCGCAGTTCCAGCCTTCATGGCGCGGGCAGCCACCAAAACCTCGGGTACAAACACCTCGTTGGCCTTAAAGCGCTTGCCGACCTCATTCATCGCATCCAGCAAACCCCGCTCCAGAATATCTTTGGCCAGCACCCCCTGCGCGAGCAACTCGCCGACAATCCGGTTCACCTCCGCAACTTTCCCGCTCTTCATCGCCACTTTTAAAACATCAAAGTCCACCATTTTTCCTCCTTAAGGATCTTTTTTACAAAACAGCTCTGAGAATTAACCTATTAATGTTTAACAGGCTTTTGAGTATAATCTTTCCGGCAACAAAACAGCAAGGCAAAATATTTTCTAACAGATTAAACTCCATTAGGGCCAGGCACTAATTACATGCACATGCCAAACACCATTAGTACCTCTTTTCTTAAATCCTATCATGTTTGCGAAAGATTTTGCGGCTTTTGCGTTTTTTTGCGGCTAAACATAGCGAAGCAAAGGAAAAAAGGAATAGCCGCAAAAAGGCGCAAAAGAAAGAACTTCCATCTTTTCTATGCAACGCATAGCGTTGTTGACTAAACCAGCGGGGCATATCACACAATTGTTCAATGAGAGAGAAATAATTTCGCATATCACATAGGCTCAGTTTGGTTCCGGCTCCGCTGGTTTAGGAACCTCATTAATTAGGGACAGGCACTAAAAACCTCCAGGCACTGGGGAACCTCATTAGGAACCTCATTAGGGACAGGCACTAAAAACCTCTAGGCACTGGGGGGTGCGTTTAATTTGTCAATCGAGCAGGCACTAAAAAATAATTAGTACATTTCATTATGTGCTAGACATTGTGTAGGTTTTAGTTTATAAGTGTGTTGTAATTTAATCTTGGAGGTGTAACATGCGAATGAATAGGCTAACACTACCGACCGCTACGGCTTACCACGTGATGAGTCGGGTGATAGAACATCGCTTTATTTTCGGTGATGAGGAAAAAGGTTATCTCTCAGATTTAATGCGCAGACTTGAAACTTTTAGCGATTGTAAGGTAATGACTTACGTTTTTATGGACAACCACTTTCACATTTTGCTGCATGTGCCGGAAAGGAGGGAGATAGACGATGATGAGGTTAAGCGCAGAGTGGCTATCCTTTATGAAGAGGAGAGGTACGCGACAATGGAGGAAAACTGGAAACGTTGGATTGAGAAAGGTGGCGACGAGCAGGTGAAAGAGCAACTGGATGGTTTCCGGGCGCGGATGTATGACCTCTCTGAGTTTATGAAAACCTTTAAACAACGGGTTTCAATTTACTATAATGCGAAGCACGACCGGCATGGAGCAGGGCCATTGTGGCAGGACCGGTTCAAAAGCGTTCTGCTTGACGAGCAACAAGCGCAGCTGCTTGTCGCGACGTACATTGACCTTAATCCAGTACGGGCGGGTATAGTCAATGATCCCAAGGACTACCGCTGGTCAGGGTATGCGGAGGCGGTGGGAGCGGGCGGACTGGCACTGGATGGCATCTCTAACCTATTTATGGACAGCACTTTGACAAAAAAAGAAGTTTTGGCCCAATACCGTCAACACCTCTACTGCGTGGGAGCTCAGAAAGTTGATAAAATCACCGGAGAGGTCATAAAACCAGGGTTTGACTGCCAGGCGATTGACAAGGTTCTGGAGGCGGGCGGGGAGCTGTCGATCCAACAGCTATTACGTTGTCGGATGCGCTATTTATCCGATGGCGTGGTTCTTGGAAGTAAAGCCTTTGTCGAGCGCATGCTTGCTGAGCACAGTCATCATTTCAGCGCATTGCGGTGTCGGCGGGGCGCAAGCTCGATGAAACATGGCGAGTCGTGTGGGCTGTGTACAGTGGGTGATTTTCGGTCAACGGTGGTTTTCCCATCAGCTTGGAGCTAAACAGTCGGTAGTTACGTGTTCTTGTAAGCGTGCAAATTAATAAGGGATGCTGCCATCCCAACACTACACTAATTTAAACTTTCGGTATAATTCCAAATTTTCATGCCGGCTTTCTACTTTTTCGTGCCGACCTTATGCACTATTGAGCTACAACTGATCCTGTTGATATCGAAATGGCAATGCCTTTCATTTAACATCTCCGAAACTAGTCTATCAAACTCAATTCATAAGGCAACCAATAATAGTAGCCGATAGGAGAGCCGACAGGGATATTTCATCTGGGGAGCCGATAGGGAGCCGATAGGGACAGGCACTAATTCCCGGATAGGGACAGGCACTAATTCCCGGATAGGGACAGGCACTAATTTCTCATTGTTGTTTCCCTGCTAAATTGCGCTTGTAAAACATGGGACATGGATTGTAGAATGCAACCTGCAACCTGCATGCCACGCCGTATTAATAAAGGCGGGAACTCTGAACCTTAAACACTGAACTCTCGAAATGAACCCAGCAAAACTAACTTCAACCATGCTCATTCAATGGGGCGGCAAGGATGTCTATCACCAGGCGGAATTCCTTGTCAAAAAAGGAGCTGTCAAAAAAGCGGAGATCTCCGGCTCCCAGATCGCCGGCATCATTGCCCGTGAATCTGCCTCTGATCTGCACACCAAGCTGCGCGTGCTGGCGAGCGGCGGGGTGGAGAGCCTCTGCCCCTGCTATACCCACCGCAACCAGGGGTTGATCTGCCCGCATATCGTCGCGCTGGGTATATCCGTGATGCTGCGCCACTCGGATCCGACGCGCGAGGAGAAATACCGGCAGGAGCAGCGCCGCAACCGTCGCCTGGCCGCCATTGATCCCGGCAGCTATATCCAACGCGCACCTGACGGCACTCCCGCCTCGCTCGAACTCTCTCTCTCAGCTGCCTGGTCCGATGAGTTCCACCAGGGTGCCATCTCCCTGGCTATCTTCTTTTTTATCTACGATAAGGTCTACCACCCAGGCCAAATTCGCGCCAACGCAACTCTGCGGCTCTCGCAACAGGATGAGGCGCTGCTCTCAGTCCTGGAAGACATCTGTGAAGGTCCGCCCGCCAATCCCATCCAGCTCAATCCAGCGGACTTTATTAACATCGTGGAGATCGCTGGCGGCAAGAACTTCACCACCGGCGAAGCTGTAGCGATCAAGGTTCAGAAGAGTTATGTTCAGAGCTATCTCAAGCTCTCGCTGGAGCATACAACCGGTGATCTCAAGATCGCTCCGCACTCACTCCTACCCGAGTCTGCGGCTGCCGGGGGGCACCGCCGCCCCCTCTACCTGGTCAGCAACAAACGCGGGGCCGTTGCCATGGACAATCAGATCTGGCCCATGAAGAACATCCTCCCGCTCCCCTATCACAGCATCTATCGTCAGGATGAAATTATCCCGCGTCAGCTTGTGGCCAACTTCCTCCACCGCGATCTCCCGGTGCTGGAAAAAATGACTCCGCTCGAGATGGAGGTCACACCGGATCTCTTTGACTTCTCGCCTGCCACCCCCTCGTTCGAGCTGCTGTTAAGAGGCAACCAGGCAGCGCTGCGCGCCTCACTCAAAGCCTCCTACCAAAGCCAGACCTTCTACGCCACCGCCCCTGAAACTCAGGCCAGCTTTGCCCTGCCCGATCCCGACGACATTCTGCGCTACCACACCCGTAACCCAGCCGCTGAGGCCAAGGCGCTGCGCATGCTGCGACAGCTCGGCTTCAGCCACCCTGACATGGAGATTCCAGGTGAACCCGCGCTCACCATGGTGGGACTACGCGCTGTGCTAAACTTCTTTGGCAGCGGCTTCTCTGCTCTGAGACGGGCTGGCTGGAAAATCTCGTTCTCGGAAAAGCTTGAAGCTATCTTTGACAACCTTCCGGTTATCACCCCGGTGATCCAGATCAGCAAAAAAAACGAGCAGTGGTTTGATGTTGGCTTTGAATTTGAAACCTTTGACCACCCCAACCTCCACCCGGCTGATATTCAGCGCGCCATCAACTGCGGCGACTCCTTTGTGGAGGTCAACGGTGTGGCGCATCTACTTGACACAGCCGCAGTTGAGTCCATGCGCGAGGTCTTCCGGGAGTGCCAAAGCAAAGAGAGCCAGCAACCCGGTCACTTTATGGTGCCGGCGGTTTACGCCCCCTTTGTGCAATCCTCGCTGCGGGCTTTGGATGGCATTGATGTCGAGGAGCCTGCTGACTGGCGCGAGGAGGCGGCCCGACGCAACCGCTCCACTGATGCGCGCTTCAAAGTAATCGACCTGGGCGCACTGGAGGGCACCCTGCGCCCCTATCAGAAGGAGGGTGTTTACTGGCTGCGATTCATTGAGGAGTCGGGCTTCAACGGCATCCTGGCCGATGAGATGGGCCTTGGCAAAACACTGCAAACCCTGACCTGGTTGAACCTCAAGCGCATAGCGCCTGAAGCACGCGGAAAACCAGCGCTGATTATCTGCCCCACTTCACTGGTGGAAAACTGGTATCGCGAGGCGGAGAAGTTTGTGCCGCAGATGCGCTGCCTGATCCTCTCCGGCGCTGACCGCCACACCCTCTTTGGCAAAATACCGGAGGCCGATATTGTGATCACCTCCTACGCGCTCATCCGGCGCGACCTGGATGTTTATCAAACGCTCACCTTCTCGGCCGCTGTCCTGGATGAGGCCCAGCACATTAAAAACAGATCTACCCGCAATGCAGTTGCCGCCAAACAGATCAATGCCGTCAACCGCTTGGTTCTGACCGGCACCCCGCTGGAGAACGGAGTCGCTGACATCTGGTCCATCATGGATTTCCTGATGCCGCAATACTTGGGCCTCTATGAGCAGTTCAAGATGAACTTTGAGACCCCGATCATGAATGGGGAGCGTGAGGGCGAGGTTGCCCAGCAGAAACTGCGGCGTATGCTAAACCCCTTTCTCCTGCGGCGTTTGAAGCGGGATGTTGCCAAAGACCTGCCCGAGAAAATCATCAAGGTGGCCTTCTGCCCTCTCTCCCTTGACCAACAGAGGGTTTACAACGAACTGCTCGCTGATTCCAGACTCAAGATCAAGGGTCTGGTTCAGAGCAAAGGCTTTGAGCGCTCCCGTTTTGAGATTCTGGCCATGCTGATGCGGCTGCGTCAAGCCAGCTGCCATCTGGATCTACTGAAAGACCATCACACTCCCGGTGCCTATGAGACACCCTCATCCAAACTCGAGGCCTTTCTTGAAATTCTGGACGAGGCGATCGACGGCGGTCACCGCATTCTGGTGTTCAGTCAGTTTGTCACCTTCTTAAAAATCATACGCGCTGAACTCGACAGCCGCCAGATCCCCAGCTGCTACCTCGACGGCTCCACCAAGGACCGCCTGGCAGAGTGCCGCCGGTTTAACGAGAACAGCTCAATCCCGGTTTTCCTGATTAGCCTCAAGGCCGGCGGCACAGGGCTCAATCTCACCGGAGCCGACATGGTGGTGCACATGGACCCCTGGTGGAATCCGGCTGCCGAGGATCAGGCCACCGACCGCGCACATCGAATTGGACAAAAACGCACGGTTTACAGCATCAAGCTGATCGCTGAACACACCGTTGAAGAGAAGGTGCTTGAGATGCAGCGGCGCAAACAGGCGCTGATCAGTGCCACCATCAGCGCCTCCGACGAAGCAATGCTCCAGAAGATGACCTTTAATGATATCAGCGATATCATTGGGTTGTAGAAGAAAATTATGAGATGCGGAGACAAAAGTACTTTGTTTCAAACTCGCGCAATCAAGCACTCGCGTACTTCGCCATTGACTTCGGCAGTGTTTCAATAAAGGCTCTGATCTCATCGCGAACCTTGCGATAACACTCCAGTTGTTCTTCTTCAGAGCCCCCTTGTTCCGCCAGCTCCCTGGCCAGCTTAGGCGGATCGTCAAACCCAACATGAACCACCTTACACTTCGCAGGAAAGTACGGGCAGGTTTCGTGGGCGTGTCCGCAGACGGTCACCACCGCATCCAGCTTCACATCTTTGAATTCATTGATGTGTTTGGATTTGTGCTCAGAAATATCCACGCCCGCCTCGGCCATCACCCTGACTGCATGGGGGTTCAGTCCATGAGTTTCGATTCCAGCGGAGTAGGCGTTAATCAGATCGCCTTTAAGATGCCGGGTCCACGCTTCAGCCATCTGACTGCGGCAGGAGTTGCCGGTACATAAAAACAAGAGATTCAGTTTTTCAGGCATTATCTTGCTTGCAGAAACATTTTCACTTTTTGTGGCTAATATTGATGCGCCAGGTTGATCGTGCACAGCACGAACTCAGAACCTGCTTTTAATGCTCTCTTTGCGGATCTCTTTCTCATCTGCCCAGACCAGCTCACCGGTTCTCAGATCTTTAAGAATCATAGAGAACTTATAGTACTGATCTGTGACACGCCCGGTGGTATTCTTGATTTCGGTCAGTGCTCCGGTCAAAAACATCTGCGCTGCACTCTGCTGGCCAGGACGGATCGCCTGCTTGCTGTCAGTCAAGCCAAGGTTGGCCTGCGCATCCATGAATTCGATATCTGTGCCTGAAGTTGATTTGTCAACAAAGCGGAACAGACCTGAACGCAGGAGCTGCGAGCGCAGCGAATCAGTGATACTGACCATATCGATGTGCTGCATGGAGCGGTTTTGCAGTGGCTCAATATCCAGAACCGGGCGCTTGCCTCCGGTGACCTCTAACACACCGGGTGAGCTGATCAGCGATTCCGCCATCTTCTCGACTGTACGGCGCACATCCTGCGGCTCCAGCTTGGAGGTCATCGCCTTGCGGTCAAGCGAAGTCTCGGTGACAGTCGGCATAGAAGCACAGCCTGTCAAAAACATTGCAGTTAAAGCCAAGGCTGGAACAATAATCATACTTTTTTTCATAGTTTATCTCCTTAATCCAAAATCCAAAATCCAAAATCATATTACTCTGACACGGCATACTCGCGCACTCTCAGCTTTGAACGAACCGCCTGCAGCGAGTTGGCCACGCCGCTGACCGTCGCAGAGTCGCGACCTTCAATAATCAGCGAGCGATACGGTTTTGTATCAGGGTCAACCTCCATGCCGCTGTCGTCAAACCAGGCAATCCGATAGTGCAAGCGCAGGCGTTTATGGCTGCGATTGGCCAGCGTGATATGCACCCTTTTCATATTATTTGGCATCATATCATAATTAATAGAAGCAATATCCACGCCCAGTCTGCGACGCAGGCGGGTGCTGTCCTCCAACACTTCAGTGACACCATCAATGTGATCGGTTTTCACGGTTGTTCCAGCAGTGTCGACACAACCGGTCAAAGCGGTCAGGCACAACGCTAAAGCAACATAAAATACACTTTGTTTCCCAATATTCATATTTACCTCTTTCCTTTTTCAATGCGGACAAGGCCCGCAATACAGTTTACAGCTGGTAGCTTGTGGCTATTAGGCCCTTATGGGTGCAAAACCATTACTTGTTCTTTACAAAAAGTTGTTTATCTGGCCTTTTTGCCGCTTGTTTCGCAATCATCCACCGCATAGCGGCGGATATACTTCGCAATCATCCACCGCATAGCGGCGGATATACTTCGCAATCATCCACCGCATAGCGGCGGATATACTTCGCAATCATCCACCGCATAGCGGCGGATATACTGTGTTGCTTTCAGTATGTCCGCCGCTATGCGGTGGATGCCCATTTTTCACCTCAAAAACAACGTAACGCATTCATTCCTCTCCTACAAAATTAACGACAAAGTTTGCGCTTGCGCTGCAAGGTCGGTCGCTCGGCGCGGTGGAGGCCGCGCCCTACCGTTGCGCCCGACGATGCTGTGCGACGATGGTGACCGACGATTGGGAACATGCGCGGGCTCGTCAACCAGCATCGCCGCCGCCATCGTCAATCAAAGGCGCAGCGGAGCTCAGCAGGTTCGGTTTCCAACCGGACACTCCGAATGGAAATCAGAGCTACGTTGCTCCAGCACAAAAGGCACGGCCTTTTTACCCGCGCACCTCTTCACTCCGCGCCTTGCGCGGATTTCGCCGCGGTTCCCTCACCTGGGCAGATACAAAGCGCGCGGTCCGGTCAGCAGGCTATCATCCACCTTAAAGGTTGGAGCAGACCCTTTCCCGCTTAACGAGGCGGTACCGATCCTGGAACAGCCCTCGATATCCGCGATCCATATCAAGCGCCTCTCACCTGCGTTCACCTCCACGGGTATCTCGATCTGATAACCGGTTGCCGGATTTCGCACATAAATCGTCTGTTGGCCTGGTTGGATGGGGTGGCAGGAGAGATAGGCAATCGCGGGCAAGGTGTACCAGGCGCGGGTGTCAGCCTTGTTGATCACGGTAGAGATGGCATTAAACGCCAACACGCCAATTTTCAGGGCATCGTTACCGGCGTGATTGGCCACCTGCTGGGCAGCGATTCGTGTGCCGATGCGGGTGACATTACGCAGCACAATACCGGGGATCTTCTCTTTCAGGTCATGGTAGGCAAGTGCCTGCAGGTTCACAGCTGGCGAGCCTCCGCCAAGTGTTGGACCGTTCTTTAAACCAATCTCAAAGCTCATCGCCCGGTAGAGGCCCTCCTCGTAAATCGGGAAATCCGCTGATGTCAGGGTGCCCCCCACCGGCAGCGGCACCTTAACCGACTTGCGTTGCGGCACAAACGACTCCTCAAACACGACAACCACCTCCGCGCCGCTCCGGAGCAGATCGCTCTCCTGCATCTTATACTGCTCCATCAGTGCACGGTAAGCCACCTGATCCTGGGTGCGAAGCATCCGCAGAAAGTCCTTGCGCACATAGGGGTTATCGGGTGCCAGTTCATTCGCCTTGCGATAGGAGAGCGAGGCATTACTCTGATCGCCCTGCTCTTCCAGAATTGCACCGCACAGATACCAGACCAGGCCGTTTTCATAGGAGTTTCGTGATTTTTCCAGCACGGGTGCCATATTCACCATCTTCGCATCCACATTCGTCAGCGAATCAGCCTTGTCTTTATCTGTCGCTACACTTTTCTCCTCTGCTCTAGCTTCCACTGCCGCTGCTTGCTTATCAGCATTTTTTTTCAGGTTGCTGCCATACTTCTCGGCAATGGCGTCCTGCGCGAAAACCGCGCGGCGGGCCTCCACGCCAGCCGCACTGATATCACTCAGAAACAGATGGTTTATCATCTGATAGTTGAGTGCCTGTATAAACTCATAGGCAGGCAGGTTGTAGGGGCGTGTCCGATCATCGGTCACCGTGCCTGCCATGATGTTGGCGCCCACATCCCCGACCTTGATCACCGGCCCCTCATCGGTCTGATCAATCATGGTGTCAATCGCAGCCGCAAAGTTGGTGGAGCTGCCGGTAAAATCCCCGGAGAGCATCCGCACCCGACCAGCTTCAAGATAACCGAGCTGCTTGCTATACCAGCTCTCCTTCATCTTCTCCGCCCAAGCAAGCGCTTTGGCATCACTCCCAACGCGCAAACCCGCAATTGCGGATTCAGCACCCTTGTTGCCCGTGACACACCCTGAGAATATCAACAGGGCGGCCAGGGCAGAGACAGGTAACAGCAGAGAGTGTTTTGCAGGTTTTTTGATCATAAGTCATCCCTTGCACGGCTTTAAGACACCTGACAGTGTGCGTTACCTCACCACAGTGGTTCCAACCCCCACATTCACATCGCCGCCTTTTTTATCACCGATCGAAACATCGCGCCATGCAGCGGTGTCAAAGTTCACCTTAACGCCCTTGCGCATGACAGCCTCGGCATAGGTGAAGGCCACCAGGGAACGGAAGCCCTCCATGGACTGATAACGGTTGATTCCAGCATCGGAGAGCTCCAGTCCAACGCTGAAATTAGCCCCCTCCTGGATATTGACGGTCTTCTGCCAGGGGGTCATCCACTGCCGCGTGATGCGCAGCTGATGCAGACCAGGTGTGGCCTGAAATGTCCCTGGTGACGAGCCCAGCGTAGCTCCATCCAGCTCAACCGTTACACCGCCAACCACGTGGCGCATCTCATCCAGCAGTTCATTCGGAGCCCGCACGCCGCTCTCCAGCCCCTTGATCAACTCATCAACAGTTGTCGAAACCGAGAACGAGACCATGTTCTCCAGCGTCGCGTCCGCCCTGCGCCAAGTCGGAGCTTTGGCGGCAATCTCCTCGCCGGTCTGCGTTGACCACTGGTCAATCAGGTCATTGTAATAGTTCATCGGGTCGTCCGCGGCAGCGGCATCACCCGGCACCGGCAGCTTCTGCGACCAGCTGGAGCCATAAACCGAAGAGCCCTGCACAGCCTCATTGACCTTGGTCGTCATGTTGAGCGTGAAGATGGTAACCGGTTTGCCGCCGGCAGTTCGCTGTGCAGTGCTTGCCCGGATAATGTTAACCAGCATGATATAGTCGCATCCCAGCATCTGCGCCACGCGCACCGTGGAACCGCCGGTAAACACACCGTCAACCAGACCTGCGCGCTCCTCGGCGGTGGTGACTTTAAAGCGGTTGAAGCCGCCCGCGATCTCGGCCTGATCCATGATAATCATGCCAGCCCCGGCCAGCTCGGCGCCGATACGGTCGCGCACACCATCCACCTCGTCATCCATGCCCGGCACACGGGTCTGGTTCTTGACAAAGATCGCCACCTTAGGGTTAGCTGGCGGCGCGGGCCGCGGTGCCAGCACCGCGCGCTTGACAACATCCGCCTCGACTGAGACAACATCCATACCCGGGTTGGCCGCCTGGATCTTTCGCTTAAAGTCCTGCAGCTCCTGGGAGGCGCTTGCATCCAGTTTGCCGGTCTCGGAGACCACCTGCTGGGCACTCCCATTAAAAACCAGTGCGCTGTACAGCATTAAAGCTGTCACTATTTTTATCACTTTTTTATTGCTCATAGTTTTCCCCTTGCTTGATTTGACTCACTACCCGCGTCCGCCATGCATCAAAAATAGCCGTTGATAATCGGGAAGAACGGCAGGTCATTATCCTTGATCACATTGACAACCCCGATCTGAACTCCATAGGCGGTGTTACAGATATTAACAACCCCGATCTGTAAACCATCCAAATGATTGGCATGGTTCAAAAAGCCGATCTGCAGTCCGCCATACTCCCCTTGAACATGGTTGGCCAATACGTTGATCATCAGGCCGGTACCATTTCCGCCAATCGCTGTCACTGCGCCCATATGTAATCCCTCTGCATTGCCTGTGCAGTAACTGAAAAGCCCGATATCCAGCCCCATAAAATCATGGCAGCGGCCATATGGCAGGTTGAGTTTCAAACCACCCACATAGAAATCAGCGGGCGGCACCTGAATCGGGTCAACAAAACTCAGCATAAACGGAGAGTAACCAGCGTTATCCTGCGCCTCCACACCATGAACCAAGCCCACTGACAAGAGTGTTCCCAGAACCAACGCATACAAACTTTTATTCATAGCAGCCAACCTTTCTTTGTTACATTAATCAAAACAGTGTTAAAAGCCCTTTGTTGTTAGTAAGAATAACAAAAACTTTACTCATTGAACAACCAATTAATTTGTTAATTCAAAGTAAACGCGCTTTTCACCTCTGCCGCCAAAACCAACTATCACTCAGTGACAGCACAGGATATACGAAGGGCTGGAAGGTGTCAAGCGCTTTTTTGAAGAATGGGAGATGGGAGTAATAGGATTGACGAGAAGTATGTTTACCGTAGACTGCAAACCGTAGACTGTAGACTGTTTTAGACTGCTCAGCCTTTTGCTACAAGCTTGCGGCAAGCGCACCCAAGTTTGTCGACCATTCATTTCATGGGCTCCGCCCGCTCCAGCTCCTGAATGGCTGGCAGCAGCTCCTGGTAGGTCACGGCGTAAGCAGGATCAGGCTCGCACACCTCGCCAATTGGAGTAAATTGGGCGGTCAGGCTTTCCAACGAAACCCCGTCGCAGTGCGCCGCGATCATTGCGCCGCCCAGAGCGGCGGAGTCGGCCACAGCAATGCTCTCCACCCGCGCCTGGAAAACATTCGCCAGGGTCTGGCGGATACCAGGGCTGCGCGAGGCCCCGCCAGTCACGCGGATGGTGTCGAAGCTGCCTATCCAGAGCGCATGGCTGCGCAGCGCCAGGGCCTGCGCCTCCACCACCGCGCGCACCTGCACAGACGGTGCCGCGGTGTTGAAATCAAAGTTGGCGCGCACCCCTGGCCGCAGCACCGGCGGCGTAATCTCAGCCTCAAACCAAGGCAGTGCCAGCTGCCCGCCATTGCCAGGCAAAGTCCGCGCAAACGCCTCCTGATCAAAGAACGCCCAGCCAACCCCAGCCTCTCGCCGCACCCTGTCGCGCGCCAGTGATCCATTCTTAAAGCAGGCCAGACTCATAAAACCGCCAGCCGGATTTCCGAACACGTGGCCATACCCGTCCGGATCAGTGCTGAACTTATCCAAGGCGGCGAAAAAGGTGTCGCTGGTCCCCAGACTCACCACCGCCATGCCGCTGCGCCAGGCGCCGGTGCCAACCAGACTGGCCGGGTTGTCGCCGGTCCAGACCGCGACCGGAATGCCCGCTTTCAAGCCATACTTCGTAAAGTAGGGACTCAGCCCCCCTGCCACACCAGCTCCCACAACCGCCAACTTGGCCGCCAGACCGGGCGCAATAAACTCCGCAATCTCCGGATCCCAATCCATGGTGCGCAGATTGAGCAGATTCATGCCCGCCCCATCACCGGAATCAATCGGCGCATCCTCGCCGATCAACACAGAGCAGAGAAAGGAGCTCACCAGATGGATCCGGGCGGTCTGCTCATAGAGCTCGGGACGCTGCTTGTGGAATTTTCGGATCTGCGGCCCGGTGAAACGCTCAATCGCCGGTGAGCCAGTGTCCTCCTGCAGGCGTTTGCCGAATTGTTTATCCAGCTCGCGGCACTCAGCCGTGGTTGAACTATCCATCCAGATGGGCGAGGTTGGACGCGCCAGAGTGCTTCGCAGTTGAACCGACAATGGACGCGACTGATCCAGCGTCGCAAGCGTTCTCGCAAAGCGCTGGTTCAGATAGACCGAGCCATGCTGCTGCCCAGCCCCGCCAATCGCGGCAATCAACCCCAAGTCAAAACCCGAGGCCTGCAAACGCTCCAGCATCAGCTCCAAAGCGGCCACCCACAGCATGGGATCCGAGTGCTTGATCAGCGGATCATTAATGTGCAATACCCCGTCCGGGCAGTTAAACTGCGGCAGGTCGGTTGAGAAATTCACGGCTGCCTGCGCCGCGATCTTTCCCGCATCACACTCGATCACCAACCCCTTCAGACTCTGCGTGCTGCTGTCGATTCCCAGATAGTATGACATTGTAATAACCCTTTTTTGAAAGTACGCACTTAAAACCCAAACATGAATGCTCTATTATGCGGCAGCGTTGTGAAAAAATCAAGATGACACTGCGCACCAACAACATCTTTAATGAGGAGCAGAATATTTGTCCTGCACTCCTGGTAAACGACTAGATCCGCGCTCGGCGCGCAGTGGAGAAGTGCGCGAGTGCGTTAGTGCTCGAATGTGCGAGTAAAGTATTGCCCAAAATCAGTGCCTGTCCCTAAAAAATCCCTAAAAAACCCGAAAATCAGTGCCTGTCCCTAAGAAAACCAAATAACACGTACGTCTCTGGAGGGAAATCAGTGCCTGTCCCTAAGGGAAATCAGTGCCTGTCCCTAAGAAAACCCTAAGAAAACCCTGGGTGCGCCGACGTCCCCGTCGGCATCGCTGAGAACAAGGCCGACGAGGACATCGGCGCTCCCAGGGACAACCAACACCGCGATTGCCAATAGAATAACCGTAAATGGCCTTTTCCTTGGTTTAAGCGGAAGCAAGCGCGGCAACTCTCATTATGGCTGTGCTCTATTCGGAAGACACGCTGAAGCGTGAACTACATACCGCCTTCAGGTTGGTTTACGATTTTGCAACAGGCTCGTGAAAAGCACGTCCTAGGGTGTAGAGTTCAGATCACTGAACATAGGGGGTCAAAATGGTTGCACTTTAATTTTTGAAACAACAAGGAACCTAGCGCAGCATAGCCGCAACCAATTTTTGACAGGATAACAGGATTAACTTGATAAACTATCTCTCACAGAGTCGCTAAGGGCACAGAGAGCAAAAGTGTATACTCTGAGAACTCTGTGCCTTCCCCGTCAGGGCGTAGTTCCGCTTGCGGGACGAAGCCTGATGTGAGAGATACAAAACGTGCATAAAAAACAAGAATATGAACGTGGCAGCCGCGTAGCGACTGCCCTCCTCCATCAGCACTGCGTGATCAAGTTGCGCTCCGCAAGATAGGCGAGAAAGCGATTGATTTCAGCGGCCGCAATTTCGCGCTCAACCTCATATTCAGCGAGCATGGCGGTCAACAGCCCAGCCTTGGTTTGCGGCTCTTCCAGCTGCTCCCAGAACCAGAGACCCGTGCTGTTGAGATTGAACATTCTGGACTCGCCGATATCCAGCACAATCAAAAAGTGCTCCCCTGCCATGTTACGCAGAGTGACGTTTTCTGCACGAGTATAGTGCGTATTACCCATCTTTTTCCTTTTTAGTTGTTTTCGTATGTTTTTTTAGCGTAACCTTTAATCGTAATCCGCTATCGTCGCCGCCATCGTAAACCGATGTTGCCTACAAACCAACTGGCACGTTCCTTCCAGCCTGCGCAACCCTGCCGCTGGCTGACTATTGAGCACCGCGCAACATTAAAACCGAACCATATTTCACTCGCCAAATTGGCATGGAGGGGTCGCCCAGTAGCACCATGTGCTTGATGTTGGCTAGACCCGCAGCGCCAAGCTGGTTCAGCGCTGCCAGATAGGCATCGCCTATTGTGCGGGCACCATAGAGATTAACTTCATTCGCGAAAAGATTTGAAAGCTCTGTGGCTTCACCGAAACTCATATATCCGGCCGCGCTGATGGAGGAGCAAAAGGCAGAGGAGGGATTCTTGGCAGCCGCCTCCAGCAGGCAGACTCGCTCACAAAAAACAACGTCCAGCGCAGTATAGCGCCCCATCCGACATCCCATCGCCATTGCAAACGGCGCATACTCCCAATTTGAAAAAAATAAATTTTTGGCTTTGGCAACGGCGCTTTGTTTTGGATCAACGCTCACATTAAAAACATGATTATATGGTGAGCTGGAATTACCCATGACCTCATCACCGGAGTGGCCGACAAAGTAAACCATATCTATCCCATCCTGCAAATCGTAATAAACGCCGGTTTCCTCAAAGTCATTCTTCCAAACAAAACTGTATCCATCTTTTGCTTCCGCATGGTAGTGTTTTGCACCCCATCCACTACTAGCATATTTTCCGGCAAGGCCATTGCAATAAGAGTCAAAATCGTAATAACCCAGGTCGCCAGGATTCTTGTTCCAATCCGAGACAATCACGGCTTGATTCCAATTATGCGGGGTATCGTGAACAATGGTTTTGCCAACCATATTCGAGAGTTCAAGGGCATCGGTGGCCAAGAATCTTCCCACTGCAACATCCGGCACATTGTTGCCATCCGCATCGCCCAGCAGCATATCATTTGGCAGCAGGAACTGGTTATGTGCATTGTTGACATACTCGCGTTGATAGATCTGCAGGAGCGGAAAGAGCGCGGGAAAGCCTTTTTTATTGTTCCTGAAAACTGTGTCGGGGATAAAGACCTCCAGTTGATAATCAGTGGAAGCGTAACCGGCAAAGAGCAGGTGGCGCAGCGGTTTAGCGCTGCCTGAGTTCAGCCCTGCAGCGACAAAACGTTGAAAGGCATGCGGCGAAACCAGCCCGTGTGAAAAGGCATTATAAATATCCTCAGCGTCAACCACCCGCACGGTGAGCCGCTGCCGTCGGCGCAAGGCGACCAAAGGTTCCAGGGCCTGCTCAAATCCGCTCACCCAACGACGTGGCGGCGTGACAATCACCAACTCCGGGATCTCTCCTGCTGCACTCCAGTTGACATCGCTAAAGCCAGTCACTGAGGGCTGAAAGCAACTCTCAGGTTCAAAGACTGCATAGCGGTTGGCGGCACTGCCGCAGGCAAAGGTTGCGCTCCAGCCGTTACTGCAGGCAGTTGCCGCCACATCAAACACCACGGCGGCCAACGGATCGGTCACATCCCAAATCCGCGCCGCGCCGGGAGTTCCGCCCCCGCTCACAGCGATATTGCCATAATCCCCGCCTGAGCAGAGCAGGGGCTTACCCAGCACCTGATAAGCACAGGGATACTCCACCTCAACATCCAGCAACAAAAAATGTTGCGTAGGGGTGAGGTTTGTGATCCGCACCTGAGGCAGGTCGTTAGTGACCGCAGCCAACTCTGCGGTATACGGAAAGCGCACCAGTTGCTCCCCGCTCCAGAAATTGGTTCCACAGGAGATATTATTCACAAAAGTTTCAAAACGATGCGTGTCGCCCGCCTTGTTGTAATCGCCATAGGAGATGGCATGCACAGCCAGATGGAGATTGGTCGCAGCAGAGCTTTGATACCCCGGCAAAGAGGCGGTGAAGAGGCATGAGGCGCGGTTGCAATTTCCGATGCCGAGTGACATGCCGAAAATCGGCGCATTGGTAATCGAGGCGTTGGATGAGCGGCGGTCGTTATAGGCGGTCACATCCAGAAAATCGCCGCGATGTCGGGTGCCCGCCATGAACCAGCGGTTGGTGCCGCCGCTGACTGGTGGCGCGGGGCTGGAGACCATGATCTTGCCCGCACCCTGGCGCAGGAAGTAGACATTTTCCGGGGCATAGAGCTCGCGGGTTCGCTCGCCGGGAAAGTAGAGCGCTGTGCCATCTGAGCTCCAGGCAACCGAGTTCGTGCCGCAGGTCAAGTGGAACTCGCCTGCCGCCAAACTGGCCAGCACGCTGTTGGTGGTTATTCCGAATGCCCTGGCAATATCAGCTGCGCTAACGCGGTAAACTCCGTCATGCAGCACGCCGAGCCGCAGATAATTGGCGGGCTGATCGCCCTCCCAGAGTGCCACGCGCGCGCTATTACCAAGCCAGTGCTGATTGTTCCACCCATAAAGCAGGGAGGCGCACATAGTAAAACAGGCGGTTAGAATCGACAAGTATGGATGTAACTTCATTCTCATCATTGTACACCAAACAAAAGGTTATGCGCAAACGGCAAATAGCCGCGCCAATTTTTGAACCTGAAAATCGTCATCCGCTATCATCGCACATCATTGTCAACGGATGTCACTGGCAGGGTGACTACTACACATGCGCTGGAATGCGGAATGCACGGGTTATCGTTCGGTGTAGTAGCCGCTCTGCGAGCGGCATTGCATGTAATGCCTGCGCAGGTTTTGAGATTCGCGCTCGGAGTTTGTCCACTATGCGGGCGGCATTCGAGCCGCCAGGTTGCGCGGTATAGTCAGCCGCATAGCGACTGACTTCCTTCCGCGCTTACTCCATTTGACAAAACGCGGAGTAGGAAGTCGTCCGCATAGCGGGCGACTTCCTTGTTTCGAACCTTGTCCCACACCTTGTTAAACCAGGCTAAGTGCGCGACAAAACTGGCCTGTTGCTCGGAGTCGGAGTCGGAGTCGGAGTCGGAGTCGGTATCGAAAAGCGCATAGTCTCGACCACGATGCCGGCTACCAATTGCTGGTCACCACCTATTGACAGTGAAACCGACCTTCATGCAGAATATGCCGCTTCCGGGTAGAGCCCCCGGTTACCCGAGGGGCACCCCCACAGACCCGGACGAGCGCAATTAACGCATCCGGTTCCTCCTCATACGCATTTGCTAAAAAACTCAGGTATTAACTAAGTTC
>JAQUCE010000018.1 GCA_028686345.1 Kiritimatiellia bacterium
CCCCGTCCGATGGGGTCGGTCACTGCATGGTTTGCGGGAAAGTTTCCGCCTGCTCCCGGAAGGCTTCCCTGTGAGAGGTAAAGGGTCTTTGATTCGCCTGCATCAATGAAGGGGGGCGCGATCTGTGATGTGACTTGCCCGTCGCGGGCAATGGTGCTGATGATCCGACAACAATCCCAAGTATGGGCAATGAAGGTGCCGTCGCTGTAGTATGTGGCCAGCAGCCGTCCGTTGGCCGCGTTGTAGTCGTGGTACTCGGCAGCCAGAATCGGTGCTTCAACAGCATCGGTGAAGAGGTACGTTTCGCGGCTCAGGGTGTGTCCGGTCAGGGTGTCGATGACCTCCACGTCGTAGGTGCTGCGGTCCAGCAGGCCCATAGGTGCTGTAGTTGTGCCGCTGTAGCTGGTGATGGTCAACTCGGCTGCATTGAGCGCGTACTCCCAGGTTGTGCAGCTGCCATCAGGGTTCTGCTGATAGAGCGGACGGCCTTGCAGGATAAGCTCAATGGCGGGGTCATCCAGAGTTGAAACTGAAATGGAGATCCGGTTGGCAGGTTCGCTGATTGCAGATGCCTGGCTGGCGGCGCGAATAACGGTGTTGGAGATAGCGGGCAGGCTGTTGACGATTATCCGGTTGTATATGTTCCAGCTGCGGGATGTCAAGATCGGCGCGGCGTTTTTCACCACATACTCTGAGATAGTGCGCGGCTGGAGGGCATCACGGTAGTTGCTGTCATCGCCAGCCAGGGGCGTGTAGGAGGTGGCCGTGACACGGGCCTTGAGCTGAGGGTAGTTTCCGTCGGGGTTGAATTCAAGTTCGGAGTCAGCGGCGAAATCCGTCGTGACAACCGAGCCATCAATCGGTGTCACGCGCAACTTGTTGCGCCCGCTCTGATCCCAAATATTGTACTCCCACTGACCCCCGGGTGACTGCCTGAGCTTGAGTTTGCCGTTGCGGCGGTGGTTGAAGCTGTCGGTCCAATATGAGTATCCGGTTGTCTCCCACGAGTCATAACGCCCATTCAACTCACTGCGGGAGGAGACTCTTTCAACAGCGGCGGTGCCGCGGCCAACAGTGATATACGTTGCCTGTACCCCTGAGAGCGTTCTTGAGAGCTGAGTAACCACCTCCTCCTCAACAACTTTACGCGCGTCGATGAGCGTTGATTTGCGGCTGGTTGTGCAATACGCTAGGGCATCATATCTGGATGAGGTTCGGTCATCGCCGTCAACCGCACAGGTGTAGGTCACATCGCGGATAATGTTATTGGCTGCGTCATATTGTTCAAACCGAATGACGCTGGCGGATGGGGCGGTGATCTGCCAGCCTTTGTGGTAGTCGGGGTCGTTCTGGCGGTAGATGTCGAGCTGCACACCGCCGCTGATGCTCTGGATCTGGATGGTGCGCCCCTTATAAGAGGTGTTGCTGATCTGACTTAACACGCCGCCAATTCCATTGCTGTAGACGGTGATGTAATCCGAGGGCGCGACATTCAGATTAAAGAGCGCGGGGGTAACCGTTGGCAAAGTCTCGCATTTGAACCAGAGATATCCGCCGTGGGTGTTGTAACCAACAGGCCCGAGTGCGAGTCGGAATGCGATAGAGCTCAATTGGTCGCCGTCGTCCATATCACAATCGCCATCCTCACAAACCCCGCAGCCGCAGTTGTCAGGCTCTCTCAGACCGCTGTGTGGTTCAAATATGCCACTGTCAACAACTCTCTTGTACTGTGTGTTCCAGAGCAGATTAGTACCGGCCCTGATTTCGATATCGGCAGTATCATCCCCGTTATTATCGCTCTCCCAATCAAACTGAGCACGCTTGACGCTGTTGATAAATATGTCAGCCGGCGCGTTCTCAGATCCGACCGAGACTTCAATGCCGGCAGGGCCGCTGAACAGGCAGTTGGCCCGTTTAATGTGAGCAGCCTGACTTCGTCCATATTTTAGCATTGCAGACCGCACCCTGCTAAGAGCGAGAGACAACCGATTTGCTGTTGATCTAAAATGCCGTTTCATAATACTCTTGTGATCCTCATATTTTTCTTGCCGTCAATCCAGTTTGCGGCACCTTTCTGCATATCAAACTCAGACCCTATTCAGTAAATGTTTCCTGCGAACTCAATCCAAGGCGAAATATTGGCGTGTTTTCCAATATCGTATCTTCATTTCATCCCTGTAAACATTACCTCACTTGTCAACCTCGCACACAGATGACTTTTGTGACCCTATGGGATATTATTATAAGAGCACATACAAGCCACCCTTTTCCTTTAAAGAGGCCCTCAGGCACTTAATAGTCCCGATCTTAACCAAATACATTTGATCACCCTTGATTTTGGCTTGAATTTTAAAAGGATCCTCGTTTGTAAAAGACAGATCTCCCCCTGAGCATTCAAAAAACATAACACCATTGATTTCATTCCTACACGGAGGTTTCCATTTTTTAAAAGGTTCATTGACTATATAAACAGTTCCTGTAAATTGCTCAATATTTACTTCTTTTAACCCTAACAATCTGGCGTACAAAATAAGTTTTGATTTCTCGCCCCTTAGCAATGAGTAAAACGTATAATATTTTCTTTCTCGACCGGTTGCGTCTAGTTTTTGGAACTCGCAATTTATGTCTATCGGCAAGCTCTCCACGAACACATCATTATGTTTTGTGACACTCTCGATAGGAGAAGGACAGAACAAAATCAATAAAATCACTGCTAACAAGCTCGCAACTATCACTGGTTTACTCAAAACTTCACCTCCATCTTGCATTTCCTTCCATATGTTTTTGCTCAATGGGCAACCATTCTGACCTGATATCGAAGGGTATGGTTGTATCGGCTTCAAGGTTCGGATCGTTTTCATTCGGGTTGAAGTAGTGGAGGATTTTCATTTCACCTGGAGCTTTCAATGAGAAGCCAAAAAACAGCGGACCATATATTTTGCCGTAGTGAGCTCCAATCAATCGACCGTTTTCATCAATACGTGTACGAGTGCGTAAAACGATACATTCGTCATCTTTCATTTGCCCGTCAATATAACTGCCTGTCCCTCCCAGCCGTTTGAAACTAAATCTGATTTCCTTCTGATAAACGGCGTTTGTGTCCGCATAGTATGCTGATTTGAACATGCTGTAGGTATCGCTGGAAACTTTTAAAAACCCAGCAAAAGGATCATGGGTTGAAAAAATGAGTTCCTGGTTTGTGAACGTGCTGCCCTCACCGTCCCGAATGTATGTCACGTCGAAGTCCCGTGTTTTTCCACTGCCATATGGCACAATCAAATCACCGACAGTCAAATCAAACCCCAACGGCTCACCGACGATTGGGAGCAGTGTGTAATCACTGCATCTGTCGGCGACATACATCGCCACCGGATTGACCTTTCGCTTAAACACCACCGTGTTTGTCATGCCGTAAGGTTGCCAGCGACCGCTTGAAACAAAAACATCTGGAAATCTAGAAAGATGCTTGGTCTCCCAAGTATTGTAGAAGCCCTCTTTCACGCAATAATACCCAAGCTCGCCATTGCTTCTGCCCTCCACCACGAAACAACCGTTCTAATCTGTTTTTCCTATTATCTGCGTACTCGTTTCAGGATTACCGTCTAACGTGACACCGGAACTTACCGTTGCATTTGACACTACCTGTCCGTTCTGATCTATGCACCGCAGGACAATTTTTGCCTGAGCAATAGCGTGGTATGTCCCGCGTTTCTTGCGCTCTTGTATGCTGATGTCTGCCATTACGACAGATGTTATTACACATGACGCGACGATAATGAATAACATTTTCATTTACAAATCTCCTTCTTTAACCAGTTTCTCAAACAGTTTGTGTGTGTAAAAGAACGCCTTGTTCTGCATGTCGTTATGTAACCAACGTTGGTGATAGGGATACCCACTATTAGGCCACGTATTGTTATCCGGCTTGAAGGCAGTGTTCATGTTGAAATTCATAGAACTGCCAAGACACGGGATTGCCGTTTTCCCCGCTGCAGGCGAGAGGGCAGGAATACCTTTGGCGAGAAGCTGATTATGTTCCTCCGACGAAATGGTATCCGAAAACATAAGACTGGGGTAATGCCTAAACACAGGTTGTTCGTCCAGCTCAGTCAAAAGAGTGTAGTGCTTGATAATTTGCCCCCAACCCTTTATTGCACACTCGAATCCAGCACCCTGTTGGCCCGACCACGAGCTAATAAGGTTATCTCTCTGATATATTTCATCATATCCAACACCCCAGCCAGCCCAGGAGGTTGCCGCCGGGTCACACAGATCAAAGCGTCCTTTGTGCGCCTCCTGCAGGTGCCACGAATAACGTCCACCGATGGTGCCGGGCATGACCGACCACGGCGTTCCGTTGTAAAGCTGGAACACCTCGTCACCATCATCGGCGGTCGGAACCCCGCCTGCTGAATACATGTTATAAACGGACGTTTTCGCAAGCACCTTTGCGAATCGGCCTTTCCACGTGAGGAGTCTGCGGGCATCTGCGGTGTCCCCCAAAAATAACTCATGATACTTGGCACTCCAGCAAATGTTCGTGTAATCCAGCCAATCTTCATGGACCATTACATTTGAACCGTCAAGCAGATCGCTCCACAAGCCGCTATCGTATGCTTCAGCTGGAACAGCGGCGTTAAACATAAAGTACTTATCAACGTTCATACCGTGGTCGGCGATAGCAGAGGAGACGACCATATTTCCCAGACTTTGGGCCATAACGATCTTCTGTCCCGGACGGTCATTGACATAATTCCTGAGGTACGGAGCAGCCTCGAAGGCGTGGCATACGTTGACCTGGTATTTAAACCCGCCCTGTTCGATGCTGTCGGTGAGAAGAAAGCCATCGTCGCCGAGCCACGTCACGCCGTGGTAGCGGGTATTGGAGCCACTCTGCCAGAGTTTTTTGAAGACCTCCGACAACCAAGCGCGGGCTTTGGAAGGATTAACGCGGAAACCGTGAAGAAAAAAGACATTCTTTCCGTTATCCGGCGGAACAGCACTGCCTGACGTGACAACCGCCCCGCCGCCTCCACGCAGATTGACTCGCTGAAACATCTCCTCAACCGGGCCGGTGTGTAGCGGCAACCACACTGATACAATCAGCTGGTCAGTGTCACTCTTGACCACATCCAGACGCAACGACGCGAAAGCGGACGTGCACTCAACCATCAGCACGCCTCGGTTCCTGTCAGTTTTAATCGCTTTTAGAAATGTGCCTGCAAACTCGACTTCAGTTTCAAGTTTCGCATCTCCATCCGGGAAGGTATTGGCCTCGAACGCCTTCTGATTGAGTTGTGTTCCACAGTTGTTGCACTCCTCCCTTAAATAACTTCCAGCGCGGCCGCGTGTCAGCTCGGTATAAACAAACTTCAGGCCGCGGCTGCGCAGGCGGTATTCAACGCCATTTCCAGGAGGTAAAACTGCCATAACATCTTTCAAGTCCAGCCAAACTGGAAAGAAATCCAGCAAATCACAATGCCCGTTAACAACATTATCCATACAGTTGGCATTACTTTGCCCCGGGACATCACTACCTTTCGTCGCAACTGGGCCGCTGTCTTTATCATCGTTAATCCAGAAACGAAAAAGTTGACCATTAGAGTACGCATCTTTATCATGCTGATCTATCACCCCGTCACGATTGTAGTCGGGAACCAAACCCATCTTCACAACATACAGCGTCGCAGTGTCTTTCAGATCAGTGAAGGTGTTGGAGCGGAGGGTGACGGTGTGGGTGCCGATGGCAAGGGAGCTCAAGTCAAAGGCGGTGCCTTTGTAATAACTTGATTTGCTTATGCCATCAATCAGCAGGGTGAAACCCAGCGGATCGCGGCTGTATTCATAGTCGATGCCGAACTGAATTGATGTTGCCTCATGCGCCATCACGTATTGACTCTCCTTAAGTTTCGCCCGAATGACCTCTATTTCAATGTGCTCGCTGCCGATCACTCTCTCCCCGACCCTGGGGTTGGTGTTATCAACTAATTCGTATTTGAGAGTATACACCCCGCCGAAGGTGGAGCCAAGGTAGAATGTGCGGAGTGCGTCAACAGCACCGGGAGTATTTGTTTGGACATTTACAGCATCGGAGATTGACGCGTTGCGGGTCTGCGAGAACCGTAACCGCCCACCGGCATCACCCCGGAGGCGTACGAACCCTTCGGTTAAAATTGATCTTGTATAAACTTTAATGCTGATAGTTTTTCCCGTTGGCGCTGATTGCAAGAAACTGCTTGTCCCGATCACTGTGGATCGACTCAATCCCGGTCAGCGTGGGCGCTGTTTTTGTAGAACCTGAATAGACCTCCGCCCTGCCGTTCGAGAAAAGCACGGCGTAAAACCTGTTATGCTTTGAAGTGAGGCACCATCGCCCGTAAAAATAAGCACTGTGCCATCCTTCAGCAGTGCCGCCCGCGCTGAATCAGATGCCGTTACCTGCACAGCGTGGCAGTCCATGTACAGCTTGCCTGCCGGATCTTTGCCGCTCCATAATGTCAAAAAGGCCGCCTCTGTTTCCACACCGTCACTGAGTCCATCCTGGTCGGAGTCCGTCACTTCAGGATCTGTTCCGAAGAGATAGCTCTCTTCAAAGAGGGTCAGGCCGTCGCCATCAGCATCACCGTCGAATGCTCCCGCCGCCGGCGGCGACCCCTACCGCACCCGCAACAGAGGCGGGCACATCGGTCTGGTTAAAAACATTGTCGCCCCAGGCAATAACGCTGCCGTCATCGCGCAACCCCAGCACATGAAAACCACCTGCCGCCACCTGTACAATATTGGTGACATTGGAGGGTAAAATTAGTGCCTGGCCCTAACAATACCTGGCCCTAACAATACCCCTAACAACACCCGCGGCTACAGTGCTGTGCAAGTCGAAAGGAATGCGCAATCGAGTGACATGCAAGTCGAAGCTGCAGGGCGGCTGGCCTTGAGCGCGCCGGTGGGTGAAAGTGTTGTGCAACGCAGGCGGATTGCAAGCCGCTTGCCAGTTAAGCTATTACGCCGCAGTTATAAAATAATATGCTTTGCCTTTTTGCTGGCCATGGCAAGGCACTCAATCTCAACCAGGCTGTCTTTGGGTAGACGCGCCACTTCAATGGTTGAGCGGGCGGGCTTGTGGTCAGCAAAGTAACGTGCATAAACTCTGTTCATGCCGTTGAAATCCCCCATGTTTTTGAGAAAAACAGTGGTTTTAACCACACTGCCTAAACTCAGCTTCGCTGCGGCCAGAACAGCTTTGATATTCTCGAAAACCTGAGTTGTCTGCGCTTCAATATCATTGCCTACCAGTTCCATGGTCTGCGGGTTGAGTGGTATCTGGCCTGACAAAAAAATTATTTGATTGGCCTCTACTCCCTGTGAGTAGGGACCAATGGCCTGCGGGGCGTTTGGGGTATTGATTATTTTCATGTGGCGTGCTCCTGTATTTGTCCACTCTCTGTCAGTGGAGCGAAGTTTTTGTATTGGTGGTTATTCTCGCAACTCCTGTTATAATTAGCAAGCGCATCATTGTCTAGAAGCTTATCGCCGGGCAACTTAGGCGGATTTACGCTTGCGCATTTTTAGCAGCTGGGTTTTGGATAAGGAGTAAAGCTCATGAATCTCGCTGATCTTTAGGGCATAGGTTGCGGCAAGGTAAATGGCCACAAAGACCGCGCTGGTGATGCCGAGTTTGATCAGATCACCGGTGCGATTCGCGAGGTCGACGTGGTCCAGCACGCGCGGATGAATGAACCAGGCGGTCAAACGGGAGAGAGTAAACCAAGCGCCTAAGCCAGCCACGATTGAGGCGGCTGTGATCCGAATCAGAAAGGTCCAGGTCTCTTTGAAAGGAAAGACCGGGGCACTTTGCTTTAGGAAGAGGGTGAGCGCAAAGCTCTTCAGGATACGGGAGAGGGTGAAACCGCCGGCGATGAAACAAAGCAGCAGCACGCCATTGGTGCCGGCGTAAACAAAGCCCGCCCAACTGAAAAGAATACTTGTCAGCGAGAAAAACATACCCAACAGAGTCACAGTCCACATGCGTCGGTTGGCGAAAAACGCCTGCATGGTCAGTGCCTCAATGGCCCCGGCCGGCAGCACGAAGGTGTAAAACGAGAGTGCCAGCGCGGTGCGGTGCACAGCTGTCTCGTCAAAAAAACCACCCTTAAAAACAAAGGCTGTAAAGGGCACGGAAATAACGGCTATTAAGAGGGCAAAGGGGATAAAGGTTGCCAGCAGTATGCGTCCAAAATGCGTGACCAAGCGGCCAAGCTCAGCCTGGTTTTTCTCATCAACCAATTCACAGAAAAAGGGGAAAACCGCGATTGAGAGGGTATAGGGCACCAGCCAATGCAGTGTGCTCTGAAGTTTTCGTCCCATGGTGTTAGCCTGCATCAAGCCGCTCTCCTCCAGGGAGCTGAGGAAATAGACGTTGTTACTAACATCCCTGACCTTGGCAACAAGAATACCGGCCAGCAGCGGAAGCATCAACCAGAAGAGTCTTTTAATAAAGGGATGCCGAAAGTTGAACTCCACCTTGAAATGGCCCAGCTTATCGCGTAGGCCGTAAAGGTGGGTTGCCAGTTTACAGAGTGAGCCGGCCACAATACCCCAGGCCAGCATCTGCGCGCTATCCTTAGAGAGAAAGTAACCAACCACTAAAAAGCCAACTGCGCAGAACTTCCAGACAGCATCGCCGAAGGCGGCCAGGAAAAAGCGTTTATAAGCGTTCAGCATAATATAGGTGGTGGAGCCCAGCGACAGTCCAATAATAGCGGGGGATAGCATTTTCAGACTATAAGCTGCCAGATCAAAGCGCTCCGGAGAGTCCGAGCTGCTCCATTTTGTGCAGATTGTGACTGCCCACTGTGGAGCAAAAAAGAAGAACAGGGCCACAATAATCAGCAGCACGAACTGCGTGCTCAGCACAGTGTTGGCAAAGCTCCAGGCGCGGGTGATCCGCCCGCGATCGATCAGACGCATAAACAGGGGCAGAAATGCGGGCGCAAGCGCCTCCTCACTGATCAGGAAAAGCATGAAAACACCATTCTCAAAGGCAAAGGTGTAAACAACGTCAAAGGTCTCCGGGGGCAGCAGCCGTCCCATGACCTGAGCCTGGATGAAACCGGCCAGTTTAAAGAGAATATGAGCGAGCAGGACAAAAGCGCTCGCCTTAAAGATTCTTTTTTCCATCTTTGTTCGGTTTGTGGCCATATCGCCCCCTTTGTGAAGAGTGTGGTAGTCGAGGGAATCGAGGTAGTCGAGGGAATCGACTTAATCGAGGTAGTCGAGGTAGTCGAAGCACTTTAGAACTCTCGAACTTTAGAACTTTAGAACTCTAGAACTCTAGAACTCTAGAACTTCTCAATCCACCATCTGCATATCGCATAATTCGCGATAATCCCCATTCTGCGTGTAAAGTTCATCATGGGTTCCGACCTCCTTGATGGCCCCCTTTTCAAGCAGAATAATCTTGTCAGCGCTCTTAATCGTGCTCAGGCGATGAGCGATGGCAAATGTGGTGCGGTTGGTCATCAGCTTATTGATGGCATCCTGAACCAGTCGTTCAGTGACCGTATCGAGCGCGCTTGTGGCCTCATCGAGGATCAAAATTCGCGGGTTCTTGAGGATTGCTCTGGCAATGGCAATGCGCTGGCGTTCGCCGCCGCTGAGCAGAAAGCCCTTCTCACCGGTTACGCGTTGATATCCATCCGCATGTTCAGTAATGAATTTGTGAGCGTTCGCCATCTTGGCGGCAGCCTCAATTTGTTTCTGCGTGGCATGCGGTGTGCCATAGGCGATATTGCTGGCAATGGTGTCGTTAAAAAGAACGGTTTCCTGGGTAACAACCCCGATCAAGCGCCGCAGATCCGCAACATCCATATCTCTGACATCAACTCCGTCCATCAGCACCGCGCCCGAGGTTACATCATAGAAGCGCGCCAGCAGGTTGGCAACCGTTGTCTTGCCGGAGCCGGTGCCGCCGACAACAGCCACCAGTGAGCCGCAGGGTATATCGAAGGTGAGATTTTTAATGGTTGGCTCTTTAGAGTTGTGGTAGTGGAAAACCACATTTTCAAAGTTGACACGCGTGGTGAACTCCTCTTTTTGGATGGGATTTTTTGCAATCGGCAGCGAGTAGTCAGTGTCCAGCAGCGAAAAAATGCGGGCCAGGGCAGCGCGTCCCCGTTCAATCTGCGGCTGCAACTGACCGATCTGCTTCACTGGTCGATACATAATAGCCAGTGGCACCAGCAGCGGTGTGATCTCGGCCAGGCCGATTTTCTTGATCTCAAAACAGTAGAAAACAAAGGCGCACCCGAGAAAGATCCCAATGCACTCAACTGCGGGCGGCACCAGGAGTTCAATGCGGAGTGCTTTGAGCACGCTCTTGAGGTAATAGTTGTTTATCTCCCGATATTTTTCCATCTCCACTGCTTCGGTGAAATAAGCTTTGACAACACGGATACAGGTTAAATTCTCGTGTATCCGGGAGGAGACCAGAGATATCCTCTGCATCGCCTTTTTAGCCCATTTACGCACCTTAGCGCCGAAAAACGCCATGGGCAGGATAAAGAGCGGGAACCCCACTACAACCACGGCCAGAACCTCAAGGATGTTGTTCTTGAGAGCAAAGTGAATCATGAAGCCAAGGGCGAAGATAATCTCAAAGGGCGCGCGGAAAACCTGGGCCAGGGTGTTGGATATAACGCGGTCAATCTGTTGAGGATCACTGGTGCAGCGGCTCATAATCTGGCCGACATCAGTGCGTCCGAAGAACTCCAGCGATTGTTTTTGCAGATGATTAAAGAGATCGATCCGAAAATCCTGCACAACCTTCGCCCCTGCCCAACGCAGGCAGTAATTATTCAGGTACATGACGACGATTTTAAAGAGCACCACGATTGGAATGATAACCAGTGCAATTAACTTGAGTAAGCTGGTGATATTGCCTTGCTCATCGCGCAGCTCGACACCGAAACGGGCTGCAAGCGACTCGGCTTGCCTGAACCACGACGGCATATTCTGCTCGGCTTTAAGCAGATCATTGCTCTCGCCCAAAGCAGCATCCGGAGGCTCGTGTACGGCAGCGTTCCCCGGGCTGACTTTGGGTGTCGCGCCCTCAGCCATCACCTCATTCAGGGCGGGCTGGATCATCTGAAAGACAGGTACCCAGGCACCAGCCGTAAGTGTGCCGGCCAGCAATCCGATGATCAGCCGCGTTCGGTATTTCACTGCGTAGCGGTATAGCCGAAGGTAGGCCTCTCCAGCCGAGTAATCTCTGTCAAAAAACTCAGACATATAGTTATCCGCGCGCCCCCAGCCAACGTTCGGCCTCCAGTGCCGCGATGCACCCGGTTCCGGCGGCTGTGACTGCCTGCTTGTAATGGCGATCCTGAACATCACCGGCGGCAAAGACCCCCTCCCGCGAGGTCTTGGTGTTGTTGGCTTTGATATAACCCGCGCTATCCAGATCAAGATAATCAACAAAGGGCGCGGTATTGGGGGTATGGCCGATGGCTATGAAAACTCCCTGCACCGCAAGCTCTGTGATCGCATTGCTCTTGACATTTCTAACCTTTAACGCAGTGACCTCCCCCTTTTCCACATCCAGAAACTCTTCAGGGACTGAGTCCCATAGAATATCGATGTTAGGAGCGTCGAGCACTCGCTGCGCCATGATTTTGGAGGCGCGGAACTCATCGCGGCGGTGAATCACAGTGACTTTGCGTACGATGCGCGAGAGATAGAGCGCCTCCTCCATGGCGGTGTCGCCCCCGCCGACAACGGCAACGTCCCCTCCTTTATAAAAGGAGCCGTCACAGGTGGCGCAGCCGGAAACACCCTTGCCGATCAAGGCCTGTTCAGAGTCCATCCCTAGATAACGGGCACTGGCGCCAGTGGCGATAATCAAAGCCTCGGTCTCCATCTCGCCCTCGATCATCAACGTCAGCTTCTTGACATCCCCTGAGAGATCACAGGCGGTCAGTTCATCCATCAAAACGCGCACACCGAGTCTTTCGGCCTGTTTGCGCATGGTTTCGACCAGCAGCGTTCCATCCACAGGCTCCTCAAAACCAGGGAAATTTTCAACATCGGTGGTTTGGGTCAACTGCCCGCCGGGTGTCATCCCGGTGATCACAACAGGTGCGAGGTTCGCACGCGCGGCATAGATCGCCGCTGTCATACCAGCTGGTCCGCTACCGATAATCACAACTTTTTCCATTATTTTCTCCCCCTATGTATAGCGCAGAATCTCATCCACGGTGGTGTAACCATCGAGAACATTGCGAATCGCGTCCTCGCGCAAAGTCCGCATACCCAGCTCGCGCGCTTTTTCCCTGATATAAAGAGTGGGACGCCGCTCATTGATCAGCAGCCGGATCGGGTCAGTGACGCGCAGATATTCAAAGACACCCTTGCGCCCTTTATAGCCGGTGCCATTGCATTTTGTGCAGCCGCGGCCATAGAAGAACTGGCGGTCACCAATATCATCAGCAGTCAAATCGAGTGACTGGATGGTTTCCTGGTCAGGGGTGTAGCCCTCTTTGCAGTTGAGGCAGATGGTACGCGTTAACCGCTGCCCGAGCACCCCTTCCAGCGTAGACGAGATCAGATACGGGGCGACATTCATATCGCACAGGCGGGTCACAGCGCCCGCGGCGTCGTTGGTATGGAGCGTGCTGAACACAAAGTGGCCAGTCAACGAAGCCTGGACTGCGATCTCGGCGGTTTCCTTGTCGCGAATCTCACCGATCATCATGATATCCGGATCCTGGCGCAAAAAGGCGCGCAGCACCCTGGCAAAGGTGTTGCCAGCGGATGGATTGATCTGCACCTGAATAATACCGTCAATATCGTACTCAACCGGCTCCTCGGCTGTTAGCAGCTTGGATTCGATTCTGTTGATTTTGCGCAGACATGAGTAAAGCGTGGTGGTCTTGCCAGAGCCGGTCGGGCCGGTTACAATCAGGATACCGTTCGGCTTTAAAATATCCATATTAACCGCTTCGTAGATATCCTCCGGCAGCCCGACATTCTCAATGTCCAGCGAGACGACCGAGCGGTCAAGCACACGCAGCACAACGCTCTCGCCATGCGCAGTCGGCAGGCAGGAGACGCGCAGATCAACATGATGGCCGGCTACGGTCAACGAGATACGGCCATCCTGCGGAACACGGCGCTCCGCGATATTGAGCCCTGACATAACTTTAATACGTGAGATAATCGCCAGTGCCAGACGTATGGGTGGCGGCGACATCTCGTAGAGGGCGCCATCCACCCGGTAACGGATGCGGAACGATGTTTCAAAGGGCTCGAAATGAATGTCGGAGGCTCTGTCAGTCACCGCCTGATAGAGCACCAGGTTCACAAAACGAATCACCGGGGCGGCCGCGGCGGCGCTTTCCAGGCTGGCGGCATCAGAGCCATCCACCATGAGCGTGCTGTCAGAGGCCATATCCGACTCAATGCCGTCGATCATATCCGCAATCGAGGCGCTGTCCTCACCGTAATTATCGCGTATACGCTCCAGCAGATCCTGCTCTTTAGCGAAAGCGAACTGCACATCGCGAGTCAGCACAAACATCAACTCATCCATCACGTGCGGATCAAGTAGATTGGATGTTGCTAACGTGACAGTGCCGGCGGTGGCGCTGACAGGCAGCACATTATACATCCGCGCCACATTGCCTGGCACGCTTCCGATCACGTCGGGATCAAAAGAGGCGATCTCCAGGTCAATGACATCACATCCCTGATAGGAGGCCATCATGCCCAGCAGATCCTCTTCGGTAACATAGCCGTTGTTGATCAATATTTTGCGAATGGAGTTGCCTGTGCGTTGCTGTTCGTCGCGCATCTCCTCGCTTTGCTGTACGTCGATCAAGCCATTACTGATCGCCAGATCAATCAAAGGATCGTAAAGCGCCGTCTCTGTGAGTGACTTGTTATCCATAAAATTACCCTCGTTGCTGCAACTCTTGTTTAAGCTTCTGAACAACTGTTTCAGGATCTTTGGCTTTTGTGATCAAGTCATCATATGAAATCATCCCGGCAAGATAGAGTTTCATCAAATGCGAGTCAAGCGTCACCATGCCGAACTTGTGGCCTGTCTGAATATCAGAGTCAATCTGGAAAGTCTTGTTATCGCGGATACGGGAACGAATCGCCGGTGTGGAGATCATGATTTCAAATGAGGCCACCCGCCCTGGTTTGTCAACCCGTTTGAGCAGGAGTTGCGAGATCACAGCCACCAGACCAACCGAGAGCTGGGTTCTGACCTGCTCCTGCTGATCCATCGGGAAGGCATCCACAATACGGTCAACCGTGGCAGTGGCGCCGGTGGTGTGCAGTGTGGCGAAAACCAGGTGACCGGTTTCAGCGGCGGTGATTGCGGCCTGCATGGTTTCCAGGTCGCGCATTTCACCCACCAGAATCACATCCGGGTCCTGACGCAGAGCGCGACGAATTGCTTCGGCAAAGCTCGGAACATCATGGCCGACCTCACGTTGGGTGACTATACAGTTTTTATGCGGGTGGTAGTATTCAACCGGATCTTCAACCGTGATAATATGCAGCGCCCGCTGCTCGTTGATCACATTAAGCATACTGGCCAGCGTGGTGGATTTTCCGGAACCGGTTGGCCCAGTCACAAGAATCATACCCCGCGGTTTAAACAGCAACTCCTTCACCTGCTCTGGCAGGCCGATCTGTTTCAGCGTCAAAAGGTCACTGGGAATCAAACGCAGCACAATGCCGAAGCGTGAGCGCTCCTTAAAAACCGAGACACGAAAACGCGCGGCATCACCGAAAGGCAGCGCGAAATCGGTGCCGCCGCTCTGTTCAACCTCCAGTCGGGCATCCTCCTGGAGGATCGAGAGTGCCAGGCGTTCGGTATCTTCTTCGGTTAACACCGGAATGTCCAATGGTGTTAAAGCACCGTGAATACGCAGCATTGGCGGCACGCCAACCCTGATATGCAAGTCAGAGGACCCCTCATCAACCGTTGCCTGCAGCAACTCATTCATCGTAAGTTCGTTATTCATTATTCAGCATCTCCCATTGTTGCTCTCAAAACTTCCTGGAGTGATGTCATGCCTGAAGCAACCTTCAACATGCCATCCTCTCGCAAGGTTCTCATGCCCATCTCCCGGGCCCGCGCGCGCAAAACTGAGGCTGGCGCTTGATCAAAAATCAATCTCTGGATCGTATCATCCATCAGGAAAATCTCAAAAATACCTTTGCGTCCTTTATAACCGGATTGGCTGCAATTAGAGCAACCTTTACCCATAAAGACCTTCCCGATTGTTGTACGTTGTCCCATGGCACCCAGCATCTTTACCTCACGCTCGGTGGGGGTGTAATCCGCGCGGCATTTATCGCAAATAGCGCGCACCAGCCGCTGCGCCATGGCCGCGCGTATGGCTGATGCCACAAGAAAGGGCTTAACACCGATATCAAGCAGACGGGTGACCGCACTGGGCGCGTCATTTGTATGCAGCGTGCTGAAGACCAAGTGACCAGTCAAGGCTGCCTCCATCGCGATATCGGCGGTCTCAGCATCACGAATCTCTCCGATCATCACAATATTTGGCGCCTGCCGCAGAATGGAGCGCAGTGCGGCCGAGAAGTCCAGTCCCACATCCCGGTTCACCTGCACCTGATTGATGCCTTCCATCTGATATTCAACAGGGTCCTCAACTGTAATGATCTTGCGGTCAGGCAGGTTGATCTGCCCCAGACAGGCGTAGAGCGTGGTGGTCTTGCCGGAACCGGTCGGCCCGGTTACCAGCAGCACCCCGTCGGGCAGGCTGATCAGGCGCTCAAATTTGTTCTGGTCATCAGAGAGGAATCCCAGCTGCGGCAGCCCCAAGCTCAGATTTTCCTTGTCCAGAATACGCATCACTATACTCTCGCCATGGTTGGTCGGCACCGAGGAGACACGCAAATCCAGCTCGCGTCCTTGCACCTTGACTTGAATACGCCCATCCTGGGGAACGCGTTTTTCAGAGATTTTCATGTTGGACATGATCTTGACACGGCTCAGAATCGCGGCCTGCAGCCGTTTGGGGGGTGTATCCATTTCGCGCAGCACACCGTCAATCCGATAGCGCACGCGGAAGGTGCGTTCAAGCGGCTCCAAATGAATATCTGAAGCCCGCATTTTGCAGGCCTCCATGATGATTAAACTAACCAGGCGGATCACCGGGGCATCCGAGTCATCCGCGTCCGGATCAGTTTCATCGAGCGCAATCTTTTCCGCAATGTCTAAATCCTCGCCGCCAAAGCCAAACTTGCTCTCAAAATCTTCCGGATATAATTTTTCTAGCGCGCTCTTCACCTCACTGGCAGGCGCAATAACAGCCTCGATGTTCTTGCTCAGCACATAGCGAAGGCTGTCAACCGTGTCGTAACCCATCGGGTCGCCCAGCGCGACAGTGATCGTGTCTTCGGTGCAATACACCGGCACCACCCCGTATTTGCGGGCAACATCTCCGGGGATCGCATCCTTGACAGCGGCATCAATCGAATCCACGTCCACATGAACGTACTCCAAGCCAAACTGATACGCGATCAGGGAGAGAACATCGTCCTCATCCACAACCCCGCTTAGCATCAAAATATCGAGTGTGGTTTCCCCTTCTTCTTTGAGAGAGCCTTTGACAGCATCGATCTGCTCAGCCGTCACGTAACCCTGTTCCAGCAATAAATCTAAGACATAGTCATCATTTGAAGTCACAAATTATCTCCTCAATCCGAAGTGTGTAAAATCCATCAGCTTAATTCAGCAAATTTTTTAGCGATCATTTGGTTAACAACCTTGGGGTCAGCCTTGCCCTGACTCAATTTCATCACCTGGCCGGTCAGAAAACCGGCTGCCGCTTTTTTGCCTGCCAGAAAGTCCGCGACAGATCTCCCGTGCGCTGCAAAAACCTCATCAACATAGGACTGCAATGCTCCGCAGTCGCTCACCTGCGCCAGGCCGCGCGACTCAACCAGAGCCGTTGGATCGCCACCCTGCCGAAACAGCTCCGGCAAAAGCTCTTTGGCCGTGGGGCCGTTGATCACACCCTGCGTGACCAATGAGATCAGCCCGGCCAGCGCCCCGGGGGTCAGAGCGCATTGCTCGATCGTCAGACCGCTCTCCGAGATCAGGCACATAACATCGGTCATGAACCAGTTGGAGAGGATCTTGGCCTCACCGCAAATCGCCGCGGCAGCCTCAAAAAAATCAGCGTTCGGCTTTTCGTCCGCCAACACGCCGGCATCATACTCAGGAATGTTGTACTCTCTGACCATACGTTCGCGCCTGGCAGCAGGCAGCTCCGGCAGAGCGGAGCGCCACTCCTCCACCGTATCCTTGCTCAGTACCACCGGCACCAAATCAGGTTCAGGAAAGTACCGGTAGTCATGCGCGTTCTCTTTGGTGCGCATGGGTTGGGTCTCGCCCAGCTCCGACTCCCAGCGCCTGGTCTCCTGCACGAGCCGGCCCCCGCTGCGGACAACATAAAGCTGGCGCTCAATCTCATACTTCAGGGCAGCGTGAATCCCTTTGAAGGTGTTCATGTTCTTGATCTCAACACGCGTGCCCAGCTCAGCCTGCCCCTCAGGACGAACGCTGATATTGACATCCGAGCGCATGTTGCCCTCCTCCAAGTTGCACTCGCTGACTCCGGCGTAGACCAGGATCTGACGCAAGTTGTGCAGGTATGCCATGGCCTCATCCGGCGAGGTGAGATCAGGCTCTGAGACAATCTCCATCAGAGGCATTCCGCACCGGTTAAAATCAACCCCGCTGTGTCGCGCATAGTGGATGATCTTACCTGCATCCTCCTCCTGGTGGATATGGTGGATACGAATCAGCCGCGCACCCGCCGGGGTGTCAATCGTCACCCCGCCGCCAACACACAGCGGCAGCTCCTGCTGCGTGGTCTGGTAGTTTTTCGACATATCCGGGTAAAAATAGTTCTTACGGTCAAAGGTGCTGATGTGGTTGATCTCACACCCCAGCATCAACCCGGCGATCACACACTGCTTCACAGCCTCACGGTTCATAACCGGCAGCGCGCCAGGGTAGCCCAAACAAACCGGACACACATTGGTGTTGGGTTCAGAGCCAAACTCTGTTGAGCAGCCGCAGAACATCTTCGTGCAAGTCTTGAGGTGCACATGTGTCTCTAAACCAATTGTTATCAGATACTTACTCATTTAAAACCTTGATTGTTTCCGCTCTCGCCATCCGCCGGGTCACTTACACGCAAGCGCACCGGCAATCTCATCTGCCATCCCGTATTTTTTCATAAGCATGCGCCACACTCAGGATGCGGCTCTCACCAAAAGCCGGCCCCAGAACCTGAAGGCCGATCGGCAAGCCATCCGTGGTGCTGCCGCAAGGCAGCGAGATACCGCAGATCCCGGCCAAACTCGCCGGCACAGTGAAGACATCGCCCAGGTAGATCTTTAAAAGATCCTGGGTCGCGGCCCCTATTTTATAAGCAGCCGTGGGCGCGACAGGGGTCATCATAACATCGCAGCTCTCAAAAGCCCGCGTGTAATCCTCCCGGATCAAGGTGCGCGCCCTCTGCGCCTTACCGTAATACGCATCATAATAGCCGCTGCTCAGCACATAGGTTCCCAGTATAATCCGGCGCTTGACCTCAGCTCCAAAACCCTCTGCCCGGCTGTTGGCATACAGATCATAAACCGAACCGGGCGCGGCTGTCTGGTGGCCATAACGCACGCCATCAAAACGCGCCAAATTCGCCGAGGCCTCCGCGTTTGCCAGAATATAGTAAACCGCGATTGCATACTCGGTGTGCGGCAGCGAGAGATCAACTATCTCAGCGCCGGCGGCCCGGCAAGCCTCAACCGCGCTCAACACCGCCGCTGTAACCTCTGGATCAGAGCCCTCGATAAAATACTCACGCGGCAGCCCGATCCGCACGCCCTGCATATTGCCGGTCAACTGACTCGCATAATCAGGAACTGCGATATCCAAGGTCGTGCCGTCATTCGGATCATAACCAGCCAACTCGCGCAGAAGGATCGCCGCGTCTTCAACGCTCTTGGTCAAAGGGCCCACCTGATCGAGTGAAGAGGCATAGGCTGCCACACCGTGCCGCGAAACGCGCCCGTAAGAGGGCTTCAAGCCCACACACCCGCAAAAAGAGGCTGGCTGCCGGATAGATCCGCCCGTGTCAGTGCCCAGCGCGGCAATTGCCTCTCCGCCGGCCACCGCGGCGGCTGAGCCACCGCTGGAGCCACCCGGCACGCACTCGAGGTTATGCGGATTGCGCGTGACCTGAAAAGCCGAGCTCTCGGTGGATGAACCCATGGCAAACTCGTCCATGTTGGTGCGACCAGCGAAAACAACACCCGCCGCGCGCAGCTTGGCTGCCACCGTGGCATCAAAAGGCGAGCGATAACCCTCCATCATCCGCGACGCGCAGCTGCATCCCTCCCCCTTGACATTGATAACGTCCTTGAGGGCAATCGGCAGACCCAGCAAAGGCGCGTCATCGCCCGCCGCCCGCCTCTGATCCGCTGTTGCGGCCTGCTTCAGGATATAGTCAGCATCCACTTTGAGATACGCCTGCAGCTGACCGTCTTTTGCATCAATGCAATTCAACAACGCCTGGGAAAGCTCAACCGATGAAAACTCTCTGTTTTTTAGCCCCCGCAGGGTGGCTGCCACTGTTAGAAGCGCAATATCTTCCATAAATCTCTCAATCTCAAAATTACAAACCATTGGCTGCGGAAAAACTCCGCTGCATCAACTGTCCTCAACAATCTTCGGCAGCTTGAACTCGCTCTCTGTACGCATCGGAGCATTGGCTAACGCCTGGCTGCGGCTCAGTGAGGGGCGCACAACATCCTCGCGGAAAAAATTAGTGGAAACCTGGCCGTGCATGGTTGGCTGAACACCCTCCAGATTCAAGGTGCTGATCTTATTAACATAGCCAACTATCGACTCCAACTGAGCTTGAAAAAGCTTTGTCTCCTCGGCAGTCAACGCAATTCGCGCCAACTCCGCAACATATGCCACATCTATATTTAGACCCACCTAAACTCTCCTTGCAGAATGTAAGTCACTTAAACAACCTATCAGAAAAATAAAACAATCATTATATACACTATAGCCACGTAGTACAATTCAAAACACAAAAAAATACCCTTTCCAGCGAGTTTTTCGTTAGAAAAGATAGAAAGAGCACATGCCAACGAAAAATCGTGGCTGCCGCAGACTCTATTTGCCCCTTGCCAAAGGATTTTATGATCTTTGTTTGGCTCATCCGGCTTCGTCCCGCAACCCGGCTTCGACCGCAAGCGGGGCTATGCCGTGACATGGCGGAACTACGCCGTACAAGTCCGCCAACCCTACAGTTTTCCGCTTTGATGAAGCCTTGCATGTCGCACGACAGACGCGAGTGCGCCTTTTGTGTGGATGCAACGTAGGACCGCCTCCCAAGCGGAGATGTCCGGTTGAAAACAAGGCGCGAAACAAGGCAGTCGTCCGCTCTGCGGGCCTCTTATTTGCCGTAGATTTCGATCTCGGTGTAGTGGTTCATCTCATTGGAGGTATTGCCGCGGCTGTAGAAACGGACATATCGTCCTTGAACACTGTTAACCGCAAACGGGCGCCCATTGTTATCCTCAACGTACTCTTTGTCTTTGCCCTTGCCGAGTTTGGAGGAGTCATCGTGGTCGTTATTAAAGACCGTGATCACGCTATCAATAAAGTCGGGATCGTTGGAAATTTGGCAGATCACATCACGGTAAACGCGGGCTTCTCCGTGGTAGTGCCAGACGCAGGCTGCGTTGATCTCTTTTTTCTCGCCCAGATCAATCTGAACCCACTGTGTGCCAGGACTTATTTCCACATAGGTGGCGGCATCATGCTCTTTATCGCCGTCCGTGATATAGTCCAACTCACCGATAATCGGCTCCATGTCGCTCGATGTGACCTTGCAGTCAAGGGAGATCACCTTTGTGCCGGCTGGAACTTGCAGTGGCGGACGAGGTTTGTCGCCACGCGGTGGCTCCAGGTTATCAGATCGAATATCCCTTGGAGTTCCTGTGTACTGCGCTTCAGGCAGCTTGATCTTTAGAGCTTCCCTGCCAGCCTCCTGCGCGTTAGAAAAAACAGCCGTAAATAAAACCGTGATCACCACCATCACTCTTGCTTTAAGTTTCATTTTCCTCCTTTTTTAGTCACTTGAGAAAAACATGCTGTCAGGACCCAATCTTAATCTTTATCCTAAACCAGCGGAGCCGGAACCAAACTGAGCCTATGTGATATGCGAAATTATTTCTCTCTCATCGAACAATTGTGTGATATGCCCCGCTGGTTTAGTCAACAACGCTATGCGTTGCATAGAAAAGATGGAAGTTCTTTCGCAAACATGATAGGATTTAAGCAAAGAGGTACTAATCTCAATCCTTGTCTCTTTCGGCAAGTGAAACGCTCTGCCAGAGGCCATAAACACGCTGTCCGCGGTCACGGCCCGCGGCTACAGTGCTTTGCAAAAACGTAGGTTTGATTTCCAATCGGACAGCTCCGGTTGAAAACCGGAGCTGCTGACCTTCAACCAACAATCTCTTATTTGCCGTAGATTTCGATCTCGGTGTAGTGGTTCATCTCATTGGAGGTGTTGCCGCGGCTGTAGAAGCGGACATAGCGTCCTTGAACACTGTTAACCGCAAACGGGCGCCCATTGTTATCCTCAACATACTCTTTGTCTTTGCCCTTGCCGAGCTTGGAGGAGTCATCGTGGTCGTTATTAAAGACCGTGATCACGCCATCGATAAAGTCAGGATCGTTGGAGATCTGACAGATCACATCACGGTAAACGCGGGCTTCTCCGTGGTAGTGCCAGACGCAGGCTGCGTTGATCTCTTTTTCCGCGCCCAGATCAATCTGCACCCACTGTGTGCCAGGACCGATTTCCACGTAGGTGGCGGCATCATGCTCTTTATCGCCGTCCGTGATATAGTCCAACTCACCGATAATCGGCTCCATGTCACTTGATGTGACCTTGCAGTCAAGGGAGATCACCTTTGTACCGGCCGGCACTTGCAGTGGCGGACGAGGTTTGCCGCCGCGAGGTGGCTCCAGGTTAGGCGAGCGGATATCCTTCGGCGTTCCCGTAAACTGTGGTTTAGGCAACTCGATTTTCAATGTTTCCTTACCGGCTTCCTGCGCGCTCGAAACAGCAGCTGCCAAGATAACCGCCGACATCATCATCATTATTGTTTTAAGTTTCATTTTTTCTCCTTTTTTAGTCTCTACATAAGACAAACGATTGAACTACCAGTTTATTCTCTGACTTCTCAGTCTTTCACATCCCGTTAGGGTGAAAGACCTTATTTTAAGCCTGAAAATCATCAATTCAAACCAGCGGAAAACTCCCGCATACCCTGACAGGTTTTCTCAGCCTGTCCATCCATATTGCCTGCTCGCGAGCTACCATCACGCCGCTACCGGTGATTGCGTCGCAAGCTGCCTCGATCTCCTTCCAGCTCAGCCCCAGCGCCGCTGTTGCAAGCGCGTCGGAGAGTGCCGCAGTCGGAGCGTAAGCCCAAGTGGCTGCATGGCGTGCCGCGGCCACACCGCGCCGCACATCAACTACGTGCGCCCCTTTCACATCAAAGCCGGAGCCGCTCAACGCTCCCCCGCTCAAGCGCACCGCATCCAGGCCGGCGCGTCTCTGCCAGTCGCCGCCTACCGAGACTGGCCAGCCGGCCGCGCCATCCATCGAGCCCTGCGCAATTACAGTGCTGGTTCCGGCATGGATCAGAAAGTTTTCAAAATCCCAATCCTCTATCAGCATCTTAGCCGCCTTATCCAGCGCGTAACCTTTGGCAATCGCCCCGAAATCCAGTTCCAGCGGCTGCTCGCCGCCTGAGCGGTCGGGCTTGACTGCCACCAGGAAATTCTTCTGATCAATGATCAGCCGGTTCATGCCGCAGCTGTTCAGTGCCTTGCCACGCTCCTGCGGAGTTAGTGCCTGCCACCGATTCTTCACATCTCGCAGTACGTCCATCACGCTGCCGATTGTCACATCAAAAGCGCCCTTGGTGGCAGCGCAGACCTCGGTTGCCAGCAGCAACAGCTCCATGGTCTCAGGCGCCACTGGCAGAGTGTCGCCCGGCCTCAGGGCACTGATCATTGTGACATCACTGACATCCAGAAACCGGCTGTGCAGCTCCTCCAGCTGATCAATCTTCCGGAAAATCATCTGCGCCGCACTCTGCGCCAGCGCCTCTTCCTCGGTGGCTACCATCAACTCAAAGATCGTTGACATGGCCTCGTGCTCATAACGATGAACTTTCATAGTGGTCAGTGGCTGGCGGCCGGTGGCTAGTGGCCAGTGGCTAGTGGCTAGTGGCTAGTGGCCAGTGGCTAGTGGCTAGTGGCCAGTGGCTAGTGGCTAGTGGCTAGTGGCCAGTGGCCAGTCGCCAGTGGCCAGTGGCCGGCTCATGCTCCTTCGGGGCGCAGAAGGACACTTAATTGTTCCCTCCAAAAGGTTGTTTATCGGGCCGTATTGCGGCGTGTTTCGCAAGCATCCACCGCATAGCGGCGGATATACTGTTCCGCGGCGCACCTTACGCAGGCAGGCTACTCACGACTGCCGCGGGAGATCAAAGTCCAGAGTCCCACCACCAAGAAGCAGATGGAGGAGTAACGGTGCGTCTGCAGCAAGATCTCCTGCCAGTCGGAGCCGAAGAGCGTCATCATTGGAGCAACGGCGGAGAAGATCACCACCGCGCCGATGGCCAGCATCAGCATCCAAAGCCAGTTTTTCGCGAGATTGGCAATCCGCTCGGCGCCGCGGGTCCAGACCAACACCAGCAAGCAGAGGGCAAAAAGTCCGCCGGCCACAATGTGCAGCATCAGCATATAGCCGGTCATCAGGTGGAAGAACCACCCGGCCACACCGGAAATACATAGATACACGCTGGCGGCGATTATTCCCAGTTGGGAAAACTTATCGACCTTGGATATCAGCTGCTCTTCCGTTGTATCTGACGCAATCCCCCCCATGGCCAGCAGAGCCGGCACACCGGCAGATGCAAAGGCCACGGCCGCCAGTGCCAGCAGCACAAAGGCAACCCACAGGAAAACTTTGAGCATCGGGCGCACCATAAAGGTCAAGCCGAACAACTTGTTGTAGCTGTTGCTCAACCCCATAAAGGCGATCTGGCTCTGGACCATGTTCTTCGCTGTTAGCAGAGGGCCGGTTGAGGTGACATTGGCAAAAAAGAACTCCGAACCAACGGTGTGGCAATCCGCGCACTTGATTGGTTTGGCGCCGCGCGCCATACGGGCCGGGCGTACATCATGGCCAAGGGCCCAGCTTACCGGCGCGGCGGCTTGATCCTCTTTTGCAGCGAGCGTGCCGTCAGCGGCGAGCTCCCAAAGTTTGCCGTGCGCGATATAAACCGGTTGCTCCTGACCAGACACAGCCAGCTTTTTCAGACTGGCGGCAACCATGTTTTCAGTCAAGGTGCACTCAGAGTCGCCCAGCTCTTTGACATTAGCGACAAGATAGTCGTTCAGCAAGGGCTCGAACTTGTTATGCAGGAAAAAGCCGAGTGTGCGCGAGGCGACTCCGGTCGGGGCATTTGTGCTGATAACTGATTCATCCAGGGCGCGGTAATACACTTTGTCGCCAATCACAACGGCGCCATGTCTGAAATCGGCCAGCGGGCTGGCATCCAGTGTCTGCAACAGCTCTCTGAAATCGACCTCCGCGTCGGCGCGGGCATAGAGCTGCTCGTCTGTCATATCATCTGTGCTGCCACTTGGGTCATAATCCGGAATAACAGCCACGCTGTTGGTGCCTTCGACCAGATAGACAAATGAGACACCTTTAAGCGAGTCATCCCGAGCATACGGCATGGCCGAAATGTCCGCGTTGGCTGCAAAGCAAGTGCCATCAATCACCAGCGCCGGAGTGCCGGGGATATTAGGGTTCGTGGAAAAGGTGTCCAGTATGGCGCCGATCTGCTCACGAACACTTAATTCGGCGGCGCAGCTCTCCTGCACCAGCTCTGGTTTGAGCGGCGCTACTGAGCCATCCGCGGCGCGTGTGCCCCAGAACGCTGGCCATGTCATGCGGTGCGGCTCAATTTTGCCTGTCTCGTTCTTGACAAAAACCGGCTCCAGGATAAACGGGGCCGGGGTTGCCCAGCGGGCGCGGCCATAAACACCCATGCGATTCGCGCGGGAGGTGCGCACCTGCGCGACCTTGCCCTCTTCGGTAACGCCAGAGTGGCAGACCGTGCAACTGAGTTTTTCAAAGTGGATCAGCGGATAGCCGACATGCTTCGGCTCAGGTGCTCCGAAGCGGCCGGCCTTGGCTTTGTCGCTCCCATTATGGCAGCCCACGCAGCTGGCAGTGGCGCGAGCGTTGTCCATGCAGCCGGAGGTGTCACCCTCATATCCCCGTGCAATATCGTGCTTCAAACCATTGCTATGGCAGTCAGTGCAGGACATGCCCGCGCGCAGATGCACATCGCCGTCGATATCCTTGTGCCCCATCCCGGCTTGTGTGACCGAGTGGCAGTTCAAGCAGTTCCTGTTGAGCGGCGTATCAACCTCCAGCACGGTGCGGCTCTTGGAATCAAACTTCGCCATATCATAGGTGATGTGCGGCGGAACCTTATACACATTATCATCTTTGTTCAGTCCGCGCAGGGCATCCCAGTAATCGGCAACACGCAAGCCCATGCCACCGACATCGCCCAGGCTCAGCGCACCAGTGGCAGCCCAGGCAAAGTTCTCGCGAACCATCAGCCGCACATACTCACTGTGATCATACAGCTTGTCATGGCTGTGGCAGGCAAAGCAATTCACCTCCAGTTTACCGGTGACCTCCCAGCGGGCTTTTGGACCGCCCTCGGCGTAAATATCAGCTGGTTCGCCCAGATCACCGCCGGGCATATGCCGTCCAAAAGCGTAAACCCACTCCCAGTTGGTCATATCCAACTCTCCGGGCTTATAGACTCCCTGCCAGTCACGCAGGCTCATCGGGATCTGCGAGCCTGTGGTTGCGTCAACCATAAACCAAGGCTCAGAGGCGCGGCCTGAGCAGGTGTTGGTACGGGAGCTGTTGAAATGCCAGCCGCCTGCGATAGTCTCATAGTCATGACACTGTCCACAGGTGTAGCGGGTGCTGACCGGCAGTGCAGTCGCACTGCCCGGATCAATCATATCATCAAACTCGTCCCGCAAATCCAGTTTATGCACCGGCGTATTACGTCCACCATCCCAGTGCGAGGGCACGGTGCCAAAAGCGGCGATTGTCACGGTCAACGCTAAAATGGTTGTCAAAGTGTTCTTCATCATCTCAATCCTCTCTATGGCTCAAAGCAAATCCTTGGCAAACATCAAAATCAAACGATGAAATCTTCAGGCTTGAAATGAATGGTCTTGCCTGCAGCCACCGAGCGGTTGGCAGCCAGCACAGCTACTGCTGACTCATACGCCAGTTCAACGGGACAGCTCAGCGGAGTTCCCTTGCGAACCGCAGCGAAGAAGTTCTCAAGATGCGGCATGTGGGCCGGTTTCAGCAGATCGACTGGCAGCGGGTTGCCGGTCGCTTCAGCGGTCACCCGCACGTCAAGGGCCACATTTGAGGTCTCGGCGGCTTTAACGGCGGAGCGGATGGGCAGCATCAGCCCCAGGTCGATGAATTTATTCCACTCCTCCTTGGTGCTGCCGCCAGTACGCACCTCCTGCTGCACCGCATTTCCGCGCTCTGCGATCTCAGAGATGGTCAGGGAGCCGTTCTCGCCCATGAACTGCTCATAGAAGCCGCCGCGACTGGAGGTGGTTAACACCTGATAGTAGGCGCGGTTGATCAGCCCCTCTTTCGTCTTAAACTCATAGATGGCCATGACATTGTCGTTCATCTCACGGTTAAAGTAGTCGTTGCCGCCAACCGCGGTCACCGAAATCGGAACACAATCCCAGGCCCAGAAGAAGAGATCGATCTGGTGCGAGCCCAGGTCAACCATGGGGCCGCCGCCGTATTTCGCGAACCAGCGCCAGTTGAGGAACTGCTCCATGTTTTCATAGCCGTACTTCTGCAGGGTTTCGGTTGGAATATTCAAGCGATCACGCACAGTGACGAAAGGTGCCACCGAACGGTTCCACTGGCCATAGGCGTGGGTCACACGGCCCAGCACATTGTGCTTGCGAATCACATTGTCAATTGCATGGACATACCTGGGGTTGGAGCGGCGCTGGTGGCCGATCTGCAGGAGTTTACCGGTCTTGCGCTGACCGAGGACCATCTCGCGCGCTTTTTCCAGGTGGTTGGACATCTCCTTCTCGCAGTAAACATGCTTGCCGGCTTCCAGGCTGGCGCAGGTGTGTTCAGCGTGCATCCAGTCAGGGGTAGCGACAATCACGCAGTCGATGTTTTTATCCTCTTTATCGAGCAACTCGCGGTAATCCTCGTAAACATTGACCTCATGCCCGAGCGAAGCCAGGCGTCCCTTAGCCATTTTACGACGGAAATCCCAGATATCACAAACCGCTGTGAAGCGCACGCCAGGGATCTTAATCGCCGCATCCGCCAGAATCGCCCCTTCCTCGCCATATCCGATCATCGCCACATTAACGTCATCATCCTTAGGTCCGATGGTCGCGCCAACCTGCTGGCTGAGAATATTGAAGGTCGGCAGGAGCGAGGCAGCCGCCGCCGATGTTTTGATGAAGTTTCTACGGTTGAATTTCATGTCCATTTTTTGCTCCTGAATTTTCAGTCCAATCTATCGGCACTCACATGATGTGATAAATCGAATTGTACGCTGTTAAACTCTCTCTTAAAATAATTTGTCTCTTAAAATGCTTTACTGTAACGATTGCCCGCGTCCGGGGCTGAATAAAAGCCATTCATCTCTTATGCACCCATATTAAAGCACAAACGGCACCATCCGTCATGTCCACCAAACGGTCTTTTTTGAAAAAAATGGAGGTCGGAGGTCGGTTGACGATAGCGGCGGCGATGCTGGTGGACGAGCTTTTGCATAGTCCCAATCATCCACCAGCATCGTCGCACAACATCGTCAACTAATGCGCTGGTAGAGCGACGGCGGAGTGCAAGAGTTGTCGTTCGATGTAGTAGCCGCTCTACTTGTCGGGCATAGTTCCGCTTGCGGGACGACGCCTGATGAGCGGTATGTGTCGCTCATAGAGCGACTACTACACTAGGGCAAGCCGATTTCACAAATAGACAAACCTTTGAAAAGAATAGTTAATCGTTTTTTCAGTTACCTAAGAGCCCAGATTTGCGCCGGGCACGTGTGAAGAGTGGTGAGCTCTTTGACTCGAACTTTGTCGACTTAATACCTTCTTATATTTGCACTCTCTGCGCTGATACTGTATAGTAACAACCATTATGCAGAGTAGTATAGGCTAACTCTGCTTTTTAACCCCGTGTTTTTAAATGATACAAAGTGATGAAAGAGTATTGTGATGATAAAATGCACTCTCCCTAAGTTATTTGCAGCCGCAATGGCTGTGGCTCTCTGCGCTCAGGTAAAGGCGGCGCATCTTTTTGTCAGCAACTTCGGCGGCGATATCCAGGCCGCGATAGATCAGGCGGGTGTTGGCGACACGGTCAACATTGAGGATGGACACTACCTCCTGACAAGTGAACTCACGGTGACAAATGCGATTACAGTCCAGAGCATCAACGGCACGGGATCGGTCATTATCGACGGCAACGGCAAGGGCCGCTGCTTCCGGCTCGGTGACACCCCCTGTTCCATCAGCGGTTTAACAATTACGAATGGTTATCTCGAATTCGATAACGGTGGCGGCATATACTGTGAGGATGCAAGCCAGGCACCGGTGATCTCCAACTGCTGCATCACAGCCAACCTGCTGGAGACCGAAAACTGGACTTCCGGCGGCGGCATTTATGGCGGCACAGTTATTGACTGCGTTATCTCCGGCAATGCCGCTGCCAACGGCGGCGGCGTTTACGCAGCAATTGTCTACAACTCACGGATTGAAGACAATCAGGGCGATAATCAAGGAGGTGGTGCATGTAATAGCACGCTCTATAACTGTACAATACTCAACAACCACGTACTCTCATTCTGGGGCGCTGCGGGTGGCGGCATCTGCGATTCCACGGCTTTTTTCTGTGCCATCAGCGGCAACACTAGCACAGGCATAGGCGGCGGCACGGCTCGCAGCTCACTCTACAACTGCACGGTCACAGGGAACACCGCCAATTCAGGCGGTGGCAGCTATGGGGGCGATGAGATCGTAAACTGTATTGTCTGGCATAACACCATCACAGGCGACGGTCAAGGCGGCGTAGAACCGCATGCAATGCAGGTGCTTGCCTTGCCCGCAGAAAACCCCTCCTACCTGAGTGGTACCGATATAAAAACCTCTTGGGGAACATACGTTGCCAGCTCATGCTCCCCTGAACTCAAGACCGCGGGAACAGGCAACATCACCAACAACCCGCAGCTGGTCTCATTCTCGCATATCAGCCCTGACTCCCCCTGCCGCCATGCCGGAACAGGGATTCAGCTGGATGGCGTTGATATTGACGGTGAGCCGTGGAACTCCCCGCCCTCCATGGGCTGCGATGAATATAATGGAACTGTTACCGGCACACCTGAGCTGCGGATCAAAGGCGCGCCGCGGATTGCGGTTGGTTATAAAGCCGCATACGCTTTACTTGCAATAGGCCCGGTAACTCTGACAAGGCTCGATGTTGAAGAGGGCACCCCTGTTTCCAACCCGATTCAACCGGTTGAACTCTCCTGGAACACCCCGGGAACCTACAAGCTGATTTTCACAGCCTATAACGACTCCTATCCAGCTGGCCTGTCGATCACTCAGGCGGTGGAGGTTGCCTCAGCCGCCGCCACAGCCATCTATGTTGCCGATGCGTTCGGCGACGACGCTCAGGACGGCACCAGCTGGGCCGCAGCCAAGCGAACAATCCAGGCCGGCATTGATGCCCAGATCATTCCAGGCGGCTCGGTGGTTGTCAGTAATGGCGTTTATAACAGCGAAAACTTCCCTGTTATAGTCGATAAAAACGCGGTCGCGATCGAGAGTCTCAATGGAGCTGAACTCACGATCATTGACGCTGAAAACAGCTCAGCCTGTATCGCAATCCATGAAAAGCAGAGTGTGCTGCGCGGTTTTACCGTGACTCGCGGCCTGGGCTCGGCCAACATGGAGTACGCGGTTGGCGGAATTTACTGCGATGATCGTGAAATCCTGATCAGAAATTGTATCATCACTGACAACCATGGCGAGGCGGGCAGCGGTATGTTCGGCGGCACAGCGATTAACTGCTATTTCACACACAACGAATCAATGGATGGCGGAGCACTCAGCAGCGGATATGCAATCAACAGCGTTTTTGCCTACAACCGCGCACAGTACGGTGGCGCGGGAATTGATTTTAGCGAAGCCTGGAACTGCACCATCACTGCCAACCACTCATTTTCAGAGGCCGGTGGTGTAGGCGGCAGATCCAAAGTACACAACTGTATTGTCTGGGGCAACAGCTGCGACAATGGTGAAAGTGATATTAATTGTAACGCGGGTGGCGAAGCGTATTACGGTGAAACCAGCGTTGCCGAATTCACCTGCTCGCCAAACCTGATCCACGGCAGCCACGGCAACATCACCAACAACCCGCAACTGGTAACCTTCAGCCACCTCTCAGCACTCTCGCCCTGCATCGGTGCCGGCAGCGCGGCGTATGCCTTTGAGTTTGATATTGACGGCGAGCCGTGGCAGCCAGCGCCGTCCATGGGCTGCGACGAATATGCAGGAGCAGGCACGGTGGCAGGAGATATTTCGCTGACAATCCAAGGCATAACCGAGGTTGCCGCAGGGTATGCCACTGATTTCACTTTTCTCGCCTATGGGCCAGTCACCCGCACCACGGTCGATTTCGGTGACAACACAACTGCGAGCAATCCATTGTTGCCGATCTCAAAGGCCTGGAACACAGCGGGGAGCAAAGAGCTGGTCTTCACAGCCTGGAATGATAGTCACCCTGCTGGTGTGGCTGTAACGCAGCTTGTCGACGTTGTGTCCCTGCTAAACTCCACCATCTATGTTAATGACAGAGGCGGCAGTGATCAAAACTCCGGCACAAGCTGGTCTGAGGCTAAAAAAACGATCAGCGGCGGCGTGGGTGCCCAGCAGATTATCGGCGGACAGGTGCTGGTCACAAACGGGATCTACAGTGCGGTATCTGAGATGATCACCTTCCCGATCCAGCTTACCAGCGTTGAGGGGCCTGATTTCACAGAGATAAAGGGTAATGGCACAGCCAGCTGCCTAGTACTCGGCGATGCTAAGGTGATTGTCAGCGGATTCAAGATCAGTGGCGGTAAAGCCTATTCCGGCGGCGGTGTTTACTGCGACTCAGCTCTGCCGATTATCTCAAACTGCGTAATCACAGCCTGCGAAGCTACAGGTTATGGCGGCGGCATCTACAGAGGTACTGTTTACAACTCAATTATTAAAAACAACAACGCCAATTACGGGGCTGGTCTTTATGACAGCACCGCTAAAAACTGTTTAATAGCGGAAAACACTGCCGGGACATATGGAGGCGGAGCTGACATCTCCACTTTGATCGCCTGTACTCTGATAGGTAATGACGGCAAGTATAAAGGCGGCGGTGCATACAGAAGCAAAACACACTCCTGCCTGATCATCGGCAATTACGCAAGCCAAGGCGGCGGCATCTCTGAAGGCAGCTCTTACAGCAGTACCATTATCAACAATACATGCGATGCAGCCTATAACGGAGGAGGCGCACAGAGTGCCGAACTCTACAACTGTATTGTTTACAACAATGCTTTCAATGGATCACCCAACAATATTCGTGACAGCATTGCCTACAACTCATGCTCCCCGGATCTGGAGCATGGCAGTGACAACAACATCACCAACGCACCGGCATTTGCCGACCCTGCAAATGGCAACTACCAGCTGGCTATAACCTCACCATGTATCAACGCCGGTAATAATGCGTTCGTCGCCTTCGCCCTGGATCGCGCTAATCAGAGCCGCATCTCAGGTCAAGCGGTGGATATGGGTGCCTATGAGTATCAACTGAATGAGCCCTTCCTCTCAGTCAGCCGGGAACAGATTCATCTGGTGGTTGCCCGAGGACACTCACCGGCCAGCAGCAGCTTCGATGTGTTCAACAGCGGCATTGGCACCATGGATTATGCGATCGAAAAAAATGCGGATTGGCTCACATGCAACCCAACCTCCGGGCTCTGTACAACCGAGCGTGATACCATTAGGATCATCTACAACACAACAGCTCTGAGCGAGGGTGTACACTCAGCTGAGGTTACTGTCGGCTCATCCGGCGCAGGCTCGCCGCGCGTAATCCGGGTGACCCTCGAAGTCTACATCCCGCAGTTCGACCATCTGGTGCTCTCGCCCATAGCATCACCCCAGGCAATCAACACGCCCTTTGCGTTGACGCTCGGAGCATTTGACCTCAATGGCTATCCTGTTGCTGATTATAGTGCAGCTGTTGAGCTTGCAGCTTTTACAGCGGGCACCACGAACTGCAATACTTTTGTCGGGGAAGGAACCGAGATCGCTGAATACCCGATGGACATATACACGCCTGATTTCAGAGCACAGGTAATCTATCATCGCAACGAGATCTGGCCGGCAAAGACGATCCATTCACTGGCACTCAATGTGAGTGACATTCCAGAGCACACCTTGAATAACTGGAGCATCCGGATGCGGCATACAACGCTGCAGGACTACAGCGATCAGGATGATCCCGAATGGGAGTCTGACTGGACGGTTGTCTATCAGGGTAATCTGACTGTAACCTCAAATGGCTGGAATGAGTTTGTTTTCTCAACCCCCTTTGAATACAACGGCAGTGACAACCTGATGGTGGATTTCAGCCATAGCGGTTCATCCACATCCTGGGATTTCTCAGGGAGCTGTCTGGCAACTGAAACCCAACTCCACCGTGCTCTGGTATATGGCTCCCATGGTTTCGGTGGCAACCCTCTGGATTGGGCTTGACCCGCTCCATGGGGAAGACCACAATCCTCCATTCCAAACTTAAAGCTGGGCGGCATCGTCCACACCCCAGTTGCGCTCTCTCCCGCTTCCATCACCATGGCCAGCGGCGCCTGGTCCGGAGCGGTGCAGGTGGGTGACACAGGCGAGATCCGTATCCGGGCAACAGCAGCCGACGGAGCAGCTGTTTTAAGCAATCCCTTCACAGTGACCGAAGGTGGCGGCTGGGTTGACTCAGATGGCGACGGAGTCTCGGATGCAGATGAGCTCATTGCCGGGAGCGACCCTCATGATGCCAACGACTACTTCCGGATTATCAGCACCACCAAAGTAACGGGTGGCATCCGGATCACCTGGAGTGCTGTTGCAGGACGGCGTTACTCACTCTACTGGACTCCTGATCTGAGCCAGCCGTTTGAGCTACACACTCAAAACCTTCCGCCGACCGGAGCCTTTATAGATATTCTCAATGGGGAGAATCAGCCGCAAGGCTTCTACATGCTCAAGGTAGAGCTGGCACCCACGGAGTAGACGCGCAGTGCCAACGGCAAGAGACTAGATCCGCGCGAGGCGCGAATTTTAGATTTTGGATTTTGGGTTTTGGATTTTGGATTTCAGCGGTCGGTTAACGATGGCGACGACGATGCTGGTGGACGATTTCCAAGGGCGGGGTTTTTAATCGTAATCCGCTAGCGTGGCACATCATCGCCAACCGATGTCGCCCGTAGAGCGACTGCTACACATGCGCTGCACTGCGGAATGCAAGGGTTGTCGTTCGGTGTAGCAGCCGCTCTACCAGCGGCATTTTGCAGCAGGTTCGTGAAGGGCGCACCCCGGACGCCCCATAAATCATTGCTCGACCGCCAGCTGATTCAACAAGTGCTTGAAGGGGATATGTCGGCAGGCGCCGAAGAGCGGATTTCCGCGCAGCGTGCGCTGAGCACTAACAGCCGGTGAGTTAAGGCCGCAAAGAAAACGGGTTTGCTGGCGCGGCTGGCTCAGCTCTGCGGGATACTCCCTGGCAAGGGCAGCTATCTCCGATAAGATCGTTGGTTTGATTGTCGCTCCCTGGCGTTCAGAGAGTATGACAGGAACATCACCCATGCAGATGCCGCAATGTCCGCAGGAAGAGATGGGCTCACCGAAGTAGGAGAGCAGGGCGTTGGTGAGGCAGCTCGTCTCCTGGGCATAGGCAACCATAGCATCAATTCGATTGATCTCAAGCGCCTCATGCTCATAAAACAGGGCGCTCAGCTTCCGGCAGAGTTCAGCGCGGTTAACGCCTGTTTGAAGGCCTCTGAAGCGTTGGCGATAGCCGGACATCTGGAGGGTGATGTGGTGGTTTGTCTCTAGATTTTCGAGTGCTCGCAGCACAACATCGCGCGGCTGCCCGGTGGAGGCAACAGCGGCATTAACATCAAGCGTGATCCACTTACGCGCCTTATGGCAGCAGGCGAACATTTTTCGGAGAAAAGCACCCTGTTTGTCACTGTATTGAGCGAGAATCTCTCTCCCCTGGTGATGGGATTCGAAACGGACATCACTGTAGTAATAACCCTCAAATTTAAGGATGCCGAACAACTCCAGATGAGTCAGCAGGGTACTGACAACAAGCTGACGGATATCGTGTCTGCGCGCGAGTTCATAGGCGGTGATGTCGATCTCCGCCCCTGCGTCAAGAACTTCATCCACGAGCGAGGCAATGCTGGCGGGGTCAGGGGTGTCGCCATAGACAAAGTTCTCAAGCGTGGTGCAATCATCAATGCAGGCGAACAATTCGCAGATAGCAGGTGCCCCATCACGACCGGCGCGACCGGTTTCCTGGAGATAGCTCTCAAATCCCTTGGCCAGGTGATAGTGATAGATATATCGAATATCAGCTTTATCAACGCCCATTCCAAATGCAATTGTGGCGCAGATGACAGGTACATCCCCTGCCATAAAAGCTTCCTGAGTGGCGGTGCGCTGCTCTGTCGGCAGCCCAGCATGATAGGGCGCGGCATTAAACCCATTTGCAAGCAGCAGATTGGCGATATGTTCAGCATCTTTCTGAAGATGCACATACACAATTGCCGGGGCAGCGGGACGTTCTTTAAAGCGTTTGACAAGCAGTTGTTCGCGCTCAGATGCCTGACAGGCTGAGACACGGAACTGGAGATTGGGTCGGTAGAAGCCGGTATTGACAACATCACTCGGCTGAATTCCGAACGCTTTGGCCATATCATCGCTGACCTTCGGGGTCGCGGTAGCTGTCAGTGCCAGAACGCGCTCAACCTTCAGCGAGTCAACTGCCTGAGCGAGCTTCAGATAGTCAGGTCGAAAATTATGACCCCAGGCTGAGATACAATGGGCCTCGTCAACTGCCAGCAAGCTGATCTGCTGGCCGCGTATCAGGTTAAGAAACCGTTCGTTCGTGAGCCGCTCCGGAGAGACAAACAGCATCTTCAGCTCTCTCAGCCGGATTGCGTTTGAGACCTCGCGGTATTTTTCCTCGGTCAGGCTGGAATCGAGTCGCTCAGCCTTGATGTTTTTAGCCTGCAAACCATCGATCTGATCCTTCATCAAGGCCAGCAGCGGCGAGACCACGAGGGTCAAGCCTGGCAGCAGCAGGGCAGTCAGCTGATAACACAGACTCTTGCCGGAGCCGGTTGGAAAAATAGCCGCGGCACTACGACCAGCCAGCAGGATTTCAATCGTCTCTAATTGACCTTTACGAAACTGATCAAAGCCAAACTGCGACTTTAGGACACCAAGTAAATTTACGTGATGCATAAGTCCTTTTTAGTCGTGAATAATAAGTTTCAGGCGCATAAAACGGGTGGGGTAGTTGGTAACCGGCACATCGTGTTGCTTTGTCACGTTCCAATAGTCGCCCATGTCCACCCGCGAAACTTCGTTGATATCGTCGGTGCTCCAATCACCCAAGCTTAGGTCGGTGCAGGCCTCCACAACAAACGAGTAATCGATGGCAGCCATGTTCTGCCGGTAGGTCAGCTGCAGGTACTGGTTAAATACGCCGCCGGTTGGAGTGCCGAAGGCATCAAAGCTGTTGGGGTTCAAACCAAAGGCAAACTCCCAGATATTATCGATGCCGTCGTTGTCCGCGTCGTCATAGAGCCCGGTGAGCAACCCTTCGCTGATCTCCTCTTCAGTGAAGTAGCCCTGCAGCCAGTCGTTGTAAGGTGAGGGTGAATAACCGCTGAAATACACATCGTCGATGCATACTCCGAAACCGCCTTGTGCCCAACCTTCGAAAGCGACGAAGTAGGTGCTTGTCGGATTGGGAAGAGCAAGTGTGCGCACTGTCCACTCAAAGGTATTCGTGATGAGCGATTGTATCTGAACCCAAGGCCCGTTGAGTGAGTTGCGGTAGTAGACCTTCAACCAATCCTGATTGCTATATGACTTTGTCATATGGTGGCGGAAGGTCACGGTTGCATTGGTCACGCCGCCGCCCAGATCGATCATGGGTGAGATCAGCTTGTTAACTGCGGGCTGAGATTGGGAGTTATGGATCACGGCGTTCCAGTTACCGCTGAAGGCGGAGTCAGGGCTGCGATCCAGTGCGGAAACAGTTGTTCCATTCGCAAAGGTCCACTCGGCATTACCAAAGACATTTTCTGTTGTCCAGCCCACAGGCATGGCACCGTTATTTTCAAAGTCCTCGAAATACGGTTTGCCGCGCACAGGGCGCACCTGTAGGTTAAAGCTGTTGGTAGTGGTGTGTCCGTCAAACCCAACCACGCGTACAAAGAAATCGCTATGGTAAAGCTCGGTTGGCACGCCGCTCAAAAGCCCTTCGGTGGAGAGAGTCAGGCCCGCTGGCAGCACTCCGCCGGCCAGCTCCCAGAGATAGGGCGCAACGCCGCCGCTGGCATCCAATTGCTTCGTATAATCAAAGCCCTTCAAGCCATCGGGCAACTCCCTTGCGGTGGTGATGATTGGCGCGATGCTCTGGTCCGCGATACGGATGTTGTCGATGCAGATACCGTAGCCAAAACGGGCGATACCCTCAAAGGCAATTGTATAAGTGCTGGAGGGATCCGGCAACATAATGGCGCGCAGGGTCCACTGAGGAGTATTCTGGGTGTAGCTGGCCAGCAGATTCCACGGGCCCTCAATGGTGGATTGGTAATAGACGTTCAAAATGTCCTGATCATTGCCCCACGCCTCCATGTGGTGCCAAAAGTAGAGGGTTATATTCTCGGGTGCCTGCCCCAGATTGATCATCGGAGTAGTCAGTCGGTTGGTCTGCACCTGGAATGTCGCTGCATCCTGCGGGTTTCCTGTACCGTTAAAGAGCATCGCATTATAGGCCATCTCCTGCGCGGCGGGTGGATGTTGATTGTAACCGCCTCCCCTGGCAACCCAGGGTGTGGTCTGAGGGGTTGTGCTCTGACTCCACCAGTACGGAATCTGTCCGCCGTGTTCAAAATCCTCTTCAAAGAGGTTGACCGAGGGCTTGATAACTGCCAGTGAGAATGTTTTCACCAAGGTCTGGCCACGGGCATCCTGCACCTGAACATCAAACTGTGCGCGCTGCAGGCTGCCTGGAACCCCCTGAATCTGACCGGAGGGCGCGAGCGAGAGGCCCACTGGCAAAGAGTTGGAAACAACGGTGAACACATAGGGTTCATAACCGCCTTCAGCAACTAAACTCAGATCGTAATACTCACTCAACACGGCATTTGGCAGTGCCTCTGATGTCACAAATCCGTAGGGCGGGGTTGGATCCCAGACCTTGATTGTATCCACGCAAATACCGTGGCCATAACGGGCAGTACCTTCAAAGGCGATGTAAACCGAGCGGCTGATCTCAGGCAGATCAACTATCCGTTCGGTCCAGGTGGCGGTGCTGGTGAGGTAGGTTTCCAGCAACTCCCACTCCCCCTCCATCTCGGTTTTATAGTACACGCGCAGCTCATCCTGGCTGTTGTTCCAGCCTGCCATGTGGTGGCGGAAGGATAGGCGCCCAGCGCGGGCATCCTCGCCAAAATCAAGGCGCGGCGTGACCAGTTTTGTCACAGAGTCATCATACGTGAGTGATATGAGCGTAACCATATTAAGCGGGGTGTGCGCTGCTTTCGGAAAGGAACCGTTGCTGTTTTGGCGAACCTTCCAGGTCAACGCATTGGTCGCCGCCACCTGCCTCCAACTGTCCGGCATGGCGCTGTCTGCGTCAAAGTTTTCTTCATAGGGAATTGTATGCACAGGCAGTATCTGGAGCGAGAAGGAGTTGGTAACGGAGAGGTTGTAGGAGGTCATGACCTCCACATCAAAGAAGGCGTTGGTTGCCTGGGTTGGCAGGCCTGAGATGACACCATCCGCGACTCCGAGTGTCAGACCAGCGGGCAGCCCTCCGTTGATCACACTCCAGGTTACCGGGCCGAAACTGCCTGTCAAACCGATCGTGTATGTATAGGGATCCCATTCGCGGCCAAAAGGCAGCGGCCCCTGCGCGCTCAGGATTACTGGTATCGGCGGGATGAAGCTGAAGGTCATCACATCCGCCTGCGAGGAGATCTCACCAACATGAATCCGGGAATTACTGCCATCCCACCATTTAGAGCTGGGCGTGGTTGTGTCTTTGAAGCGGTTCGAATAGTTCGCGGCATTGTTCTCCGCGTACCAGGAGTCATTTTTATCGCCGGAGTTAACATTCCTTTGGAAATGATACAATCCGTCGGCCTGAACCAGCGAGCATTCGTAGTTCTGATGCTGGTCATTATACGCATAGCGCCGATCGTCACGGTCTCCCAGCTCGTCGATATGCCAGATAAAAAGGCCTGCCCCGGGAATTTGCGCATCCCGGTCAGCCTGGCTGCGAGCCTCAAAGAGATAGTACTCGGTATCAACACCCGGCTTGCCGGCCCGGTAGATCTTATTAAAATCAGGGTGGCTCATACGGCTGGCCACCGAGGCCTCAACATAGGTGAAGGGTTCAACCTCAACAGTGGTGGTCCAGCCAGAGGCGTACTTGAGATAGGCGCAGAACTGGGCTGGGTTTTTATCGAAACCGCCGTGACTCATCAGGCAGAATTTGCCGGCTCCGCCGATCGACGCATCCGTGTAATCGTAAAGATCAGGGTAACCGCAGATCATGTGGCCGTTCTCATGGCAGAAGGTCGCGATCGAGAGACCATCGCCCATATTGGTGATCTGATAGGTGAAGACCGAGGTACGCGCTGTGATCTGCTGCTCACCAATCTCATAGAGAGCCCACTTATGCGGCCAGAGGCCATATCTCCAGACATTGCCATTGCCGCCGGTGTAGAAGACATTGAGCGCCAGGGCTTGGCCTCTATTGTTCAAGGTTGCCTGGTCAATGAGCGGCGCGATCTCGCTCGCAAAATCGGGCTGCGCTTTCAGGATGGTCAACGCGTCTTTAATCAGCTCGTTGGCGCTCTCGCCTGCGTCGCGCAAAGGATCCACATAATAAGCTTTCCGGTGGAGCGTATTCGGAATTCGAACATAGGCTGTGATCACATTGCTGTAATCCAGCATGCCTTGGGAGACATCGAGGTAGTAGTCCCGCACTGAGCCATTGTTGCCGTAACCGTTGTAGCCCGCGGCGTTGCAATATCTCTCTATCTCCTCGCGTGTAACAACCCGCGGGTCATCGTCAAAATCGATTAAAAGGGTAATACCGGTGATCGCGCCGACTGTGCGCGGCGGGGCCATCAGAGAGGGGCCGTCAGCGAGCGCGCGCTCGTAGTTGTGACGTTCGCGTTTCAGGGCGCGCCAGCGTTCACGCAGGCCGGTCTGCTGCTCCCAGAGTTCCTGCCGGGCATGCGCCTGACGCTGAGCGTCCTCGGGGTTGATGCGCAGGTGCTGCTGCAGGCCGGCTGGTCGGTTCTGCCCCACGAGCACGCCGGTGGAGAGCAATTCGCTGCCATCTGCATTGAGTTCCGCGTAGACATAGCCTTTAAGCGCCTTATCAAACATGACGGTGTAGCCGTCGAGTGTTTCGAAGACTGCGCGAAAATCATCGCCCTCACCCCAAAGCTGCACCGTCTGCCCAGTCGGCTGGGTGAACTCAACAATCTTGGCAAATGGGGCGGCAAACGCTGTCTGCACAAAAACGGCTGCCAGCATCATGAATGCGGCGGCACTGGCTCTTAATAACTTCATGGTTTTCTCAACTTTAGTTATGATGCGGCGTGTCAGAGAGTGTTCAATATAACACGCTTCACTTGCATGCCTTAACACTGAACCCTAAAACCTGCCGGTTGCGCTCCCAGCCCGCAACCGGTTCGGTTTCTATCAATTGCCCACTCTCACACGGAAGAACCCTTGGAACTCACTGATTTCCGCGGAGTTCGTAATTTCGTCCACCAGGGGCTGAGTGTTTTCCAGCTTAACCCTGCCGGATTTAACCGTGACCCAATCAGGATCAGAGAGCGAGTACTTATAATCAACAAAGTAGTCGACTTGGCCATCCGCCGAGGCTGACATCAGCTGCAGCATGGCCGGGCTGATGTTGGAGTCTTTGCGCTCAACCTCGAAGCTCCAGTCCAGTGCCAAACCGTTTTGGCCGCGTGCCAGACCGGTCAGGTCAACCCTCAGCTCATCCTCGGCTCCCAGGCCCATGCGCAGGTTTTCCACCACCTTAGGCGGGTTGGCGGCAAAGGGATCGGTTCCAAGGATCAGCTCCTTGAAGTCGTCGATGCCATCACCATCAGAGTCAGTGCTGCCAAGGGTCAACAGAGCGATGGTTCCTGCAGGCCATGCGCCAGTGGTGAGGGTGGGGTTAACCTCGGTGTTGCCCATATCAGTCGGCCAGGAGGCCGAGGCCCCGATTTTGTCGAGGAACTCAGTGCCTGGATTCATTTCAAACTCCCAAGCATCCGGGAACCAATCCTGGTCAACATCTGTATCTTCAATGATGACCATCACCCTGGGTGTTTTGGTATTCATCTCGACAGTGCAGGGCATTGCCGTATAGGGGGCAATGGTACCTCCGAAGAGATCCCGGAAGATGGAGCCGCTCTGCGCCCCTTCTGTGTCAATCAGCACGTTTTTACCGTAGTAGTTGGCATAGCCCCATGACTCCCAGACATCGCGCACGTTATTGTTGTTCGAGTCAATGTAGGCCATCACGTAGTATTTACCAGCAAACTGGCTCGGTGTCAGACCGCGCAGGACTGCGTTGATATTGGTCGTGCTTTGGTCAATCAAGGTCGCGGTTTCATGGCCGGCCAAGGTATACTGCGCTACCGGCACACCGGTAAAGTCCCGGGTGGTGTAGGCTGCAACCTTGACGCGCTGCGCCAGATTACCTGTGGCAGGGCCGAAGTACTTGACCGTTGCCTCGATCATACCGTAGCCCGACGACTGCATCGGGGCATTGACATCCAGACGGAACATCTTCCACTCCGACCAGCCGGTTGCCGCACCGCCGGTAGTTGCGGTGAACTTCGCATCCAGGCTGCTCACGCGCCAGGCGTAAACAGTATTGTTTGCAAAGAGGTGGCCGCTTGGCAGCAGATTGCCGGCATGGATCGGCGCCTCCCAGATGTACTCGCCAGTGTTCATGTCACGTGAGGGCGCTTTCATCGCCCCGCTGGTGTAAACTGTCGGTCCAGTGGGTGACCCCTTCTTGATCTCAATCGCAAATGCGGGATAGTTATCCGGCATGGTCCAGCGGAAGATCGGGCGTGAGGTGTAAACATAGCTGCCGTGGATCGGCTTGGTGCTCACAGCCTTAATCTGCGGCTGATCAAAGGCATTGGTAAAGGTTTGGACCAGAACAGCTCCGTTGGTGGCATCCGAACGTCCGCCCACATAGACCTCATAGACCGTGCCCTGTGTGGTCGGCGCGACACCCGAGTTTCTCATATCCCAGTCCAGTGCCAAGTCACCCTGCGCCAGGAGGTCGCCCTCATGGATGTAGGTGCGGTCAGCTGTAATCTCACGGTTCAGCACCATCTTGCTGGTACCTGTGCCGCCCGCTCGTGTGCGCAGAATCTGAACACGCTGCGCAGAGCTTGCACCACTAACGCCGCCGCCGCCGCCAATGTCGCCAGCCAGGCCGAAGAGAACGTCCTCGGAGCGCAGACCGGTTGTCAGGTCCAAGCGCAGATAGCCGGCGCGGTAGTCTGTCAGCTCAATCGCCATCTGATTGCGATCCCAGCCAATATCCGTGGCAAACTGCTCGGGCAAGCCGCAGGGCTCACCAGCATTCCAGGTGCCGCTGGCATCCAGGTCGAGGAAGGCGAAGAAGTAGTTCAGCCCCTCCTTGACATAGCCTTGCGAGGCTTTACCCAGATAGAGTTTCTTGGGCCAGGTGCTGCTGAGGTTAATCGAGTAGGTTACATTCACGCTGCTGGCCTCGAGTAACAGGTAGTTGTCGCGGTTCTGCTGTTCAAACGGCAGAGCGTCATCCCATCCAGCGCCGCGAATATAACTGTCACCGTATACCGAGAGATCGATATCGAGTTCGCCAGTAACATAATTGATGGTACCGATTTGTATGCTGTAACCTGCCAGGGCTGTTGCATAGACCTTGCCGTCTGCATCGTTGCCAGTGTCAGCGGTCTGTCCATTCCAGGTGTCTGTGAAGGTCATCCGGATTGAGCCCGGGACAACTGCGCCTGGGCTCAAGGTCACGACATAGCGTTTAGCATGCATTGCGCCGAGCGCGTAGGTATCTGTGCTCTGGGCGTTGCCAGCGGCATTGTAGACGTAGGTGTAGGTTGCATCAGGCTTACCATCCATCTCTGGTTTGGTGTAGGCCTTGATCACCAGGTTTCCGCCTGTCTGGAATCCATCGTATCTGAGCGTTGTTTCAATCACGGGTATGGGGTACTCGTTGATCGATGCCATGGCTGGCAGCAGAGTGGTGATGGAGTCAGGATGAATGTTGCGGTACGCGCTGGCGTAGCGGGCCTCGGCCCAGTTTGACCAGCCGTCCTCATCATTATCCTCATGCGCATCATAGACAAAGCTGTTGATGTAGTACGGATCGTAGAGATCTTCCCAGTAGTCTTCAATGAAGTCATGGTCGGTGAACATTGCGCCAAAGGTCATGGCGCCCTCTTTCATGAAGTAGTCCGAGAATTTCTGACCCGGCGCTGTTTTAAATAGGCGCGGGCTCAAATAACGGAACTGGTAAACCTCAGAGATCAGGTACTCAGCCAAGTTGGAGAGACCATCGCGATCCGGATCGCCGCTCGCCCCGTCCAAGCCGACGGCGCTGCGTTTATCCAGTGAGTAAATATCCTCCCACCAGTCCGGCAGTCCATCGCCATCCTGGTCGGCGGTTTGGATAAAGCCGCCGACACCGCTCGGATTTCCGGGGGTGGCGCCGTGCGCGATATCGCGCTGGTACATCTCACCATTGGTGCGTCCGCTGTTATCCGGGTAGAGATCACTCCATCCGCCAACTGTGCCTGTGGAGGCCATCCACCAATCCGGCAGGCCATCCGAGTTGCTGTCAACTCCGGTCTCGAGCCAGGGTGCGCTGGGGCCGTGTCCATCCCACATCTCAGCCACAGTTTTGGCAAAGGCGCCACCGAGCGGCAGCATATCACTGGCAAAACTGAAGCCAGCGTTCAGCGGATCAGTATCACTGATCACCCAGCTGATGCCATAGGGATTGTTCTTGTTGGGGAAGACATTGCTGGCAGGCACTCCACCGGCGGCGGACTCTGACCAGTAGACAGAGTCCGCGACAGTGTCGCTAAGGTTGACCTGTACAATGCCGTCCACATTCCAGATCCCGCCAAAGTCCGGCATATGCGCCACACTGTTTTCAATCAGCGAGAGATACTGATAGTCGGTATAGACCGTGCTGGTGACCGGCGACTGGCCAAAGCCGAGCGCGTCTGCGTCAGCCGCCGGAATCCGGTTGATCGCGACAGCCGGGTCGTTAAACCCGCGCGGCGCGGTGGCAACCGTGGCCGGGTCATCACCACCGAAGATGTTATCAAAGGTGTAGTGATAGAGCAGCTCAGGAGAGAGCTGTGAGGGAGCATCCATCACACGTGATCCGCCCAGGAACATTTCAAAGCGCACCTTGCGGCGGTTTTCTTCCAGTTTTTCACGTGTGTAACGCACACTCATATCATCATAGATCTCACTGAGAGAGCGGGCTCCATCCCAGATTCGGACTTCATCCACAAAGCCCTGGTAAAAGAGCTCGTAACCCTCCCAGGTCTGCGTCAGCACAGACTCATCAGGTGCCAAGTCAGAGGCGCCCACCACGATCGTTCCAGCGTAGTCATAGACCGCGACCGGGGTACCGCCAGGCCCCATTTCAGCGGCGATCATACCTGTCGCGGGAATCAGCTGCGTGTCAATTGTTTGGTAGAGCTCGCCATTGACCAGAATGTCAAATTTTCCGGCGGCCCCATCCATACGGGCTGCAATATGCGTCCAGGTGTTCGGCACCAGCGTGGGGCCGTAGGCCACAACCGTGGAGGTGTGGTGGTCATGCGCTTCAGAGCCGGAGCCGTCAAACATCGCGTAAACCCGTCCGTCAGCGGCAATGCCGATCTGGAAGGTCTTGCGGTCGCGCATGGCCAGGGTGTCATTCATATCACTCGGCGCAAGCGGCACCGAGCGCTCCAAAATCACCTGGTGTCTATTGATCAGCTCCGGGCGGGCCCAGCATTCAGCGGTGAAGCTACGGAAACTCCAGAGATCATGGCTGTGGCTGGTGATGGTTCTGGCAGCTGAATTAGTGCCGCTGAACCAGATCGCCTGCCGGCGGATCGGATCATCGTGATCACGCGGGTCTGAGAGCGGATTACGCGAGTGCACCAGCTCGGCTTTATCAGAGAGACCGTCGTTATCGGTGTCATAGCCCTCATTGATCTCCATCTCAAACATGGAGTAATGACTCATCGCCACCATCGCGCGGTTATTCGCCGTACCGGGCCAGAAGAACATGGAGCCGCTGTGATAGAACTTGTATGTATGGCTGTTCGGGTTCGTGTAATCGGTCATCCACAGCGGTGAAGGATCGGTGTTGTAGTTGGGAGCTGCCGCAGGGTTGGCAAGGAGCATCTCCTCGAAGTTCACCAAGCCGTCACCATCACAGTCAGCCTCAGGCAGACCAGCCAGCCAGGGATAGAGCTGGAAGTTCATGGGCAGGCCATTCAGGGCGAAGTAGAAGGGATTCGCGTAGGCTGAAACCGCATGGTCATAGGCAGTGGCAATACGATCGCCATCCGGCCCAATGCCCAGTATCGGGTTCAAACCGTGATAGACCTCGTAGAAATCATCCATGCCGTCAAAGTCGGAGTCTGGATTCCGCGGGTCAGTTGAGACATACATCCCGGTTACAGGCGGCATCAGCCAGGAGGCTGGTTGGTCCAGGCCCCACGGATAACGGGCAATATCCCACGGCTCCGTGATCTCTACAAAGAAGACTGAGACATCGAAGGTTATATCCATGGGCACTACAGACTCGGGCACATCATAGCGGTAGCTGCGCACTGCCTGGGTCCAGTACTCCTGATAGTTTTTCAGGCCGTCATTATCCCAATCCTGATTCCAGTCAACTACTGTGCCGTCCATGCCGTTGGTGATCACCATCGCCACAGGCGCAGCTGGCTGGCCTGGCAGGGCGGGCGGCAGGGTTGTAGAGCCATCGTTTGCCACCGGTGTTCCGGCGAACTGCGACTCCCAGCCGTCAGGCAGAGCGTCGCGATCGGTGTCCTTGGAGTTGGGGTTCAAGCCGCCGCCAGGGGTGCACAAGCCGCCGCTGTCAACTGGATTGCCATAGATAAAGGCTCTCTCAGCCGAGTCGATCAGACCATCACCATCGGTGTCCTTATTCCAGGGATCGGTGGGCCAGAATTTATTGACCCACTGCTGATCCTCCGGGCTCGGTGTGATTGAAACAACGCCGGGCATGGCAACAGTGCCATACAAACCTGGATTAGCATACTGTGCGCTGGAGTAGAGTCCGGCATACTCCCGCCGGACATTCAGTCCGTCACCAGGAGGCGCTCCCAGATCCATGTCAAAATCTCTGTCCAGAATGTTCCAGGGGGAGATCACAACATTGCGGGTTCCGGGCCTGGTCATCACATAAAGCTCCCAGCCGTCAGGCAGGCTGTCAACACCAGCGGGGCTGGCATCAGTGTCCGGTGTCAAAGGATGCGTGGAGCAAGCTGACCAAGCAGCTTGTGTGGCCGGCACGTTGGCGCCGATTCCATTCAACCGGTTTTCTGACATGAACTTCATCAGCAGATACTCGTCCACTGAGGTGAAGGGCTTAGTGTTGGGAGCCCCGCCCGCAACGCCGGTACCGGCAAAACGACCAGGGTCAATCACAGCGGTCCACGCGGTACGCGGATCAAAGCCAAACTCGTCACGTACCTGGAAGTGCAGTATCAGGGCATCGACATCCTCAGCCGCGATCTCGATCACAGCCTCGCCTGGCTGCAACTCGTAGGGGCGTCCGACTGCGAGCGGTGCGTTATCGTCGCCGTAGTGGTACCACCGGTTGAATGTTCCCGCGGTTTCGCCCTCGGAGGCGCCCACTGCCAGGAAGTTATTGGTCACGCCGCCGCCGACAACAGTTACCCACTGGCGGGTCACCGAGGCGTAGGCCATGTAGTCGCCGTCAGGGTTGTTCATAGCAGGGAGCAGGCCATCGCGGCCATCATTGGGGTTCAAGCCGCGCATCACCTCCCAGCCGTCAGCCATGCCGTCACCATCAGTGTCCCAGTGGACTGGGTTGGTGCCTAACACCAGCTCCTCGAGGTCGGTCAAGCCATCATTATCAAGGTCGCGGTTGACCGCTGAGCCGACGGTCACAGGGTCGATCGCCGGTGTCAGAGGATCAAAGGCCAGCTCAATGACTTTGGAGCCAATCGGGATTCCCTGTGCCACATTCTGTGGATTGTAAGACTCACCGGTCAAATCTTGAAACTTCGCGTTGTACCAGAAGTAGTACTCCCAGCCATCCGGGAAGCCGTCGCCATCGGTATCCTCCATCAGCGGATTGGTGCCGCCGCGCGTGCCGTCCGCGCCCGGCTCATCCATGGGGCCGTCAGGATCACTGCCGTAAACATGGTTGTTCAGTCCGGGGTGGAAGCCACGCACCTCTAGGAAGGCGGTGAAAGGATCACCGATCGGCGCGAAAACATTCGCGATATTGCCACTGTTGACTATCGGCAGATAGTCCTCATCGCCGTTGAAACCCCTGGCATCCAGCAAATCATCGGGAATGCCGCCCGGGTTGGCAACTGTGCCGGCAACTGCGGCAGGCAGGCCGTAGGCCTGAGCAATCTTGTCGGGAATACCATCCAGGTTGATATCACCCATGTTATCCGCGGTCCGCCACTCACGCGAGAAGATTGCCTGCACATCGCGGATTTCAACACTGGAGACACTGTTGTTGTCGCCCTGTTGAACCTCGGGCAGCGTGATCGCGGTGGTCGGGGTGGTGGTCGAAGGAACCAGTTTGGCCTCAGGAAGCCCCTGGTCCGCGCCTACCCAGACATAGAAGAAACTGTCATGAATAAAGTTTCTGCCATTGGAGGGAATGCCATTGCGATCATAATTAATCACGGTATAGAAGGAGTTCCCCGCTTTATACGGAATCGCCTCCAGCGTGGCTGACTGAACATTGGGGTCGTAGTTGAAGATATAAACGTTATTACGATTCTCCCAACTGCGCGCAGCCCTGGACACAACAATACCATTGCCGATACCAGCCGCGCCGTAGTAAGAGGCCTCCAGGTTGGGGCCGATCGGTGTGACGTTCACCACCTTGGCCGGTAGAATCAATATACTGAACCGCACCTCTGAGCGCCCGCCATCTTTATCAACCGCGACAACCGTCACAAAGGCCTCGCCAAGCATATTATAGGTATGAGCAATGGAGCCGCTGGCGCCGGCTCTGGTCTCAACCACACCGTCACCCCAATACCAAGTCACCTGCATGCTGGGACGATCAGCGAGTACATCTTTGACATTCCAGAAGTAGTTCCAGGGGGTACCCTGCGGCACTGTGTATGAGGGCCCCGGCAACAGGGGAGCATTCGGAGTGATGATCACAGGATCAACGTTCCTGACGCGCACATAACCATGCTCAAGGGTGGCATAGCGTGCAACCGATGCCGGCGTGGCGATCACAGCCGGCGTAATCCTAACCCCGGGTGCCAGTGAGGCGGCGGTGCCGTCCAGGGTGGTGAAATAAACATCCTTGGCGGTTTCACCAACGCCAAACACCACCTGGCTCTGGCTCAGAGCAATAATATTCGGAATATCCATGGTCAAGTTCACCACCACCGTGTTGGTGAAGGCCTCGGTCAGGAAAACCGTGATATAGTTGCTCAGCGGATCAGAGTCCTCATAGATCACCGAGGCCGGGGTCAGAATTCTGACCGTCGGCGGCGGCGGCGGCTCCACAACCGTGACTTTAAATTCAATCAGAGTGGAAATATCGCCATCTTTATCCTCAGCCTGCACACTGACAATCTTGTTGCCGAGCGAGGTGAAGGTATGCGAGACCGTCCCGTTCGCGCCGATTGCAACCATGGAGGTGGCATCGCCGAAATTCCAGGTAACCTTCATAGAGGCCCGGTCTGCAAGCACATCAAACACTTCGTGCGTGAAGGTGAAGGGCGCTCCCATCGGAATCCGGTCGTAACCATATGTCGGGTCAGCAGGCAGCGCCAGGTTGGAGGCCTTGGGCCGAATGATCACTGGCGGGACGTTGTTTACAAAGATGGTTGCCTCTTTGAGATCAGTGTAGTGCGCGGCAGCAAAGCTGTTCGTCACAACTGGCTTGAACGTGATGCCGGTCAGCGCGCTGAAAGGTGTGCCGTCAACCAGCGAGAAACGCACTGTATTGGCGAAGTTGGTGGTACCGGCAGCAATCCGAAAGGCGTTGGTGGTGGAAAGAACGACATTAGCCTGAACAGCCGGATCGGTCATAATACGCACCCAGACATCCTCGCCAAAGGATTCAGAGAGATAAACCCGCAGCTCGCCTGTGGCGTTGGTGGTGGTCTCATTGTAAACAAATTTGTCCGGCACAATTGTTACGCTCGGCTGTGGCAGCGGGGGCGTGACACTCACATTGAACAGCACCTCGGTTGAGAGCGCGCCATCTTTATCCTGGGCCTGAACCTTGACAACCTTGTTGCCGGTGGTAACGTAGGTATGGAAAGCCTGCCCAACATGGCCGGTCACAACCAGCTCCGCTGTTCCATCACCAAAATTCCAGCGGGTGATCATGCTGGCACGGTCAGCGGGAACATCCACCACCGTAAAGTCAAAGGCTGTGCTCACACCGCGGGTCACATTGAGCAGATCAGTGCTCACCGGACGGGTGATCACAGGGTTGGTGTTATTCACATAAACTGTGGCCTCACGCACGCGCACATAGTGGGCTTTAGCGGCCACATCCTGGATCACGGGTGTGAGTGTCACACCGGTCGCCCCGCTGAGCAGCGTGCCATCAGGGACATTGAATTTGGAGTCAGGCGAGACAGTGTCGCCCGCGGCAATACGGAGAATAAAGGGATCGGATGCGAAGGTGACGCTGCTCTGAGGTGTGCCCGCGATCTTACCGCTGATCTGCACGTAAACATCGGAGGTGTAGGGCTCGGAGATTTCAACCCTGAGGTTGCCTGTGCTTAAAATACCACTCTCGTTCATGGTAATGTTGTCGCCGCCATTGTCAACCATCACAACTCTGACCGTTGGTTCCGGAGGCGCTGTGACGGTGATGGTGCGCCGGATATAATTCGTGACACCTAAGCTGGTGTTGTTGTTGTAGTCGAATGTGCGCTGCAGATAGATATGGGTGGAGCCGACTGCCAGCCCGCGAATCGAGAAGTCAACCTCTGTTGAACCGGTGGGCATGCTGACCAGCAAAGGCTGGTTCGGGATTGCGCCCATCTGAACCACGCTGTAATCAGCTGGCCAGACATAGAAATCGACGGATGCAGACTCAATTGCGTTGACGCTTGAGACGCGCCAGTTGGCTGTCTCAGTGGCTGCCACGAAGGTCGGGCTGTAAGCATCGACAAACTTGAGTGTCTGAACCTTGACATTGGCTGCAGTGAAATCAGGGTCATAAATATCACCGGTCACCCAGCCGGTGTTATCAAAAACCCATCTGGCGATTGTGGAAGGGAAGCCCACCTGGGAGATCTTCCAGCCATTCCATTGAAACTGGAATGAGTTGCCCGGCATACCGCCAACCCCGGCGTTGCCATACAGCCTCAACGGCATGGCCATATCGCCCGGCTTTACTGTATAGCGGAACAAGACCTCTGTACGCGGCGTAACAGCACTCGCGTTCGGGCTGATACCAACCAGGGTGGCCCAAGCCACGTTACCGTTCACAATCATACGAATTTGCGGCTGGCCTGTCGGAGTTGTCACAACCGGCATCAACTCATAGTGACCATAAAGCGTGATTTTGATATCCGCTGTTTGGCCTGCAGCCGTGATAAGCTGATTCGCCTGATCAGAGCTGATACTGGCGATGCCGTTGGTCAGTGTTTGCGCCTGCACTCCGAAGCCAACCAGCATGGCTGTGGCCACGATCAAAGGGAATGCCAACTTTTTGGTCACTTTTTTAATTCCACCCATGTTCATACTTTTTCTCCAGTTATAACGTAAACTCTTTTAGAGTGATTCTTCTCACTTAAAAGTCTTTTCACTTAACACTCAAAATTTTATCTGCTATATGCAGCAGCATCCACCTGTTCCTTGATCAAACGCGCGCGAACAGTGTCTCGCGCATCACTTAACTCATCCTTTACCCTTTGATCAAGGGTATCCTGATGTTCCTTACAACTCTGCCACTCTTCGTCTTTTTCCAAAGCGGCTTTGAAATCCTCTTCGCTGACATCGACGGCAAGCCCGGCTTTAACACGCTCAGCGCAGGCTTTCAGCTTCTCAGCCAGCTCGTTGCGCTCACGGGCAACCACCTTCTGGTCTTCACGGTGTTGGTTGAGGGCCGCAAGGTACTCCTTGTCATTCATGCGGCTGACCGCCACCGGAATTCCGTGCTGGGTCAGTTCAACCTCGGTTGGTTTCTTCTTGCGCCCGCAACCGCAGCCACTCAGAACCATGCTCAAAACCAGGGCAAAACATAACATAAACAGATAACGAGCCCACGTTCCAGAGAGACTCACGCGGCTGGCAGAGACAGAATTAATCATTTTTTTCAAATCCAAACACTCAAGCATTTCAGTCAGTTCCTATCAAATCAGGTCACTCCGGGTTAATTAAAGATAAAATTACGCAGAGATTGTCTAATAGTAACATGCCGAAATTGATACGGGCAAGGCGTTTTTATCAATATTTGCACAAATCTCTATTTATCGCTGTTTTACATCAAGATTACTCATATTTTAATTGTCATTCTATTATAAACTCTCCATAATGCAGCTTATTAATTCACATTTAAAGGGTTTTATTTATGAAAACAGGAGTTATCTCTCTGCTCTCACCATTTTTAGCGGGCTCCATGCTGCTTGCCTTGGCCGCATCCACCTCCTTTGCCAACCCGGCCGCAGCGCAGCCGCAGATTGCCAATCCCGACTCAAGCGCCGCAAAACCTGCCGGACCTAACATCCTTTGGATCACCAGCGAGGACAACGGTCGTTTTCTTGGCTGTTACAACGATCCTAACGCGCAAACGCCCACCCTCGATGCCTTGGCCGCGCGCGGCGTGCGCTATGAAAATTTCTTTGCCAACGCCCCGGTCTGCGCTGTGGCGCGCAGCTCCTGGATCCTCGGCATGCCGGCCATCTCAGCCGGGATCCCGCATATGCGCTGCAAGTACCGGGTGCCTGAGAAACTAACCCCCTACCCAACCCTCCTGCGTCAAGCCGGCTACTATGTCACCAATCAGAGCAAAACCGACTACAACACCAGCTCTTTTCAAGGTAATATCTGGGATCAATGCGGTAAGGAGGCCCACTACAAAAACCGTCAGCCGGGCCAGCCCTTTTTCGCTGTTTTCAATATCACGGTCAGCCACGAAAGCTGTGTTTTCCCGAAAACCGTGCAGAACCACCTAAAAAACAAAACGATTCCCGCCCGGCCGCGCGTGGCCGCCGAGAGTATCAAACTCCCCCCCTACCAGCTGCGGACACCTGAGGCTGTTTATGATTGGCAGCGCATGTACGACTGCCTTGACCTGATGGACAAACAGGTTGCAGCCATCCTCAAAGAGCTGGAGCAGCTCGGTGAGGCTGAGAACACCGTCGTGATCTACAACTCCGACCACGGCGGTATCACTCTGCGCAGCAAACGCTACCTCCACGACAGCGGCACACGCGTGCCGCTGATTGTCTACTGCCCGAAAAAGTGGGAGCGCCTCGCCCCCGGCCCTGCGGGTTCGACCAGCTCACGCCTCACACAGTTTCTCGATATGCCGCGCACCTTCCTGGCTCTCTGCGGCGCAAAAATCCCGCCCCACTACGCTGGCAGCGTCTTCCTCGGCGAGAGCGTTGAGCCCGCTCCCCAATATGTGCTGCTCTACTCCGACCGCTTTGATGAGTGCACCGACCTGCGCCGCGCCATCACCGACGGGCGCTGGAAGTATATCCGCAACTACCACCCTGACCGCCCCCGTTATCAGATGCTGCGCTTTATATGGTATCAGGAGGGGCAGCAAGCCCAGTTCAAAGCCTTCCAGCAGGGACGCACCTCCCCGGCCCAAAGTGCCCAGTTTCAGAACCAACCCTGCGAAGAGCTCTACGACACCATGGCTGATCCGCATGAAATCGCCAACCTGGTCTCCGACCCGCAAGCCGCGGCCAAACTAGCCACCCTGCAACGCGAGCTGGACCGCGAGATCCTGGCCTGCCGCGATCTCGGCTTTATGCCGGAGACCCTGATGGCCGAGATTGACCAAAATCGATCCGGCCCCACCATCTATGAGTTCGCGCAGGATTCCAGGAACTACCCTTTGCCGGAGATCCTCAACCTGGCCAACCAGATCCCCCTGCGCCACTCCGCCAATCTGCCGTTATGCCGCCAAGCACTCCGAAGCAGCAACGAAACCCTGCGCTGCTGGGGTGTGATGGGCCTGCGGATGTTAGGCCCGACAGCCGCGCCGACCTATAGCGAGGTGGCCGAGCTGGCGCTCTCCGACCCCGCAGCATCCGTGCGTATCAATGCCGCCATAACCATCGGCAACCTGGGACATAAAGAGCGCGCCTGTGAAATCCTTGTCAAGGAGACCCGAAACGCTGTCACTGATCCACATGGCTTCTGGGCGCTGGACGGCATCAAATACCTTGAGATGCCAGCTGCCATCCAGGGGCTTGAACGTAAGGATTATGTCAAAAAAAACCAGGACTACACCGCCCGGGTCTGGGCCCTGCTCCAAAACGGGGGCAGCATGCGCACCCCCGGCGGCAGTGGCTGGTAAACACTTTTACCGGTTGAACTGCTTGAATCGCTTTAACCGTTTTAACAAAAGCAAGCAAACAAACAAAAAAGGACATAAGAATGAATAGACATTATGGGCTAACAACTGCAATCCTGGTAGCCGCCTCAACGCTCTGCGCTGATGTGGTGGTGTTTAAATCCGGCGATAAGTTGACCGGCAAGGTCATCAGCGTTGCTGACGGGAAGATGACCTTCAACTCCGCCGCAGCTGGAAAATTAACTCTAAAAATGGAGGATATCCAGACCTTTGCGACCGACGAGCCGATCACGATCAAGAGCCCTGACGGGACGCTTACACAATCCGCCACAACCGCCGCCGAAGAAGCAGGACGCGTGACACTGACCGACGGCTCTTCAATCTTGCTCACAGAGATGGCAGCCGTTAACCCCAAAACCCCGAAATGGACTGGCAGCGTGGTCGCGGGCGCAACCTTCAACCGCGGCAACACTCACAGCGACAGTGCCTCAATCGATGCCGACGCGCAGCTGCGCCGTAAGGATGACCGCATCCTGCTTGGAGCTGGATATCGCTATGACAAACAGCGTAATAAGAGCACTGGAAAGGATAATACAACCGACGACAACTGGTTCCTGAAAGGCCAATATGATTATTTTGTCGGTGAGAAGTCCTATCTCTACGGCAACGTCCTCTACGAGAAAGACCGTATCAGCCACCTGGATATGCGCCTGACCCCCGGTGTCGGTTATGGTTATCAGTGGATTGAGCGCGCTGACCTCAACTTCAGCACAGAGGCCGGCTTCACCTACGTTTACGCGGAATACACCGATCCGGATGACACACGTGAGCACATGTCTAGCCGTCTGGCATACCACGTTGATAAAACGCTCAACGAGTATGTCAAGGCGTTCCATAACGTGGAGTACCTGCCCAGCCTTGAGCGAAGCGACTACTATCTGGTTGATGCTGATATCGGCATCAGGACCAAACTCACCGGAAATTGGATTGTTGAAGCCAAAGCATCCCTGGAGCACGATGCAAAACCCGCGACTGGCCGGGACAAAACCGATTACCGTTACGTTCTCGGCCTTGGTCTGACATTCTAAAGCAGCGTTAAGAGAGAACAATTAAATTTTATCCCTCACAGAGGATACAAAGCAAAGAGCACGCTGAAGCGTGAACAACAAACGGCTGCCCCGTAAGGTTTGTTGTTCAGCCTTTAGGCTCTGCTCCAAAGCGAATTACTGAGATGTGACCCTGAAAGCGATAATGAAGTAGTGCAAGCATCTTGCTTGCACTACTCTATTATCGCTTTTGACAAAAACGTGCGCGTTCCGCTAAAATGAATCGCAGCGAAGAGCAAAGGGCACCGAGCCAATTCATTGGCTCAGAAAGGTAAAAATACGAGACTACACAAAAGAGATAGAATATTTCTGGCCAACAATTATACAGGCATGGGAGGAGCATGCGGAAAAACATCCTGTGATTGAATGCGACATCGTCAACAAGCTGGTGCGGGCCTACCCATCGGCCGAGTACATTGACAGCCTGTCGGAACGGACGCGGGATAGTGCACGACGGACGTTCGCCCATGCTATGGATGAAGGTGCAATCATGCTCTTCAAAGTGATCTTATCTATGCGCGGAGATTCGTGTTATTCGTAGTTAAAAATAGGCCAAGCACACCCTTATCACATTTTTAGTATGTTTCGTAGTTAAGATTAGGATTAGGGCACCGACAACATGTTCTTAAGGAGCAACATCTCTTGCCCTTTGGTAAGCGACTAGCGGGAGCCGAGACCTGCACGGTACTGATTGAGTATTGCTCCCAGCCGCTGAGCCACCTCTGGATGATCGCCTATCCGGTTCTCTTGCTCTGACGGATCACGCTCCAGATCATATAAGGCAGCCACAGCCTCTTTTTTGAAGGCCTTGCGCATTTTTTCCGGTGTGGAATCGGGAAACTTCGGGTCAATATATTTCCATTTGCCATCCCGTATGGCTTGCAATCCAGCTACATTGGTACCGACCATCGCTTGACGCGGTTCCTGCTTGACTCCCTGCAGCGTCGGCGCGAAGCTGCTACTGTCAATGGCATCCGCCAGTTCAACAGGAGAGCCGTTCACAGACTCCGCAAGCGTGGCGAAGATGTCAACCACATTCACCATCCGGTCTGTCACAGAGCCGGGCTTGATCTTGCCATCCCAACGCACAAGCAGTGGAACCCGTCCGCCGCCCTCGTAGATGGTATGCTTGTCACCGCGGTAACCACCGTTTAACTTCAGCCCGGCTTTGATCGCCTGACCCTCTGGACGGCTCTCCTCGCCTGGGATGTCAGAGCCATTATCAGAGGTGAAAAGAAAAATAGTTTTCTCCATCATACCAGTCTCCTCAAGCACTCTGACAATCTCCCCAACAGAGAAGTCAAGATCCTGAATAAAATCACCGTAAGCTCCGCAGTTACTCTTTCCACGCATCCGTTCCGATGGCACAATCGGATGATGGGTGGCCGGACTTCCGAAATAAAGAAAGAAAGGTTGCTCCTTACTCTGCTCCTTCAGCCAGGCAACAGCGCGCTCGGTAAGATACTCGCTGGCCTCTTCCCGACAACGCTGAGGCGCATCGTAACCCATATAGGGCTGACCATAATAGCTCTTCGCATAGGAACTAACTTTCTTAGAGCGTAAGCCGTAAACAGCATCGTTCTCAATCCAGACACGCAGCATATCATCCAAGTTTTGCGGGAGACCGAAGTGATAGTCAAACCCGATATCATTAGGCCCGGGGGAGAGCTTTTCGGTAAAAACCGCAGGTTTTCTGCTGCCATAGCCAAGATGCCACTTTCCAATCTGCGCCGTGGAGTAACCCAATTTTTGTAAATACTTCGGGAGTGTTTCTTTCTCAATATCCACCACCAGAGGGTCAAAGACATTCACAACGCCGAACGGCAGCGGCCCCCGCCAGGCATAGGCCCCTGCGAGCAGGGCGTAGCGTGTCGGTGAACAGACCGAAGCAGGTGTATTGGCATTGGTAAACCGCATGCCAGTCTCAGCCAAGCGATTAAGATGCGGTGTCTGCACCAGCTTTTCCGGAGCTCCATACGCATTAATGCACCCCACACCAAAGTCATCCGCCATGAAAACCACAATATTGGGCTTACCAAAAGCGGATATTGAAAGAGCTGTCACAAGCGTAGCGAATAAAGTCCAGTTCATTATTATTTTCCTTAGCAATTGAGTGAAAACTTAAAGCAGTATTTAAAGCAGCTCCAACCGTACTACAAACTTCATCTGCAAGCAAGATGTTTGCACTACCTATTACCACTTTGAATGCGGTCAACTCACGCGCACTAGTAGTTCTTTCATGGGCAACACAATCTAAACCCGCTTCCCCAAAAGCGGGGCGTTTGTTACTAAAGCAGCGGGCCCGTAACCATGCAACATCCAATAACGTCGCAAACCTTTTGCACACTAAACGGATTTACTCAGTTACACCGCACAGCTGCTTTAGGTGGCCACAGCACTCAAAAGACTCGAGACAATGCTGAAATAGATCAAGACCCCGAGGATATCGGCCAGCGATGTTACCAGCGGAGCGCTGGCAGTTGCCGGGTCGACTTTCATCCTTCTGAGCAGAAAGGGCAGAGCCATGCCCATGACACTGGTGATCACGACCACAACCATCATGGAGAGCGCGGCCACAATGCCGATCGTCAGCCCTGATCTCCACCATGCCAGCACAAATGCAGCACACGCCATTGAAAATCCAAGTCCAAGAGCGACAAAAACTTCTCGCCAGAAAATCCGTGAGAAATCAGAGGGAAAGACCTCCAGCAAAGAGAAAACCTCGGTGGCCATGCGCCGCGGCAGCAGGCGAAAGATCAATACGCAATCCTGTTCGCGGGCGACTGTGAGAAACCCCTACAAAGCGCACCCCTTTCGTGTTTTCCGTGCTTTTCGTGGTTAAAAAAAGAGGTACAGGAAAACGATCTGAGCTTTTAGTCTTCACTCATGGTGGGCACTAACCACGCAACACGCGCGCGTAAAGTGCAAATATAAAATGAACGATTGTTCAGAAAAACGGCAAAACACTAAGTTTTTCGCGTCTATGTTCAGTCTTTGAACACCCTACCCCGGCTGCCGCCGACCCAACTGGCGAATCGTTCTGTTTTGAAAAGGGCATCGCCAAACATGGCGGCGGCAATGGTTTCGCCGATGTCTGGAAGCGCGGACACTTCGGGTGGGAGTACAAAGGCAAACACAAGGACCTCTCTGCTGCTCATGATCAACTCCTGCGCTACCGCGATGCCTTGGCCAACCCCCCGCTGCTGGTGCTATGTGATCTGAACAGGATTATCGTCCGCACCAATTTCACCGGCACGGTATCTGTGAAGCATGAGATTGCGTTGGAAGCGCTCGGCCAACCGCGCAACGTTGAAATCATGCGCGCGGTTTTCCATAATCCAGAGAGTCTGCGCCCTGGCCGCACCAGCACTGCCATCACACAGGATGCGGCCAGACGGGTGGCGGAGATCGCCGCTGTCCTGCGGGAGCGCGGACAAGACCCCACCTTGGTGGCTCACTTTTTGGAGCGGATTATATCCTGTTTTGAAACCTTCCCGTTTCCTCCGGGGGTATTGGATGGCCAACCGCCGACAGCGATACATGCGGAGATCGCCCGGGCAGCCAAGGAGCTAAATGAGCTGCGTGAGAACTGGTTGAATCCGCCTGAGTGGACCAAGGTCGAAACACTGAATTTTTTGGGGACGGTCGGCGGTCCGTGGGATCGTTATATTGATCCGGCGACCATTGAAGCGCGCGGTACATTCGAGGTTGGGACCGTGCGTTATCCCCGCCTTGTTGCGCGCGACGATGGCTGCGTTGCAAAGCTCAAGCAGCGCACCTTGACCAACCTTTACAATCAGGGTCCAGCCTGGCTGGCGGCCTGCCATGCAAAACTCGATGCAGCCGTTGCCGCTGCCTACGGCTGGCCCGTTGACCTCCCTGACGATACTATTATCGAGCGGCTGCTTGCGCTGAATCTTGATGCCTGACTAAATGCAACAATTCGCATTCATACGCGCTCATTCGTAGTTTAGAGCTAGGCCCGCTCAGTCTGGGGTTCAACCGGCATTGAGGGCCGCAGCGGGTTAACGTTACAGGCCGGCAGTTTCCATCAGGCAGATGTTCGCCCGTAAAAATTACACACTCTGTTCAGAAAGCAGAGTGAAGCGTTTATCATGGCTCGCTATTTTGTCGAAGATCAGAGTTGTCTCAGCACCGTTCATCTCATTAATCCGGGCAATGGACAACGACAATTATAATTTAACATCAGCGACAATTAGAAATTAACATTTTTCTAAAATAGATTACAGTAGAAAGTAACACATTTAGACAAAGGGTTACTTATGGCTGTAACGGATAAACAGGTACTATTGCTGATGAAAAATCACGAGAAAACAGGTTCAATAGAGACGGCGGCGGCGAAAGCCGGAATGTGCCGTCAGACAGCTTCAAAATACTTACAAGGAGCAAAAATGCCATCAGAGGCGAAAACACAGAAACGCCTCTGGCGTACACGGGAAGATCCGCTTGCGGATATCTGGAAAGAAGCGGAAGAGATGCTTGAAATACCGGAGCTGGAGAGTAAAGCACTCTTTGATTATCTGTGTGAAAAGCACCCTGATAAGCTTCTGGAGAACCACTTAAGAACCTTTCAGCGCCGAGTTCGTGAATGGAAAGCAACCAAAGGTCCCAACCAGGAGGTTTTTTTCCCACAGGATGTAACTCCTGGCCGACGTATGTCCGTTGATTTCACGCATATGAACGCACTGGAGATCACTATTAACGGAGAGGCGTTCGCTCATATGCTATGTCATAGCGTACTCTCATATTCCGGATGGGAGTGGGCATCGGTATGTTTCAGCGAGAGCCTGCAGGCTCTCAAAACAGGCATACAGGACGCATTGTTCCGTCTGGGTCATGTTCCAGAAGAGCTCTGGACGGACAACAGCACATCGGCAACTCATAATCCATCGAAAACAGGTGACACGGCCAAACGCAGTTTTAATCTGCGGTATCTGAGTTTAACGGAACACTTCGGGATGAAACCTCACACCATTAACATTGGCAAAAGCAATGAAAACGGTGCTGTGGAAAGTCTTAACGGGCATATAAAACGCCGGATTAACCAGCATCTGCTTCTGCGCGGCAGCCGGGATTTTGCCAGCCGGGAAGAGTATGATCATTTTTTGTGCGTCGTTTTAAACAAGGCTAACAACTTGCGCCGTGAGCGGCTCAAAGAGGAGCTCAAACACATGCCGGAGTTGAAAGCATCCCGGTTGAGTGAATGGGATGAGGAGCAGGCCGTTGTGCGCAAGTGGTCAACCGTTAATCTGGCGAAGAATGTTTACTCTGTGCCAAGCCGTCTTATAGGCAGAACTGTAACCGGGCGCATATATGAGGATCGTATTGAAATTTACTATAATGGTGAATTGCAGCTTGAAGCTCCCCGACTTAGGGGCAGGGGAAATACAAATATCAATTACCGGCATGTAATCCACTCATTGGCTCGCAAGCCGGGAGCATTCCGGGATTACCGTTACAGGCAGGAGATGTTCCCGACACATAATTTCCGCAGAACCTATGATCAACTGGAGCAGAACTGCTCACCGCGTTTAGCGGATATGGAATATCTGAGGATACTGAAACTTGCCGCTGATTTAATGCAAAGTATGGTAGATGAAGTGTTAGCTGATCTGCTCGCCAAAGATATTCTGCCACGTTGGTCTGTGGTTGAAGAGTTTATGCCGACTGTGTGCCATGACTCTCCTTTGGATGTTACTATCGAAAACGTTGACCTCTCAGTGTATGACGATTTGCTGAAGGAGGTCAGATAAATGAGTATTCCTGCCTTAAATATATTGCTTCAGAACCTGCGGTTGCCGTCCATGCTGAGCGCATATCCGCATCTCGCGGAAAAAGCGGCAGCCGAACATTGGGGGTATGAAGAGTTCCTTCAGGCGCTGGCTGAAGAGGAGGTTGAAACCCGTCGGAAACGCAGAACTCTGCGCCTCCTGAAACAGTCTCATCTGCCGGACGGGAAGAATCTTGCGACTCTTGACAAAAATCTTCTGCCGCACAAAGTGTGTGTAATACTGCCACAGTTAATAACAGGCGGCTTTGCGGAGAGAGCGGAGAACATACTAATGTTCGGTCTGCCAGGTCGCGGCAAAACGCATCTTGCAGCCGCCATAGGCCATGAGTTAATAGTAAATCATTCCATACCGGTTCTGTTTATAAAGACGTTTTCGCTTGTTCAAAAACTACTGGCTGCAAAAGCCTCTCTCACTATAGAGCATGAACTTGCCGGTCTGGATAAATATGAAGTGATCATTCTTGATGACATTGGTTATGTCCAGCAAAGCAGGGAGGAAATGGAGATACTCTTCACATTCCTTGCAGAGCGTTATGAGCGGAAAAGCTTAATAATAACCAGCAATCTGGTTTTCAGTAAATGGGACAGCATATTCAAGGACCCGATGACAACAGCAGCAGCTATAGACAGACTTGTCCATCACTCGGTGATTCTGGAGATGACAGGAGACAGCAAAAGAAAACCAGCGAATAAAGCCTAGAAAACTGATCTAATCCTGCCGCCGCCGCTCTTCACCGACCGCCCTTCGGGCTCATCCCTGCGGGATGTCGGCTTCGATCGGCGGAGGCAGGATTACACGGGAAGCCGGCACCAGTCGGAGAACCCTCTCAAAAAAACACATAAACAAGGAAAAAAAGAAGGAAATGATTACGTTCTTTAATTGTCGTCGATGTTAATTTATAATTGTCGTCATGTTAAAAAGTAATTGTCGCTGGACAGATCACCGCGCGGAGCAACGGAAAGAGTATGCGGCAACGCATTCCGGTTCTGCTACGCTATGTGCGGGGATGGCTGAACTACTACGGCCACAGTCACAGCTACACGCAACTGCTTGAACTGGAACA
>JAQUCE010000019.1 GCA_028686345.1 Kiritimatiellia bacterium
GGGCTCGTCAACCAGCATCGTCGCCGCCATCGTCAACCAAAGGCGCGGCCGGCCTCAGTAACTCCGGTTTCCAACCGGACATCTCCGATTGGAAATCGGAGCTACGAATCACCGCAAATGTATAAGTTCACTTTGGCGATCATTCGCGTCGCCCGCACAGCGAACGACCTCCTTCTCCCGCGTCTTGTCAAGGGAGTAAGCGCGGAAGGAAGTCAGTCGCTATGCGGCTGACCAGATCATTAAAAACATGTTGTCAGGGTCAATCTTAATCTCAATCCTCAGTCACCAGCGAGCCCCACCAGTTTTTATTGGGCGCCCAGCTATCATCCAGAAACCGGAGGTGCTGCCGCTCCAGTTGCGCCTTCTGCTGAATGGCTGCGGCCTTGTTCTGCTCCGCCCACTCCGATTTATAATCAGCGTAAGGCGCCGGGAATCTGGCACCGCTGGCTATCAGAAATTCATGCAGCTCCTTGCTGAGCACCGCTGTGCGCTCAGGCTCACTCAGAGCCAGATCCCGCTCTTCACCAATATCCTCTGCTGGTCGGTAGAGTTCATTGCGGCCATCCGCATAGTAATGGATCAACTTCCACCCCCCTTTAAGGATAACCGATGAAGGCTCGCCGCCTTGATTGCCATAGTGCGGGTAGTGCCAGACAATCGAACGCTCCGCAATGGCACCCCCTTTCAGCAGAGGCTTCAAAGTGGCACCATCGACATGCTGTTGCGGCAACAGATCCAGCCCAGCCAGATCCAGCATAGTTGGATAAAAATCAGCGCCGGTGACCGGCGTAGCGCACATTGCCCCGGGCTGAGTCACGCCAGGCGCCTTGATGTAATAAGGCACACGCAGCCCCCCTTCCCATTGGCGTCCTTTGCCGCCACGGTAAGGCAACATGCTGCTGCTGTAGGCATCGCCGGAGGTGACACCACCATTGTCGCCGGTCAAAATCACAACCGTATTTTCCTCCAACCCCAGCTCTTTCAAAGCATCCAGCACCGAGCCCACCGCTGCGTCCATGCTCTCTATCAGCCCGGCGTAAACCGGGTGATCCTGCACCTGACGCACCGGCAGGGTGCGGTCAATCTTAAAGCGCTCAGCAGGCGGCGGGTTTTTCACGGCAAGATCGCGATACTTGCGCCAGCGCGCCTGGGTTGACTGCAATGGGCCATGCACAGCGTAGAAGGAGAGATAGGCCAGAAACGGCTTGGTTTTGTCCCGCTCTTTTATGAATTTGACAGTCTCGTCCGCCAGCCGCTGCGTGAGTGATTCGCCGTTCCGGCCCTGCTCCAGATTGGGGTTATTCCAGGGGGCGACATAACCGCCATTCGGCGAGCCAGCATCCCAGCCGCCCTTGTTGATATCAAAGCCGTGGTCAGTCGGCCAGGAGCCCTTTGACCCAAGATGCCACTTGCCTGCAAAAAAAGTGACATAGCCCCCTGCTTTAAGGGCTTCGGCCAGGGTGATCTCCTCAGCCGGCAGGTTGTGCAGATACTCCGGCGGCATGAGATTGCCGCGCTTCGACTTCGCCATCTTCGCGCCTGTCCCGGCGCCGATCCAATCGGTGATACCGTGCCGGGCCGGATATTTGCCGGTCATGATGCTGGCGCGCGAGGGGGAACAGACCTGGCAGGTGGCATAGCCGCGGGTGAAGCGCATCCCGCTGTTAGCAAGCCGGTCAATGTTCGGTGTCTGGTAGAAGGTGCTGCCCTCCACCCCGACATCCATAATCCCGTAATCATCAACCAGCACAAACAGAAAGTTGGGTTTTTGCGCCGCGCTGAGCACCATGTGCGCCCCGGCAAAGGCCACAAACAGCATATTTTGAAACACTTTTCTCATATTATCCTTTCTTAGTTCATTATCTAATGTGTAGCCCCTGGAATATTTCAGTCTTCATAATAATCCTAATTTTTTTTCCATCGGTAAGCCCAAAGTTAAATCTGCAAATAAGGCTAGCATGAACATTGGTGATAGCGGTAAGACCGCCCCTTAGTTCGCCTTCCTTTGTTCTATGCACATCAATTCCCCATACCAAGTCAGTGGTTTTTGTTTTGTCGTAACCCTTTTCTTTTTTTAAGGAATCAGGCGGCATAGAAATCGCAAGTCGTGAAGTCGTGAAGTCGCCAAGTCGATCTCTTTCGCCCTGCTATACCGATTCCGACCCCGAGACAGAGGCTCAAAACCAGGCTCAAATCATCAAGCTATAAACAAGAGCGGGAGGGGCATCCTGCCCCTCGACTACCTTAAAGGGGCTGGAAGCCCCTCCCACTTTTAATGAAGAACGTGCTGCTCGCTGCGAAAACCAAGAAATACTACGTCCAGGCGAGCAAGTTACAAGCAAGCACTCAACCTCATCTCGGCTGCAATGCAGCCTTGATATAGGGCAGCATGCGCAGCGCGATCTGCTCGTTCCCAGCTGGATTGGGGTGATCGGTCAGATCCCAGAACGGCTTTAGCCGATTGGGTTTGATGTCGATCTGCATATTCGGCAGGTAGCCGCAATGGTAAGCGCGGCAGACCTCTTGCTCCATTTGCGCGAAACACCAGGCCAGCCCAAAACGATTTGCGCCAAACTCAACTGCATGCTCCCCCCAGTAATCCCGTTCACCAAAGCAACCTGCCACCACCACCCGCGCGCCGATCTTTTGAAAGCTTTCGACCATGGTCACGAGATCATCACGCATCGCCTCCATGCTGCGCGAGTTGCGCCAGAAATCATTGGCGCCCAAGGCCACCACGACCACATCTGGCCGCAACTGCAGCACGTCCTTCCGGTAACGCTTGCGAGCACCGTCCAGCGTGTCGCCGCCAATACCGGCGTTGATAACCTTGACATGCGGCATCATGCGCGCCAGCCAGTCGCTGTACTTGCCATCCTTCCCGCCACAAGAGGTCAGGCTGTCCCCCAGGCAAACCACCACTGGCCGCGCATCACGGGTAATCAACCTATAAGCGCCCGCCCCCAGGCAAAGACCAGCCAGCAGAGCCAGCAGCTCCACACGTTTAAATCTATTCAACATTAATCTTTCTCCCTTGACTGTCACTTCGAATGGTTTAATGTTTCCGAGCCACAAAAAGCGGCTCAGCGCTGTTGACCCCCGCAACTGCGCTGTCAACCTCCGGCAGCACTGCACTGTGCTTTTTCAACTGCAAATCAAAACCGCTCTCCAAGATACGGTCAAGCAGGTCGATTCCATAAAGACGGATGTGGTCCTCCTGACCGTAAAACTCAAGGCGCTGCGCCTCGGTTGAAATACTGGGATCGCGCTCGCGGGTGTAGCGCAACTCCGGCGCGTACGGAGTCTGCAGGATGGCCACGCCACCCGGCTTCAGCACCCGAAAAATCTCACTCAACGCTTTTCTATCATCCGGCACATGCTCAAGCACATGGTTGCACAGCACGAAATCAAAGGTGTTATCTGCCTCGGGGATCGCGGTGACATCCATCACCTCAACCCCCTCGCGTGCTGGCACAATGTCTCCTTTTAAATAACGCTTTGGCTGACACGACTCAATACAGAGCGCAATGTGCTTCTCAGGCGCAATGTGCAGAACAGTCGCGCCCTTGAATTTATCCCAGAAATTCAGCGCATCAAAGTACAATTTCAAGTGGCGCTCTCGGTCATGGCTGCGACAGAAAGGACACCAGAAATGATCAAAGTCGCTGCCAGTCCAGTCGAGCTGCTTTAGATACGAGGAGACTGCGTCCCAGCCGCCACGATATGTGGAGAAGCGCATAAATCGCTTACCGCATATACAGCAGTGACACTTACGGCCCAAGCCATTAATCCCGCGCCTGATCTTTCTAATCAACCCAACATTGTCCTGTTGAGCTTTATATGACATTGCCATGCGATTCTCCTTTCAGTACGTCCGCCGCTATGCGGTGGACGGAAATTATATCCCGCTCTCCACAATCAAAGGCCAAGCCGAACTCAGTAGCTCCGGTTTCCACCCTGAGATCTCCGGTCGGAAATCAAACCTAAGTTTGTTAATTCACAATTCACAATTGGAGGCTAACCTCACCGCCGGGCGCTTTTCAGCGTTGCTTCACCCGAGTAGATGGCCACGATCCCCTGAGGTGTTTCAATCTTCAAAGCGCCATCATCCTGCACCCCGCACGCTTGGCCGCTGACAACCAGCTCGCCCTGCCGCACCGTTACCTCCGCTCCGGCTAAGGCATCGTAGCGCTCCATGAGCCCTGCCAGCGGCTTAAACCCTGCGCGCTGCCACACCCCATAATGCCGCTCAAAAATATTGAGCACACCAGCCAGCAGCTCTACACAGGAGAGTGCCCGCCCTGCTTCCGCCTTTAACGAGGTCGCTGTTGAGCGCAACTCCGCCGGGAGAATCTCTCTTTCAAGGTTCACATTCACCCCTGCTCCGGCGATAATATAGCGCACCCCGCAATCAATCTGTGCCTGCATCTCGCACAGGATGCCGCAGACCTTCCTGCCATTGATCAATATGTCATTCGGCCACTTGACGCGGGGCTCCAGCTCTGGCGCCAAATCCTTGATCGCCTCCGCAACTGCCAAGCCAACCACTAATGGCAGCGACATCGCAAGATCAGTGGCCACCGCTGGGCGCAAGAGCATCGAAAAATAAAGGTTTACGCCAGGAGGCGAGAACCATGTGCGGCTCATGCGTCCTCTGCCTTGCGACTGCTCGCCTGCGCAGAACACCATTCCATCATTGCCACCGGCTTCCGCGGCAGCGGCGGCATCACGGTTTGTCGAGGCTGTGACCTCCTGATAATGCAGCTCTCTGCCAAGGGTCTTGGTCCGCAGCAGCGGCAATACCTCCACTGCGTCCGGGCGGTCGGCGCTGGCAATCAGCCGATAGCCGCAGCGGGTGCGTGCCTCGATTTGATAGCCCTGCCCGCGCAGGCTCTGAATATGCTTCCAGACCGCGCTGCGTGATATGCGTAGCCGCTCACATATCGCGCTGCTGGAAATTTGATCCCCGCGTTGACTCTCCAGCAGCTCCAATATTTTATGCCCAGTGCTCATAAGTACGGATTGCTTCTTTTCTCAACTCCGATGGTGCTCTCTGGGCCGTGCCCGCAGATCACCCGTGTCTCATCCGGCAGTGCCTTGAGCTTTTGCAGCGACTCCGACAGCGTCTCCCAGTTGCCGCCTGGCAGGTCGGTACGTCCCACCGAACCTGCGAAAAGCGTATCCCCTGCAATCAACAGGTTTTGCCTCTCAAAATAGAGGCACCACCCCCCAGGTGTATGCCCGGGGGTTGTGATGACGCGCGCTTTCAGCCCACCGCCCTCCAGGGTGTCGCCGTCACGCTTATCCAGAATCAAATTCGCTGGTTTAGCTGTGGGCAGATAGGGACCCATTGCATTCAACGGGGAGAAGGCAAACGCCTCATCCGCCTGTTGCAGATAAACCGGCGTGCTCCTGCCTGCCAGAAGCTTGTTCAGCGCGGAGATATGATCAAAATGCGCGTGCGTCAGCACCACCATGCCCAGCTTCAGCTTGTTCTGCTCCAGGATTGATTGGATCTTCTCAACATCAAAACCCGGGTCAACGACCCAGGCATATTCAGTATCCTCCCATAAAACCGAGCAGTTAACTTCGTAAGGCCCAACAGCTAATACTTTTATATTCATGCTAATAATATTATCCTTTGTTGCTGATTTATACAAGTGCTGAGTTCGTGAAGAACGCAGAATTCAGGAGGCAGGAGGCAGGGGTCAGGAGGCAGGGGTCAAGGGTCAGGGGTCAGGAGGCAGGAGCCAGGACACTGACTCCTTGCGTATAACTGCGAATGGTTGAGGGGGAGCCCATATGTTTCCTTTTTGTCGCGAACTTTGCCGATCCTGTTCACTCATTTGTTTGCGACAAAGCTTTCCCATGTCTCGAGGTCGAGGTCGGGGTCGGAATCGGAATCGAAGAGCGCATAGTCTCGATACCGATACCGATTACCGCCTCCGACCCCGATTCTGCCGAACTTAAAGTTACCCCATCGTTTTTTTAGGTCGCGCCCCGCGGTCGGCTTGCCTGTAACCTCGATCAAACCTCAACGATATCCTGTGGGCATGGCGTTAAACTGCGCAACCCCTGTGAGGTCACCAAATAGGTGTCCTCCGGCCCGACCGCTCCGGTGCCTGGAATGAAAAACTTCGGCTCCAGCGCAATACACATGCCCTCCTGCAGCACCGCGGTTGAACGGGCACCAAGCACTGGCTGCTCATTGATCACCAACCCGGTGCCATGGCCTATAAAACGCGCTTTTTGAGCACCGCCCATCAAGCAGTCGGCAAAGCCGCCCGCTGCCGCCATGCGCAGCGCCTGTTGATAGAGCGCCTCGCAGGATGCCCCTGGCACGCCTGCTGCTGCCAGGGCGGCGTGAATCTCGATTGAGAGCTGATGCGCGTCGGAAGCCCGTTGCGCAATGCGCCCGATTGAGAAGATCCGTGAGCAGTCGGTGAGATAACCATAAAAATTGGCGGCAATATCGGCCATGACGGTCATGCCTTTTTGGAGCTTCACTCCACACTGGCCCACTGGGTAGGAGGGGTGCAGCCCGGTGCCGCCCAGCGCGAAGTCATAGGGCGAGACAGCCCCGCCATTATCCCCGGCCAGGAGTGTTCCCATAAAGGCCTCCATTGACTCCCCCGCCACCCTGAAAATCCCTAAGCTGCCGGCCTGGAGCATCAGCCGGATCATCTCGATCATCCAGGCCTGATCGGTCATGCCCGGCTCATACACTGAGGGGAACTGGCCGATCACCATCGCGTGGCGACTCCCGGTTTTTTTCATAAGCGCGATCTCGTAGGGCGTTTTCACCGCGCGGGCAGCACCCAGCAGCCCCGTACAATCGCGTAGCTCCGCGCCTGGGAAGAGCGTGCTTAACCGCAGCCAGGTGCTGTGCGTGATTGCTCCCGCCTCCAGACCAAGACACTTCGGTGCGCTCACTCCGAGCTCCCGCAACACCCCTGGAATCTGCTCTGGCTTGCGAATGGCATGCACGCGCTCGCCGCACACGCCCCCCTCCCGCCGCGGGAAAAAGAGCGGTTCCCCCTCAGCTTGCAGATAGGTGAACCCTGCGAACACCCCGCCTGCAAGGTAGAGGTTGTTCAAGTTAGTGCTGATCAAAACTGCGTCAAGCTCCTCTTCACGCATCCTGCGCTGCACTCCGCCACAACGCAGCCCCAAATCCTTACTCAAACATTGACCATCTCCTGAAAACATGCGCTTCCCCCTTTTAAATTAAGCCTTTCTCATACTATAACAAAACAACGACCCTCCCTGCCAGTTGGAACGAGCCGCGAAAAAGACGGTTTCCCGAAGTGTGCTCCACAATAATTGAATCACACGCTGTTTCCCTTTGCATATCAATCAGGATTTAAGTATTATGCAACTATTAAATCTGGCAAGAGCAATTCACAACACTTCGATGATGTGAGCCGGAAAAACTGCGTTTAAAACAACAAAAAAAGGATGTGTACACAATGGCTCTTAAAAACAAAAACCTGCTGGTAGTTTCGATCGGGATTGCCATTCAAGCGGCGATTCTCGTGTTACTCAACGCGTTTATCCCCAAACTCTGCAATGGCATGGATCTGATGTGGGTTACTTTTCAGGCATGGGCCGTCTACTTCATGGCGGGCTGCACAGCCAAGGATGGTTTCAAAGTATTCATCGGCTACCTCACCGGCATCATCGCCTCAATCGCGATTATCAAACTTATGGGAGCGCCAGGCATTAAATCCCTGCCAATGGTTGGAGGAATGAGCTTGGCAATGTCGGTGGCAGTGCTGATTGTTGTGATCCCCGCGATTATGTCTGAGAACCTCAAGAACTTTGTGCCAGCACTCTTTGTCGGCTCCGGCGCATTCTTCGCGATCTTCGGCATGGCCTCGTTTCCTGCAGGAGCCTCTGAAAACACAAAATTGCTGCACGCCGGACAGGCGGAACTGGTTTACTGCCTGGTGGGCCAGATCTTCGGCTGGATCACCGTGACCGCCCGCACCAAATACGAAGCTTCATTGCGTTGTTAGGCCCTTACCAAAGGGCAAGATAAACATGTTGATCCTTAAAAACATGTTGTCGGTGGCCAATCTTAATCCCAATCCTAATCTCTTTCGACCAGCCACAGGCAGCCGTTATTTGATTAGGATTAAGATTGAGATTAGGAGTAATCACCCTCTGACCCACAACTTTCCAAAAAGTTGTCTGTCGGGCCTTATTGCTGCTTGATTAGCTACCATCCACCGCATAGCGGCGGATATACTGTGCTTCGCAACCCTCCACCGCATAGCGGCGGATATACTGTGCTGCTTTCAGTATGTCCGCCGCTATGCGGTGGAGGGAAAGTACATCTCACTTTACACACTTGCAGGTAACGCCGACCTCCGCGCCCGGCGCGCTGAATTCTGGTTTCTGGCTGGGTCTAGTAGTCGCTCTATGAGCGATACCGCGATTAGTGTAGTAGTCGCTCTATGAGCGACACATGCCGCTCGTCGAGCGGCATCGGTTGACGATGCTGTGCGACGATGTTGGTGGACGATTGATATCATGCAGGGGCTCGTCCACCAGCATCGTCGCCGCTATCGTAAACCGGAGGCGCAGCCGGCCTCAGTAGCTCCGGTTTCCAACCGGACATGTCCGATTGGAAATCGGACCTACGAATCTCCGCAAATGTATAAGATCACTTTTAAGATCATTCGCGTCGCCCGCATAGCGAACGACCTCCTTCTCCCGCGTCTTGTCAAGGGAGTAAGCGCGGTAGGAAGTCAGTCGCTATGCGGCTGACCATATTACTGTAGCAGCGGGCTCACACCACTAACATTTCAGTGAGGTCGAAAATCTTTCACACATCACACAACCTTATTTGGTTGCGTCGGCTAGCTGCTTTAGATCTTGATACATCTGAAAGGCCTCGGCTGGCTTGATGTCTTTGTGCACAACCGCGCCAACCGCTTGAATCATGGCAGCAGGAGCATCGGATTGAAAGACATTGCGCCCCATATCCACCCCGGCGGCACCTGCCTGGATTGCCATATAGGCCAACTCCAAGGCCTCAAGCTCAGGCAGCTTCTTGCCGCCGGCAATCACAATCGGAACCGGGCAGCAGGCCACCACCTTCTCAAAACCCTCGGTGTAGTAGGTTTTTACAATATTGGCGCCGTTCTCAGCGCAGATGCGTGAGGCCAGCGCGAAATAACGCGCGTCACGGGCCATTGCCTTGCCAACCGCAGTCACTCCCATCACCGGGATGCCATACGCCTGACCTGCATCAACCGCGTTGTAGAGGTTGGAGACAGTCAGAGCTTCGGTGTCAGCATCACCAATGGCCACCATGACCGCCATTGCGGAGGCGTTCAAACGCGCAGCATCCTGCACATCAATAATCACGTTGTGGTTGAGATCAGTCAGAATCGACGAGCCAGCATCAGAGCGCAGGCAGATCGGCTTGCGACTGGAGGGCGGAACCAGCGAGCGCAGGATACCGCGGGCACACATCAGGCAGTCGGCGTGCTCAATCAGCGGCAGGATTGTCAGGTCAATGCGCTCAACCCCCGAGGTCGGGCCCATGATAAATCCGTGATCAAACGCCAGCATAACCGAGCGTCCTGAATCCGGATTGAAAATGCGGCTCATGCGATCTTTCATACCCCAGTCCAGATTATTGCACCCCTTCAGAAAAAACCCTTCGGTCTTTTGCGCAATATTCTCACCGAACTTCGCGCCATCTCTTAAATCATCTAAATCAGCCATTGTTCTCTCCTCTTTTTGTTTTATTTCAAACTCTATTACTTCTGTAAAATCAGATGCTCTTCGCGAACGCCGCGAAAATACACGCCATGGAGGAGGCGCCGGCATCACGCGGACCAATGGAGCGCTCACCCAGATTTCGGGCGCGTCCGAATTTAGCCTGCATCTGGCAGGTGGCTTCAGCGCCGCCCTCCGCTGCGCAGGCAGCCTGCTTAAACATGCTCGCAACCCCCTCGGTCTGTGCTGCCTGAAGTGCCTCAGTCGCTGGAATAAGCGCGTCCATCAAGGTTTTTCCACCCTGACGCGCTTTAGTGACAAAGCCCAGCTCCTCCAAGCCACCACTGAACATTGCCGCAACACCAGCTCCATTGAGCTCAGCAGCCCCATCAGGAGCCGCATCGCTCATACCCTCCAGCCATGTGCCGTAAAGGGTGCTGGTGGAACCGCAGGCCGCGCTCTGCAAAGCATCGCTCAGAGCTTTCACATAGCCTTTAAAGTCAGTGCCCTGTGCGCTCTCCATCGCCTTAAAAGCCGCAACAATCGCTGTGCCATGATCACCATCGCCACCGGCATCCGCATCCAGTTTTGAGAAATACTTCTCATTCTCTTTAATCGCTTCACCAGCCGCAGCAATCATCTGCTTAAATTTATCAATTGTTAACATAGCTTCTCCAATCCTTCTCGCTCATTTATTTGCGACAAAGCTTTCCTGCTCGCTCGGAGTCGGAGTCGGTTTCAATATCGAGGGTCGCACGAAGCTGATCCTCGATATCCAGCTTATCTCTTGCAAGTTGCTTCACAGTCCAGCTATAAACTGTTTTTGACCTGGTGACTTGGTGCCCGGGTGACTCGGTGGTATTGCTTACTGACCGCCGACTCCGACTCAAGGGCCCTTCGAGCTACCCATCGTTTTTTCGCAGTGCGCCCGCACGACGGGCAGCTCCCTAACCCCTCCAGCTCCCTAACCCCTCCAGCTCCCTAGCCAGCGGTCCAATACGGTGTGGCCGCCTTAGCGCTCAGCAGAGCCTTATGATCCTGATCCAGCTTGCACAGAATCATCTGGAATCCGCCCATCTCCTGCACGGTCAAGATCTCGCCGCACCAGCCGTTGATCAGTGAGACACCCTGTGCTTGCAGGACTTTTCCAGCCTTACGGTAGACGATCAGCATCTCCATCAAGGTCGTTGCTCCGCTGCCGTTGATCAGCAACATGGCACTATCCCCGGAGCTCACCCCCGTTGCTTTAATCAGCTGGGTCACCATGCGCTCAGCAGTCTCATCCGCAGTCAGGATCTTGCTGAGCCCACCGCCCGCCTCGCCGTGCTGGCCCATGCCGATCTCCATTTTGTCATCGGGCAGGGTCGCGATCGGCTCACCGTTCTGCGGATGCGTGCACCCTGAGATCGCAACCGCCAAGGTAGCCATCTGGCTGTTAAAGCGCTCGCCGATCTCAACAATCTCCTCAATGCTCTTGCCCTGCTCCGCTGCGGCGCCAAGGACTTTATACAGCGGCACACACCCGCCCAACCCGCGCTTCTCATCCGGATCCGTGTCAATCCCGGCACTGATATCCTCGCAGGTCACAATCTCGACCACCTTGATGCCCTCTTTGGCAGCGTCCCGCAGCGCCTTGCTGGCGCTCATACGGTCGCCGGCGTGGTTCAAGGTCACCAGAATAATACCGGCCTCACGTTTGAACATACGCAGTGCTTCCAGCACCTTGGGCGCGCCCGGGGCCGCAAAGATATCGCCCACAACGCTCGCATCCAGCATGCCCTCACCCACAAAACCGCTCAGCGCGGGTTCATGCCCCGCCCCGCCCAAGGTCAGAATGGCAACCTTGTCCGTGGCTTTCGGTTTGGCCCGGCAGACGATCTTCTCGCTCACAAGCTTAATCTTATTGCTGAAGCACATTTCCAGCCCTTCCAGCAACTCGGTTGTCAGGTTAGCCGGATCATTGATAAATTTTTTCATAGCCATAATAATTTTCCTCTCTTAAAAGTTGTCTCTTGAACGTTAACAGGCGGTTAGTTGCTATTCTTTCAAATCCTGTTGTGAAAAACAAGAAGTTCAGATAGCCATCTTCATAACTTGTTGATTGAATGAAAAAGTTTTCTGCAAGCAAGTTGCTTGCACTACTCCATTATCACTTTTACAGCAACGTTTCAATAGTCCGCGTGGAGCAGCCTTCCGTCTTCGCGCTTCGCAGCTACGCCGGACACGGAAAGGCTGGACAACAAACCTTGCATAGCAGCCGTTTGTTGTTCACGCTTCAGCGTGCTCTTTGTTCTCTGACTGGTTATTGAAAAATTACCTTAGCTCCGGCTTCCAACCCGACATGTCCGATTGGAAATCGGAGCTACGTTGCTCCCACACAAAAGGCGCGTCTCTTCACTCGCGCACTCACGCACTCACGCACTCACGCATTTTTTCAGCCATCAATCTGCATCAATTCAATTGCCAGCCCTTCATCATAAATAAACGCCATGCGCAAACCAGGCATAGGCTCGCAAATCGGCACTAAAACGCTTTTGCCTTCCATCGCCGCTTCCAGGTCATCAACCTCAAACGCGATGTGTGTATCGTCCTGGATGGCCGCTGGCATTGGACTGTCCGGCTCAAAAAAAAGATATTCCACTTTATATTGGCTGACAGCGCAATCCGTGACCCATACCTTGAGGCCCTCCACAAAGCCCATATCCTCCTGCTTCTCAAACACCGGTATCCCAACGTGATGAAACTTCATAATAACCCTCTCATGTTGCTGTTTCGTTTATGCTTAATCAAACTTTTTAAAATCAATATTGCAGTATATGACAATCGGATTGAGATGTAAACGCCAAAACACCCTACAGCTCTTTGATTTTGATCGAGCGGAAATAAATCGTGGCCTGGCCGTGTTTGCCCTGCAAACCGATCTTACCCCTGGTCGGCATCTCAGCCCAGGGTTTGTTCAGCCAGCTGGGAATAGCGGAGCCGTCCGGATTTGTTGTAGCCGACTTCCAGTCCGCCAGGTCAGCATCCACGGTGATCTCACCGTTCACCGCGACCTTGATCTTCTGTCCGATGGCGGTAATCGTCATACGGTTCCACTCACCGGCTGCCCGCACATTCCTGACCTTGGGCGCGCAATGGCCAAACAGACCGCCATTTCTCCAGGTGTCATCCACCTTATCCCAGTGGCTGTTCAGATCATCCTGAATTTGAATCTCAATGGTGTTGGGTATCCAGTTTTTTGTGTCAGTCGCGTAGATCAAAACACCGCTGTTGGCCGCAGGCGCACAGGCATACTCCAGATCCAACACAAAGTTCTCATACTCCCGCTTACTCCAAATGGCCTCATCTTTATCAGCCGTCAACCGGCCGCGCTCATCAATATACCAAACCCCCCGTTCAAAATCAGCGTTAGAGAGCGCAAAGTTAAAGAGCGGACTCCAGTTCCTGGAATCAGGGTGCACCGCGACCTGCGCGGCTTGTGTTTCGGACGCAACAACTCCGTCAATGGCAGGCGCAGGTGCTTCTCCCGCGCAGCTCGCCTCTTTTGAACCGGAAAACATGCAACATCCGGCTGTACCTAAAACAACTGCGCAAAGTGCGCTTGAAAGTATGCGATTCATAATTTTTTCTCCATTTTTGTTTGCTCAAAAACAACTTAGCACGGTCATTTCACTCTGATCAAAGTTTACGACAAAGTTCACGCTATAGCGTGTCGTAATTCTAATCACAATCCTCGTCTCTTGCTGCCACTCTGTCACACTTACCTCATCGTTTATTCGCCGATAATTTTCACCAGCACCCGCTTGTTTCTTTTACCGTCCAGCTCATAGTAAAAGATACACTCCCACGGGCCGAAATCCAACTTGCCATTTGTGATCGCGACCACCACCTCGCGCCCCATGATACTACGCTTTAAATGCGCATCCGCATTATCCTCATACCCGTTGTGCGCATACTGATCATAGGGCTTTTCAGGTGCCAGCTTTTCAAGCCAGCGCTCAAAGTCGGAGTGCAGACCGCTCTCATTATCATTGATAAAAACACTGGCGGTAATGTGCATGGCGTTCACCAAACAGAGCCCTTCGGTGATCTTGCTCTCAGCAAGACACTGATTGACCTCGGGTGTGATATTGATAATTTCGCGCCTTTTTTTGGCATTAAACCACAGCTCTTTTCGGTAACTTTTCATACAAACTTCCTTTCATTGGCCCTTGCCTGTAACTCAGAGCATCTAACCTCCGGGCAACGCCCGCAGCTTACCGCAACGGTTGCTCACAACATTTCCAACAGGTAACTTTAACGACGCTGCCCGCAAACTCTTTTAGAAGCCTGCGCTCCATCTCATCCGTCAAATCACAGGCAATCAAAATGCGGGTGGCACCCGTTGTTTGGACAATATCGACCAAACGATCCGAGCCACCCAGCACCTCGTACCCGGAGATGATCCGGCCCTTGAGGTGGATGTCATCATCCACAACTCCAACAATCATGGTTTTGTTACTGCCTGCCCTTGAAATCATCTCATTAAGGTAGAGCTTGAACCTGACACCGCCGCCATAAACCAGGATTCTTTCAGTGTCCGCATGCTCCCTGATAACAAATTTTTCGATCATATGTAAAAAACTTCGCGTTGATTCGCGCGCCACGCGCAAGCCAATCAAAGGGAAGAATGAGCAGGCAAACATTAACATGGTAAACTGCGCCAGATTGTAACCTTCACATCCAAACATCAACATCAAGCATGCAACAAGCAGCGTCGAGGCAAACAGAGCCAAGGTCAGCAGCACATAATCGCGCGCATGGGCTCTGGACCACACCCTGCGATAACTCCGGCTAACAGCCAGTGCCACAAAAATAATTGCGACCACCATTGGTAGATTATACAGAAAAGCATCTCGGCCCAGCGGGAGCCCGGAGAAGAAGCGGGCTGTGATCCAAGCCAGCACCAGAAAGAGCACATCCAGCAAGATATAGGCCGGCACCACCACGGCCTGCCGCAAGGTGGCTCTGCGCTGTGAAAGCAAACGCCCGGTATCCCACAACTCAACACTGATCATATGACGCACCGCAACAGCGGTTGCCACAATGAAAGCGATCATAAAGAAACCCGGCGCGTGATTGCGCAGGAACATACCGATCAATCCCACCAGCACCAGCGCCGCGCTCACGCCATAGAGGATCATGGCAGCACTCCGCTGATTCAATGTGCGTCGCAAAACCCTGTGATGCACATGCTCTTTATCCGGCTGCATCACACTGGTCTGGGTGCCAACTCCGATCAGCTCAGCTGGCAGCAGTGCTCTGGCAGAGCGGCGCCAGATAGCGAGCATTGTGTCAAAAATAGGAATCCCCATGGCCAGCAGCGGAACCCCGAGCGAGGCAACCAGCTCCTGGCGCGAACCTGTCATCAACGGCAAGGTGGCCACACACAGCCCTAAAAACATACTGCCCGAATCTCCCAGAAAAACAGAGGCTGGATGAAAGTTATACCGCAAAAATCCCAAACACGCCCCGGCCAGCACCAGGTAGGGGATGGTGTCGGCAGTTTTACCGCTGAAAACCAACGCCCCGGCCAACCCCACGCAGGCTATCAAAGACAACCCAGTTGAGAGACCATCCATACCGTCAATCAGGTTAAAGGCATTGATCGCCCCGACAATCCAGAACACTGTCACCAGATAATCCAGCCAGACAGGAAAGGCGACAATGATGCCGCCCACCTTCACTCCTGAGAAGAAGAGAATGGAGGCAACTGCCACTTGACTGGTCAATTTAACAATTGGACGCACCCCGATCTTATCATCCGCAAGGCCGACAAGCAGCAGGAGTGATGATGCGAGGAAAAACCGCCATTGCCAGAAAAAATCAAATTTCGAGCTGATAGGAGCACCTCCCCCCAGCACGGTAAATGCAAGCAGCACAAGGTGAAAGGCGACAAAGACCGCCACGCCACCGCCGCGCGGCACCGCCACCTTGTTGATCCGCCGGGCATCAGGCTGATCCACCATTCCGATTTTTCTGGCATACTCCCTCACAACAGGGGTCAGAAGCAATGCAACGGTCAAAGCGCTGAAAAAGGCAAATATATATCGCACTCCGTCGGTCGTCAAACGCAGGAGCAGCTCTATCAAAGAATCAAACACACTGTTTGTCCATGTACTAGTCATATCAAACTTCTCTCACATCGTCACTGTTTGCGCTCTTACCGATAACTTGACCGCTTGGCCGTAGTTTTGTGCCTCCACCTCGGTGTCGGTGTCGGTATCGGTATCGGTATCGTAAAGCGTACGGAAATAATCTCCGGCATCCGACTTATCTCTTGCACGTTGCTCCGCAGTCCAGGCCACAAGCCTTTTTTGACCTAGTGACTCGGTAACAGGTGACTCAATGCCTTGCATTCTAACCCAGGCTCCGATTCACCAGCTTACGGCCTGCCAACCACGCGTCTGGCACCTTCCCTACGGCTCGCGCAGCACTGTAGCCGCGGGCCATGAACGCGGGGGGCTCCTTTGTGGCCAACCGCCTGGCAGCTTTCGGCTCGCATTGCACTACACTCTCGCTTTGCTGGCGGGGTCACGGCCCCCGCCCTACAACTTCGGCCTGCCAATCACTCGTCTGGCGCGTCTCTTGCAACATGCGCGGCCTGCCAATCACGCGTCTGGTGCCTTCCCTTGCAACATGCGCGGCCTGCCAATCACGCGTCTGGCGCCTTCCCTACGGCTCGCGCAGCACTGTAGCCGCGGGCCATGAACGCGGGGGGGCTCCTTTGTGGCCAACCGCCTGGCAGCTTTCGGCTCGCATTGCACTACACTCTCGCTTTGCCGGCGGGGTCACGGCCCCCGCCCTACAACTTCGACCCGCCAATCACTCGGGGTCGGAACCGATATCGAATTGGTTCTGACTCCTGAATCCTGACCCCTGACCCCTGACCCCTGACCCCTGACCCCTGAATCCTGACCATTAATCCTCTCTCAGCAGCACCTGCGGATAAAACTCCGACAGAAAAGCCTCAAAACGCTCCACACTCTCCGGGGTGTCTAGTCCAGAGGGCATAAACACCGAGAACATCACCCACCGGTTAATCCGGTTGTGGACTGAACGATCCCACACATCCAGCAAAATCCTCTCTGTATGCGATGAACAGCTGCGGTTTTTACTCACAAACCAATAAATCAAGGTCACATCCGGCGCGTTTAAGCGACGCGCGTTGATTTTGCGCACCTCCACCGAGCTACCATTGCTCAGCGACAAGCGGAGATGCTCCGCGCGCTCCATTTGAAAGCCCTGCGCTGGCAGACAAAGTTCAGCTCGATGGATACTATACCTACTTCGTCCCCCAATAACAACATTCATGGCATAAAACATTCCGTCCATGGAGCGATACTGCCGCTTCAAGATAACCGTGTCCCGCGGCAGGTCTGTGGCTTCGCCGAGTGATTTTTCATACATCTGTCCTCCGCACTTCGGACAGATGTGTTCAGCAGGCTGCTGGATTGGTTTTAAATCGTTCTCATTCTCCACATTGAGGCACTGCTCATTATGGCAGAACCACGGTATCTCGCCGGAAAACTCCAGCACCCGGAGCGGTAGTGAGGGCGCCACAAAGTTCGCCTCAGCATATTGGGGAGATGGAATTTGCCCTTTGATCACCGACAAGGCGATGATCAGCAGGAAGAGGGCGACCACCGGGACGAAATTTCTCCTTTTAGCTAAAAAGCCGCTGTTATCCTGCACCTGATGATTAACCCTCAGCGCAACCGGAATCCAGCGCTGCCGAGGAATCCAATGGTCCAGCCAGGCAATGTACCGCCCACTCTGAAACATCAGGAAAATCGCAATGATGAAAACAACGTAGCCCGAATAATCATGATAATAGCCTGTCGCGACCTCCTGACCAAACCAACTGGCAGCCAGACAGATCGAGATGATCCGAGACATATTGCCGATCACCGCCAGCGGAATCGCGCAGGCGAACAGGAGTAGCTTCTGCACCAAGCTCTTTTGCGTATACCAAGCGTAAATAGCGGTCAATGCCATCAGAGCAAATAGCGAACGAATGCCGCTGCATGGATCAGCCACATCCACATTGAACTCCGCCCCGGCAACCCTGGAGTAGATCGCTGTGCCGGAACGCTGAATCTCCAAGCCAAAGCCATTCAAGAAAGAACATGCCCCCGCAGATGCTATGAAACGCAGATGGATCGTGAAGAAATCCAGAAAGGAGGATATCGGAACAGTGAAGAGCAAAAAACCAATCGGGAAAGCGGTCAACCGGGCCACCTCCCGTCCCCAGAAGGCATATGAGATTGACCAGAGCAGTGCGATACACGAGATCTGCTCAATGCGGGATTGTCCGCCCCTTGATCCAAACCAGAACACAATTAAAGAAAACACAGCGCAGAGAAAACCAGCCCAGGAGGGGGCCCCGGCAGCCAGTCGCAGCTCCCGGCGTTGATGCCATAGCGCGTAGACTGAGACAAAGGGAATCAACCAGCCGTGTGACATATCCTCCAACGGCTCTAAAAACATGATGATGGTGTACTTAATCGCAGCCCCATACATCTGCCAAAACACCGGAACAAGCAGTAACAGCAGGATCAGCCGCACATAATGTAACAACCGCGTGAGAGTATATTTTTGCTTTATATTTGTCATTTCGTATGCTCAGCCATCACTCTGTGGTAAAGCTCAATCACTGCCCGGCGAATCTCACCTGACTCACCTTGCGAGCTGCACAGCTCTTCGCAGGCGTCCAGCATGCTTGCCACTACCGCAACCTGCGCCCGCACTGTTTTGCCAATATAGATCCGCGTCAGAGCGGTTTTCAAAACCGAAGCCTCACTGACATCCAGATCCTCCGAAAGCTTCTCGCCTGCCCGTATGCCTGTGAAAACAATCGGAACATCCTCATACGGCTTCAATCCAGAGAGCCGGATCATCTCCTCCGCCAGCTCAACAATACGCACCGGTTCTCCCATATCCAGCACAAAGATCTCCCCCCCGCTGGTCTGGGTAATAGAGAGCAGCACCAGGTGCACTGCCTCCTCAATCGTCATAAAATAGCGGCGCATCTCCGAGTGGGTCACTGTAACAGGCCCGCCCTGCCGAATCTGCTCCTCAAATAGAGGCACCACCGACCCGGATGAGCCCAGCACATTGCCAAACCGGACCGCTGAAAATATGATCTCGCTCTCCTGATTCAAGCTCTGCACCACCATCTCGGCCATTCTCTTGGTAATACCCATGACCGATACCGGAGCAACCGCTTTGTCGGTCGATATCAAAACAAAGCGCTCAGCCCCGTGCTTAATGGCCGCCAGAGCAACCGCTCTGGTTCCCAACACATTGTTTTTCAAGGCCTCGCCCGCATTGATCTCCATCATCGGCACATGCTTATGCGCGGCCGCATGAATGATAATTGCAGGCTTGTGCTGTCGGAAAACATCCTCGACCCTTCTTAGATCGCAAACATCACCGACTGCCGCCACCAATTGAACATCAGGCATTCTGCGCCTGATCTCACGATCAATATTATAAAGCGCATTTTCAAAGCGCTCAAACAGAATCACCTTTGCAGGACCCATGCGGGCGATCTGCCTGACAATCTCACTGCCAATCGATCCCCCGGCACCTGTCACCATCACGCACTTACCAGAGACCAGCTCGACAATCCGCGCATCATCAAACTTGGACTCCTCGCGCCCCAGCAAATCCGCGATCTCCACCTTGCGCAGCCTTGAAACAGCCACCGACCCATTGATCAGTTCATGAAAAGCAGGCAAAATCCTGACTGGCAGGTCAAGCTCTTTGCACATATCAACCACTCGGCGGATAACCTCGCGCGGCACAACCACCATGGCCACAACCACCTCGTCAACCTTGTGTTTCTTGGCAATCACCGCCAATTCATCCAACCGTCCCAGCACAAAAAAACCCTGGATCTTGGCCCTGCGTTTGGCAGGGTCATCATCCAGAAAACCAACCAACCGGTACTGGTTCCGATTGTGGGCGCGCATCTCACGTGCAACCGTGTTGGCCGCATCACCAGCGCCTACCAGCAGAACACGCCTAACCCGACGTCCACGTCCCCCTGACGGTGCCAACGCTCCGTTACTGCTGTCGCGCAGAACTCTGCTGAACACTCGGATCAAAAGCAAACCACCAAAAACAAAAATTGCATTTAAAAGCGTGATGCTAAGCGGCGGTCGCACACTGAAGTTCTTGGGCAGCAAGAGGCGCAGATCAATCAGCACACAGGCCGAGCAAAAAATCGCAATGAAAAACCGCGGCACATCACTCGCCGTGGTATATTTCCAGATCGACCTATGACATTTAAACAACAGCAGAAAGCACCATTGAACAACTGCCACCACAAAAAATGTGATAACAACACCGGGCCACCCCCAGTGCGGCGCGTGAAATTCAAACCGCAACAGAATGGCAAAGAGATAGGCAAACCCCATCACCGCGGTGTCAATTGCAAAGCCCATGAACCGCTCGGTCACTCTGGAAACTGTATTTTTAAAACTACCACTCATAAAACGCCCATATTAAAGCATAAAATCACTGCGGTTGACAGTGATTTCAGGCAAGAAATGGGATGGAGGTGGGTGGAAATCGGAGGGACGGGAATGGGAAGAATGGGAGGGATGGGAAGTATGGGAGTGCGAAAGCCGTTAAAGGGCGCGCGTTATTGCGACCACTCAGTGGTCGCAAGCAAGAGATTTAAAAAAGCGGTGCAGGCTACGCACTACACGCTATAGCCACAAACCACATCCCGCACAATCTGCGCCACGCGCCCGATATCAGCCTGGCTCAGGCCAGTGCCGGAGGGCAGGCAGATCCCGCTCCGAAAGATCTCCTCGTCCAATTTAGTGCCATAAACCCGCGAACCCGCGAAAACCGGCTGCAAGTGCATTGGCTTCCAAACAGGGCGCGCCTCGATATTAGCTGCCTCAAGCGCGGCAACCACCTTAAGAATCAGGGCTGAGGGGCGACCGGGCTCACCATCCCCTCCCGTGGCAAAAGCGGTTTTCAGCTGGACGACGGTCAGCCACCGGTTGCAGCGTCCATAGGCTGCCTCTGGCATGAACTCAACCCCCGGGAGATCGCCCAACCGCTCCTGGTAAAGTTCGAAATTGCGCCGTTTTTTTGCCACAATTTGCTCCAGGTTCATCAACTGGCCCACTCCGATGGCAGCCACGATATTGCTCATCCGGTAGTTGTAACCCAGCTCTGAGTGTTCATACCACACCTTGGCATCGCGACTTTGCTGCGATCTCTTGCAGGCCCGTTCAACCACACCCTGATCCCGTGAAACCAGCATGCCCCCGCCAGAGGAGGTTATGATCTTGTTGCCATTAAAAGAATACACCCCTGCCATGCCGGCATCGCCCGCCTGACGCCACCCGTTTTTGCAACCACTCTTTTTGCAACCACTTAGTGGTTGCAAATTCGTGTTTAAAACCACCCGACCGTCAGCCGCCAAGCGCTCGCTTCCACTTTTAACCTCAACATTGCAACCACTCTGTGGTTGCAATAACCCGTGACCTTCAGCCGCCAGCCGCGTGCTCCGCCCTTTTAACCACGGCATTGCGACCACTTTGTGGTCGCAATAACCCGCCCCCAGCGCCTCCGCCGCATCCACAATCAACGGCACCTCATAGTGCTGGCACAGTGCTTCCAATGCCGCATAATCACAGCACTGCCCATACAGATCAACCGCCACCACCGCCCGCGGCAGCTTGCCCGCCCGGCGCGCATCCTCCAAGCCCTCTTCCAGCAGGCTGGGCGAAATTGTCCAGCTCGCCTCATCCGACCCAATAAAGACCGGAGTTGCCCCGCGGTGGACTGCCGGGGCAATCGAGGCGACAAAGGTCAGGTTCGAGCAGAAAACCGTATCGCCTGGCGCAATCTGTAACTCATGGCAGAGCAGATCCAGGGCTGCCGTGCCGCTGGCAAGCGCGCAGGCATAAGGAACGCCCACACTCTCGGCAAGGGCCTGCTCAAAGCGCTCCACCATTGGGCCGCAGGGCGCAATATAATTCGAGGCAAAGGCCTCGTCCACCAGCTCGCGTTCATTGCCGAACATATATGGGGGCGATAAAAAGATTCGTTGTTTCATTGCATCCCTCTACTCTGCTTTACTGACACGATAAAGAACACCTTTTTTCTCAAACTCATAATCCCCGCCCAATAACCACTCGGGAAGATAACCCCGAACCGCAGAGACAACATACAGCTGGCCTTTCTCGACCGCTGTTTCCAGCGCAGGCCGGTCAAGCAGGGTCCATGGCGAAAGTAGCTCAAAGGTTTCCTCGCTCTTACCCTGCGCTCTATCAGCCATAAGCGCCGCTGCCGCAGTTGAATCAGCATAAAGGATATCATCCTCCCCCAACTGTTGCCTCACATTTTCAACAAATTCAGCTGCCGAGCGCTCATTGCACTTCCAAGGCTGCATCCAATAGCTCAGCTCGCCACGTCCTGGCAGACTCCGCGCCCTTTGGAAATCTCCCATCTTTTTTTCCGCCATAACAGGCAGCAGATAAAGCGCGGTAAGATTGACAACAGCACCCAATCCAACCAGCACAATCAACCCGGAGCTGGTACTGAACCTTGATTTGAGTGCCGCTGATCCAACCCCGGCCCAAACCGCCAATAGCCCCAGCAGTGGCAGGATGAATGTAGCTTGATCCGGCACGAAATACCGAACCCAGAAGACAAAATGCACGCCGGTAACAGCGGCCAAAGCCCACTTAAAGCTCTTGCACCCGGCAAACCCGTTGCAGAAAAACCCTCCCAGAACAAAGAACCAGGCTGGGTTTAAGAAGCTGAGCCCTGCTAAAGCCATATTAGCTAAAAAAAGCCGACTCTTAAAGCCAACCACTCCGAGCACGTGTTTCTGATACCCATCGCCAAAAAGAATACTCAGGAACACCTCGGAGATGCCAGCCGACTCCAAAAACATCCGCATAGCCAACCACCAGATCAAAGAGCCGCCCGCCAGCCACGCCGCGGCAACACCAGCGCAAATCAATGCCCGTTTGCGAAAATCCTTAAAAAGATAGGCAATCAGGACAACCCCATAAACCGGCAATACCAGCAAGGCCACATTATGAACCGCAAAGTGCGCCCCGTTAAGGGCAAACAAGGCCACTGCCGGGCGGACTTTTTCCCCTTGAAGAAAATAATACAGACAAATCAGCTCGGCCATCACAAAAAGCAGCGAGAGGGTATAAACCTCTGCCACCGTCGACATCCACCATGCCATGTGTGCCAACCCCAAAAGAACCACAGAGGTCATCCCTGAAGCGATTGAGTCGGTTACCTTGACCACCAGATAAAAGAGCAGCGCAAGGGCAATCGCCATAAAAAGCCCGCTCAGCAACGAGCATGCGTAGAGTTTCAACGCTGCAGGAAAGACCGCGATAAAGCATCGCCCGATCAATATGTAAAGCGGATGCGCTCTGGCAATGCCTGAGTTCCAGGCATAATCGCCGACCAGCAACCGGTATTGAAATTCACCGCTATCCTGCCAGCTCACGCCCCTCTGCGCTGTCAGCGCATAAAGCACCATAAACACGCAGAACACGGCGCCCGACAGCCACAAAACTCTGTTGTTTTTTGCCATACCAACTTTTTGAGACCACTCAGTGGCCTCAAATACGTGATTAAAAGCCCATGGCCACGCATTCGCCAGCCCAATAACCGCCCGTGCCCATCCTTTTAACCTCGTCATTGCGACCACTCTGTGGTTGCAATCATCTCCACGCCCCTCACCTGCCAGCCGCGCGCTTCCCTTTTAGCCTCGGCATTGCAACCACCAAGGCCGTCGTAGCCTTGGCGTAGGCGGCTGTGTGGTTGCAATAACGCCCCTACCGCACCCGCACGCGGCTAGCGCCCTCTTCCAGGTCACTCAGCAGCACCGCGCCAGCACCGAGCGTCGCCCAAGCACCCATCCTCTTGCCGGGGATGGTGCAGCTGTTGCTACCAAGCAGGGCACCCTCGCCAATCACGCAGCCGCCGGAGATGGAGACCCCCGGACAAACCTGCGCAAAATCACCCAGCACAACATCATGGCCAACCGTTGCATTGTGGTTCACGATGCATCCACGCCCCAGACAGCAGCCAACCGAAACCACGGAATTTATCCCGATATACGTGCCCGCGCCAACCTGCACACCCTCAGCCACGGCTGCCGATGGATCAATCACCGAGGCTGGAAACAGCCCCATGCCATCCAGCATTTGCATAACCAGTTTCCGAGTTTTATTATTACCAATTGCGCAAATATATCCAGTCCGCTTATGTCTTGCCACAACTTCTTCAACTGTGCCTAAGAACGGCGCAATGTTTTTCACATTGGCGGCACAGGATAAATCGTCATCACAAAACCCGCAAATCTCAAAAGATGGGTTCATCGCGTTTATCCTGCTAATCACCCATGCAATTTCTTTGCCGAGGCCGCCGGCCCCAATAATAATAATTTTTTTCATCGCACTCCTTTAGGTTCACTGCGTTCATGTTGCACGATCATTCAGTAACTGCCATGTGCCACGCCCTTTTAACCTCGTCATTGCAGCCACCCAGTGGGTGCAATAATCTTCATTGCGCCACTGCGCCTAATCGCCGCATCAACGGCCGCACTCTGCCTCACATAGATCGAGACCAAAAACCTCTGGTCCCCCAAGGGCCACGCCACAACTCCGGGCCACGCGTCATCAGCGATCACATCTTCGGGTATCTTCACAAAACGATGATAGATCCGGTTTTTGTCATGCCCTTTGTTTAGATCCCATCTGCTCAAAACATCACTCCTCGACAGCTCAGTTAATTCATTAGCGCTCACAACCCAAGGATGATTAATCAGCAAATCAACATCGCCTTTTAACACCTGATCCCAATCTGCAACCTTCGCATGTCCGGGCCTAGTTCCAAGCCACCCCGATACCGGTGTTACTCGACTCCCATTCATTGCGATATCCCGATTGTTTAGTCCCAGCAGATCAAAGGCGGGCAACTCTGTGTAAAAAGGTATTATACCGGCAGTTGTCACCCCAATGCGAACTTTATCGCGCTCGGTTGCAAAAAGACGATTCATCGCTAAGGCGATATCCTGCCACTCACGATGGCACTCTTTCAAGTCCTTAATAGTCTGTAGTGATGGGTATTGATAGCCTAGAGTGGCGTGCAAGCAACTTGCTGTGACAAGCACCATCAACAGGCCCAGCTTTAATATTTTCGGAACAGAGGTGTGCACAATGCCAACCAGCAATATGATCAGCAACACAAAAGGCGGCATCATCAAGCGGAACTCCATAAAATCGCCCCCTACCCGCATAAGATACAAACTCCACAGAAGGATACTAGCCATCAAGCTCATTGCAACAGCTCTTTCGTTGCATAACCGATATAAGGATTTATAATGAAAGAGGGCTATGATCACAGGCGCAAAAAGAGCGTAGACCAGATAAAACAGGGCCTGATAATAAAAACCCCGGACAAATGTAACCCCTTGCGTCTTGATGTAAAAAGTATTGGGCAGCCAGTCGCCATAATACTCATGACGCAGCAACAGCCAGATTGAGAGCGGAAGTGCGGCAGACAAGCCAAAGACCAATACTTGCTTAAGCGATGTTTTGTTGAAATCGAAAAAGAAAATCGCGCCCATAGGAAGCACGAAAAGGATAGCATCCATACGGGTCATAACAGCGCAGGCCGCGCTTATCCCGCCAACCGCCGAGAGTAAGATATTATTGCGACGAACCGCGTTGGTTGCAGCCGTAAGCGTCAACAGAATCCAGAGTATTCCAAACTGTGTTTCTAATCCGCCGGTAGCATATGAACTAAAAGAATAATTTGTACCAACCAGCAAAACAGCAACAAATCCAGACCATCGACTTTGCCAAAGAATGTTAGCAAGGTAATAAACCAACAGCAGATTACATATAAAACACAGCAGTGAAACAACAAAACAGTACGTGACAACATCCACCCCTAACAGAAATGCGGAGGCCATGGCCAGAGTCCACAGAAAATTGGTATAACCCTCAACCCGCTCGCCAATATTCCACACCAGACCATGGCCGTTCGCTAAATTCTGCGCATAGCGGAATGAGATAAACGCATCATCCTGCACAAAACGGTTATGCACTGCGAAAAGGAGCGCGCCAGCTACCAGCAAGAGTAACAGCCAACCGGACTTTCGCAATTCATCTATTTTTTCTTTTTCCGCCATACCATGAATTTATCTCTCTCCTGTGCTACAGTATACTCGCGCTCCAGAAGACTCTCCAGCTCTATGAATTCAGCGGAACAACCGTAGCCGGCCGGGTATTTGGGATCCAACGCTTGAACCATGAAATCAGGTGGTTGGTTTTGCAGTTCACCCATGAAATCCGCTCTTAGTTTTTGTATATACGGGTCGCGAACGTGGTGAAAAAAGTGAAAACTATAGATAAAGCGCGTAGCAGGCAGGGCATCCGCAATCAGCATCGCGTGCACCGCACCGCTGGTCCAGTCCAGGGGCTGAACACGATCACCGGGCGACATGTTGTCTAAGAGGTAATCTCCCACACCATTGGCCATCTCTCTGCGTTCAGCCACAAAGGTTCCGCCACCATACGACTCTGCAACGCAGCGCGTAACACCTAAGACCATCAAAGCCAGCAAACTCAGAGTCCCCAAAACCCGCCCCCCTTGCTGAAGCCGCCGCGCCGGCAACCCCGGATCACGCTCCGCTTTCGTAAAAAGCAAAGCTCCACCCAGGAGCGTAAAATAATAAAAGTGAAGCTTGTGATAGGCCCAGAACTGGCCTGCCACCAGAATAATCGCTATGCTTAAAACAACTCCAACCACCAGATATTTGCGTGTTATGCTCCGCTCTTTAACAACAAAAGCCGAGTACAACAACCCTGCCACGCCAAGCAGCATGTACGGAGAGAGGAGCAACTTGCATAACCCTACGAACCTTTCGTAGCTCTGAATAACGCCTTGATGAACCACCCCGGAGCCACCGATCTTGCCATAGAGCGGCAGGTAACTCACAAATATCTCCACGTAATAAGGCCAGGCACCTGTATAACAAAGCCATGCATATACGGGGAGCAGGGCCAAGGAAAACCCCAGCCCTGCAAACAGAGATAAAAAAATGCGCTGCTTAAAATCTCCGATCCGGGAAAACAGATATACAACATACAGCAATGCGTACAAAACAAACTGGGGTTTTATTAAGAAAAGAAGTGCAACCAAAACACCTGCCAGGAGAGCATTCACACGCTCACTATGCACGCCCCGAACAACTAAAACCATCAGCCCTGAAAGCGGCAGCAGTGCTAAAAACTCGCGCTGCAGAGCAAATGCCCATGTTCCGGAAAAATAGCGCAGAGCAAACATGCAAAGACCAATCAGCGCCGCAGAAGGACGCATCAACTTACCCAACCAAAGATAGGACAAGAAGAGTATGAGGGAGAGGAGCGACAGATCATACACCCGCGCCAGTAGATTGGAAAAAGCGCCGAATAAGTTCGGTGGCGCCAACAAAAAATAGGTCAGCGGCTGATTCATGTCAAAGAAGTCGCGATATGGAACCATCTGCTTCACACTCACCAGCCGGGAACAATAGAGCATAATCGCGCTGTCATGCGCTACCTCCCATTTTAACGAAAGCAACCCGCACAGCACAACCGCCAGCACAACCGCCCAGCTCATATATGCACTGTAACTCTTACTCCGCAACATCAGAACAACCCACCCATTTTAATGACACCCAGGGCTTGCCCGGCGAACCGCACTTTCTCAGAAGCAGATAGGCCACCCCCAATAAAGCAAAAAGCCGCATCAAAGAAAGCGGGTATAGATCAAACACCGGCATCCAGAACAGAGGCAGGTAGAGTGCCGCTAAGAGCAGCGCCTCCCGAACCGAGCTCAACCTTGATATCAGCAACGCGATCGGCACAACCACAAATACGAGATGATGAACCCAGATAACCGGCGACAGCAGAACCATGGCCAGCAAAGCCATTGAGATCATCTCATTAAACTGGCTCTCAGAAAAACCCCAGCCCTCTTTCAAGCACATTCCCGCTGATCGCAGGTATAAAAACCCAAACGCCATAACAGCTGCGCCCTTAATTAATGGAGCCAAGTACAGCGGAGCGGATAACCCTGCAACCAGTGCTGTGCTGCGTACCATTGAATCAACCGAAAACTCCCGAAAGCAAACCCCATTTGCTTCGTATATTGAAGCACCATTCTTCCAAAACCAAAGGTAAGGTTCATACCCAAAGCTAACCCACGTTAGACCAGCGATCAGAAGCATGCAAAGCAGAAAGCACACACTCCACTTCACCCTGTAACGCAGAGCAAAAACAGGGACAAGCACCAAGGGCGATGCTTTGAGACTCACAGCGATTGCAATAAACAAGGCCGACAAAACCGTCCACCGCCCCCCGCACAACACACCTAAGAGAATGCAATTTAAAACATGTACATTAATTTGTCCATAAATCTGATTCCGCAATAAAGGCACATTTATAAAGAAGAGCAAAAACAAAGCAACAGCTGCATTGATGCGACTGTAATTGAAGTTTTTATGCAGCAGCTTATAGACTAATGCAAAACAAACAGGCAAGGCCAGCTGATTGCTCACCCAAAAAACTAGATAAAGCCCCTTTTCCCCAAGCCAGAGCAGGGGTTGCAGCAGAGTCGCTAAAAATGGTGGATAGATATAGCGCGCATGAAATGCCTCTCCAGCACGCAATTGATAGGCCGCTTTGATATAATCAACAATATCACCGGGATAAATGCTTTCACGCCCAAAATTCACATACACCACAAAAAGACTCAGAACCACAAGAATGACAGCACTCGGGATCAACTGGCATTCAACCTTTTTAAGAGCCAACAGCGCACAACCCAACGCTGCCCATATCAAAAACACCGCCAACAAACTCTGTGCCACAATTGAGGATGGCCCTTGCTGGATAATCGTTAACAATCCCTTTTTTCCGCCAAAAACCGCAACCAAAGAGACAAAGCTTAAGCTCAACACCGAGACACCCCCCCAAAAGGCCACAGCCAAGGGCAGATGCCGCCTCACCTCTGCCCGCACCGTATTAACCAAATCTTTGTGTTTCACTGCCATCATTAGATTCCCAGCCGCACGCACCGCCCTTTTAACCTCGGCATTGCAACCACTGTGTGGTTGCAATAACCCGCGCCCTTCAGCCGCCTGCCGCTCGCTTCCCTTTTAACCTCGGCATTGCAACCACTGTGTGGTTGCAATTAACGGTCGCAATAACCCCGAAACTCCCCGACTGTGCCCCCCCCGCCCTCACCCGAGATCCCCTCGCGCTTCACAACCTTCCCGAGAGTCAAAAACAAAATCTTAACATCCAGCCACAGCGTGTGGTGCTCCACATACCATAAATCCAACTCAAACTTCTCCTCCCAGCTAAGCAGGTTGCGTCCGTTAACCTGCGCCCACCCGGTGATCCCCGGCAACACATCATGCCGACCCATCTGCCGCGCCGTATAGCGCGGCAGATAGCGCATCAGCAGTGGACGCGGACCAACCAGCGACATCTCGCCCCGCAGCACATTGATCAGCTCCGGCAGCTCATCCAAACTAAGCATCCGCAAAAGACCCCCAAGTTTTGTCAGTCGCTCCTCATCTTCACCATCACCCGCCTGCATACTCCTGAACTTTATTAACTGAAATGGCTTCCCTTTCAGCCCAGGACGCTCCTGCCTAAAAAAAACCGGGCGCCCAAGCACCGCTAAAACCAGCAGGGCCGTCACCGCCATCACCGGCAGCCACAGCCAAACACTCAGCAAAACCAGCGTTATGTCAAAAGCTCTCTTCATTGCAACCTTTTTGCAACCACCTTTTTGCAACCACCTTTTTGCAACCACCAAGTGGTTGCAAATTCGTGTTTAAAACCCATGGCCCGGCAACCACCCCCTTTTAACCTCGGCATTGCAACCACTTTGTGGTTGCAATAACCGTCGCCCTTCAGCCTGCCAGCCTGCCTCATCCCCGCACCCGCTCAACCTCCAGCCGCTCTTTGCAACTGGCAATAAATCCGCGGGTCTTTTCCACAAAGCTTTGAACTTCAGCCTCAATTTCAAAAAAGGCCATTTGAATCAAAGAAACCTGCTCCCGATCAACCGACTTATCGCTCTTCAACACATCAAGCATCCTTTGATTCAGCGGATCAACTTCAGCCTCAACCTCCACGCCTGACGTGAAGAGGTAAATCACGCCTGCAGCAACAGCCACCGCCTTGCGCGCCGCTGCAAGAGCCTCATCCTGAAATTCGCCCGCTAAAAGCACCTCAGCCATTTTAAGATCACGCAAACCAGCCTGGAGCTGCTTTTCAGCCCGCGCGCAACGTTTGATGTGCTCCTTGGATGGACCCGCTGGTTTAGCGCGTCCGCTACTAAAGAGTGTTTCCGCTTTCCCGCTGTTGATTTTGATAAAGCCCAACCCCTCCAGGTTTTCCAAAAGTGCCTGAATCTCAGGGGTTATTGTCACCACCCGCGAAGGTGGCAGAGCCACTCCATGTGTCTCTTGAATCAAACTACGCAACCTCTTCTCGCCGCCCTTTTCCCCAACCGCCAATAGTGCGTCAGGTTTACCTTGCTCATCAAAGAGTGCCGCGCAGGAATCAATGCCGCTCTCCCCTTTGTTTAAGATCAATTTCAACTGTTCATTGGGCTCCAGCGGCTTAACCTCTTTGCTTGCGGAAGATGGCTCCACCTGCACCGTTGAATCCATAACCTCCGCCAAACGCTCCATAAAAACACTTTTGGCATTCGATTTTTCAAACGTCTCGAAGTCACCCAGAGAGTCTAAGACAGCATCCGCCAAGCCTTGCTTAAACTTCAGCGTATCCAACATTTTGTGCTCAATTGTCGCCTCAGAGACCAGATTAATCACATTAACCGTGCGAGTCTGATGCTTGCGCCAAGCTCTGGCAATGCGCTGTTCCAACTTTGCAGGATTCCACGGCAGGTCAAGGTTGAGAACAACACTGGCCGACTGCAAGTTCAACCCAACACCACCAGATTCAGAGGATAAAAAGACCCGACACTCAGGATCACTCTTAAAGCGTTTGATCTCAACCCTACGCTCCCTCTGCGGCACTGCTCCTATATGCAATGCAAAACCAACCTCCATCTTGTCCAGCCGCTCTTGTACAAGCTCAAGCATCCGCACCCACTCAGAGAAAATAAGCACCTTGCGCTCCGGATCATTGCTCCAGATATCTTCCAACACCCGCTCAAGTTCATCCAGCTTGGGCGCGGCCTTAATTTTGGGGTCGAGAATGTAACATGTATCGCAACACATGCGCATACACGCAAGATTCACTTGCAGCCGGTCCATCTCCTCTGGTCTCAAAGGGCGCCGTTTACTGGCTGAAACCAAAGCTGCAACAATCACCTCATGCTCCGCATAACGCTTGCGCTGCTCTGGTGTCATTTTAACAAAATAGGTGTTATCCACACGCTCCGGGAGCTGCTCGCTGATATCGGTTTTTAGCCTGCGCAGCATCACCTTCTTCACGTTTTCATGCAGGTCATCAAGATTCTGCATTCCATCAATTTTCCCAAAATCATCGAATCTATAGTACTTGCGGTTAAACCTGAAAAGACTGCCAAAGATTGTTGGATCGACAAACTCGGTCAGCGAATACAGCTCATCAATTCTGTTCTCCAAAGGTGTGCCGGTTAGCACAAAGGCGAAGCGACTTTCCAGTTTTTTCAAGGCGCGCGCTGTCTTGGTCTTCCAGTTTTTGATACGTTGAGCTTCATCCAAAATCACAAGCGTTGGCCGCATAATGGTGTTAATCTCATGATAATCACGCAGAACTTGCTCGTAATTGGCTAACATGAAAAACGCCTTTGACTCCTGATAGCGTTTCAGTCGTTCAGGGCGCGAACCAAACAACACCTCGGTATCTAAATCGGTAAAAAGCCGAATCTGATCCTCCCACTCGGCCTTCAAGGAAGCAGGCGCAATCACAAGTACACGCTGAACCTGCATCACCTCACGCATAATCGCCGCAGCTGCCACAGCCTGAACTGTTTTACCAAGCCCCATCTCATCAGCAAGCATTGCCCGCCCTTTAAAAGCGAGATGCAGCACACCGTCAAATTGATATGGATAGAGCGGCATCTTCAGAAACGGCAACGCACCCTTGTTCTTGACCATCTCCTCCCTGAACTGAGACTCAAAATCAGCGAGCCGCTCTTTAGTCCGTAAGCTCTCTAAAAACTCTTTCACCTCCACTGAAACCCTGGCAGCAACATCTTCTGTACCGGATAACTCTTCACAAAGATCAACCGCTGTCGATAGGTTCGCCGCGTCTAAATGCCGTATGCGACCTTCAACATCAATTAGCTTTTGCAATTTATTCTGCCACCCTTTGGTGAGCAATGAACCAATCATAACAATGGGTTCATATGGATCACGCGTCATGAACAACTCAACACCGGGAGATGTCCGGTTGGCACTGCGCTTTGGAGAGCGAACCGAAATCAGCACTCGCTCAATATGTTTGCATGTTCCCAATCCGCTTTTGAGGAAATCAGGACAAGTACAGCTGTTAATCAAGCTATCCAGAGAACGCAACTCCACAACATACTTTGCCGCCTCACCTCCCTCTTTGCGACGCACCTCATAGTTCTGGAAAATCTCCTTGCGGCTTTTCTGGAGTGGTCGCACGCTCATGGTCTCCGACAGTGCCCGTTTCTTTCTAAGCGCACGCTCCTCAGTGTCTGTTGTCATCCATTTCGCTGAAACCTTTATTTCACTCGCTTTTTTCATTGCCACTCTCCATTCAAGCCCCCTTTTTGCAACCACGCAGTGGTTGCAAACTCGTGTTTAAAACCCATGGCCAGGCAACCAACCCTTTTAACCCGCACCCAGGCAACCGCCGCCCGCCACCATGCCCCACAACCGCCAGGCAACCGCCGCCCGCCACCATGCCCAGCAATCGCCAGGCAACCTCCGCCCGCTTCCATGCCCCACAACCGCCAGACAACCGCCGCCCGCTTCCCTTTTAACCACGTCATTGCAACCACTATGTGGTTGCAATAACCCGCCCGTATTTCGCTTTCATCTTAAACGCCTGCTTCATCTTCTCCCAGCGATAAACCGTGGCAGGTGTCACTCCGACCTGCTTCGCAAACTCCACCACCGACAGCCCCATCTCCGCTCGCTTTGCCGCCACCTCCGCACCGCTCAGCCAAAGCTCCCCGCTGCCGCCCTCGCCGCTCTCCTCATAAACCGCCTCTGCTTCAGCAACCTGGCTCTCACCACCCTCCAGCTCCAGCTCAATGTCATCGCCAAACAGCCCTTGCAGCTGGTCATCCGCTATCGAACTCACATCGCTGGTGCCCTTGGCCGTCGCACTCAGCGTCAGCCCCTCGTCAATCAACTCCGAAGCATCCACCCCCCGCAGCACAAAGAGCAGCTCCGGCTCGTAATCCAGCCGATTCCCAATCCCGTAGAGCACCGCTGCCACATGCTTGCACATCACCGCCCAATCCGGGCAACTGCACTCCAGTTTAATCTGGCCACTCAAAGGCAGCAGCCCTGTTTTGGAATCTGTCACCACTGCCATCACATCCTTGGAGATCTTGCCCTGCAACAGCTCAATCAAAGAGCCGATCTTGCCAGTGCACCTGCTCTTAATCTCTTTCCACTTCGTTTTAGCGAGCAGCGTGATCTTGATCTTCACGTTATACATTGATGTGCCGCAGACCTTCGCTAAAATCTCACCCTCACCGATCTCTAAATGACAAACCGCGCCATGCCGCACATAGCTCTTGCCGCGTGGCAATCGGTTGGAGTAATCTGAAAATTTTTCCAGGTGTTTACACCACGCCTTACCCCAAAAAGTGCTGGCAATCGTGCGTCCCTCAATCTCAACTGGTTTAACACCATTGGTCGTCTTCAACAGCTTCTTTATCTGCCGCTGCGCCTTTGCTTTTTTTTCAGCCACCGTCACATACGCTGGCCACTGTTCATACCGCATAAAAACCTTCTCTTCCTTTTTGAGACCACTCAGTGGTCTCAAATTCGTGTTTAAAACCTTACGCCCTTCAGCCACCCGCCTGCTCGCCCCGCCCTTTTAACCTCGTCATTGCAACCACTGTGTGGTTGCAATAATCGCCACTAGCCGCCCAGCGCCACCAGCTTCATAATCTCCTCATTCGACAGCTCCGTCAAATTGATCTCGCCCGCAGCCGACAGCACCTGCTCCGCGATCGCCTGCTTCTCCTGGATCAACGCGTCGATCTTCTCTTCAATAGTCCCGTTGGAAACAAACTTATGCACCATCACATTCTTTTTCTGCCCAATCCTGAAAGCCCGGTCAGTCGCCTGATTCTCAACCGCTGGATTCCACCAACGATCAAAGTGTATCACATGTGAAGCCGCCGTCAAATTCAAACCCGTACCACCGGCCTTTAACGAAAGGATAAAAAAGGGCGGCCCATCCTCCATCTGAAATTCATCCACCAGCCCCTGCCGCTTGTTCACCGCTGTACCGCCATGTAGCACCAACCCGCTGCGGCCAAAGATCCCAGCCAAATGTTTTTCCAGCGGCTCGATGATCTCTCGAAACTGCGTGAAGATCAACACCTTCTCCTGACGCGAGGCAATCTCCTCGCAGATCTCCCCCAGCCGCAAGAACTTGCCACTCGCCGCTGCTTTGTACTCGCCATCACCGCTCAACTGACTCGGATGGTTGCAGGTCTGCTTTAACCGCATCAGCGACTGCAACACCAACCCCCGCCGCTGTATCCCGCTCGCATGCTCCAACGCCTCCGCCAACTGCTCCACACACTGGCTGTACATCTTCACCTGCACCTTGGTCAACGAGCAGTAACACGCACGCTCTACCTTATCCGGCAGATCGCTGATAATCGTGCGATCTGTCTTCAACCTCCGTAAAATATAAGGGCGCACCAGTTTCTGCAACGCGGCAAACTGCCACTCGCCATTGCTTCCCATGTTTTTGATAAAGCCGCGAAATGCCGCCGCTGAACCCAGCAACCCGGGATTAAGAAAATCAAACAACGACCACAAATCTCCCAACCGGTTCTCAATCGGAGTCCCGGTCAGTGCAATTCGCGACTCCGCACGCAGCTTCTTGACCGACTTGCTCTGATTCGTTGACGGGTTTTTGATCGCCTGCGCTTCATCCAAAACCAGCAACTTCCAATCCACCTCCGCCAGCCAAACCTGACGATAAACCATTGCATAGGTTGTTACCACCAAATCAACACCCTGGAACGCCCGCTTGGGATTCGCTGCCGCTGCCTCTAGTTCGTCGCGCGGTAATGACGTTGGATGCACAAAAACCAACCGCAACGAAGGGGCAAAACGCTGCGCCTCCAAACTCCAGTTTTTCAGCAACGATGCCGGTACCACCAGTAGCGATGGCTGCGGAGCGTCGCCCCTCGACTGATAATGCAGCAGCAATGCCAGCACCTGAATCGTCTTGCCCAGCCCCATGTCATCCGCCAGACACGCCCCCAGCCCCAACTCACTCAGGAAGCGCAGCCACTCAACCCCATCCCGCTGATAATGCCGCAGCGTTGCCTGCAAATGCTCTGCCCCATCCATCACCTCAATTTTACCTGGATCACGCAGCTGTTCCAGCACCTTCCGTAGCTGCTCCCCTGCCGTCACATCCATCCACCCCGCAACGCTCTCCGAAACCATGGTGTCATCACTGGCACTCAGCGAAACCCCAGCCAGCATCCGCATCCCTTTCACAAAAGAAACACCGTCATCCCCCACCTGCTCACGCAATTTCACCCAATGATCCAGTGCCTCCTGCAGCTTCTCTTTATCAACCTCAACCCACTGCCCCTTAATGCTGATCAGCCCATCCTCACCGGCTAACAGCTCTTCAATCTCTGCCTGCGTAAGCTTCTCGCCTCCCAGCATCACCCCCACATCAAAATCCAGCAACGCATTCTTACCCACCACCGATGTTTTGTTGCTGTCAATCGTGACACTAACTCGCGGACGTGCCCGTTTCTTCCACCAGTCAGGAATCTTAACCGTCAGCCCGCTCTCCTCCATGGCCGGGATATCCTGCAGAAACCTAAAGGCCTCTGTACTCCGCATTGCTGTTGCATCATAGACCCTGCCGCTCTCCACCAGCTCCTTAACCCACTCCAAGGTTGAGCACGCCCTCTCAACCGGCACGAGCAGGCGCACCAGTGCCGCCTTGTTGCGCTCACCAGCATACTGCGTCAGTGCCTGCCGCAACCTGACGTGCTTAACCTTGCCGCCCTGGCTAAACCCGCTGGCATATGTTGCCAGAAATGCAAAAGGGCGCGTTTCATCGGCTTTATTCTCCGCCAGATGAAAACACACCCTGCCAACCTGCTGCCACTTAGGCGCGTATTTTTTCAGAAAAGGGGCAACGCCCCTGTCCTCAACAATCCGCAGCTCGCACCAGCTGCGCAACGCCCCTGAGACCCGCGTTAAAACATCCAGCGTAAGATACTCGCCCCCCTCCATCGGCGGTGCCGACAGCACCAGCTCCGCTAAATACGAATCCGACACATCGCTGATCGTCACATCCTCAGCACCCTCGGGAATCTGGCACAGCTCTGTTATCACCAGCTCCGCCACGCGCTGCCAGTACTTCAGTGTCAGCTCAGCTCCAAACCGATACTTCTTAGCCCCCAAGAGGAACAACCCCTCCACCCAATCGCCCTTAAACGCAGCCGCAACCTCCTGTGCAACCTTGGTTTCACCCTCCCCCGCCACAAACCGCAGCTGCCCCCCGGGTGTTAATTTAATTTGATCTTCCATATTTTCTCCGCGCCTTGCTGCGCTGGTTTGATGCGCTTTTTTGCAACCACCCAGTGGTTGCAAATTCGTGTTTAAAACCCGTGGCCAGGCAACCACCCCTTTTAACCTCGGCATTGCAACCACTCCGTGGTTGCAATAACCCGCGCCCCACAAGCGCCAGCCTGCCCGCTCCGCCCTTTTAACCTCGGCATTGCAACCACTCCGTGGTTGCAATAACCCCCGCCCTTCAGCCGCCAGCCTGCCCGCTCCGCCCTTTTAACCTCGGCATTGCAACCACTGTGTGGTTGCAATAACCCCGCGCCCTTCAGCCGCCTGCCGTGCGCTTCCCTTTTAACCTCGTCATTGCAACCACTCCGTGGTTGCAATAACCCGCCCTTCAGCCGGCTGCTTCGCTCACCCCCCCAACCCCGGCACCTCAACCTCCGGCAAGTCCCGAAACACCCGATGCAGCAGCTTGCTCTTTGGAAAGACAATCACCCAGGCCGTCAGAAAGATCAGCATCATATCCGTCCACAGTGAAAAACGGCGCTGATACCACAGCTCCAGCTCGCCTTTAGCCGGTGCAATATAGCGCCCGTAAAATTCACTGGCCCCCATCCCGCACTCCGAGAGCAGCCGCTCTTCATCCCGAAACACAATCGAGCCAATCCCGGTCAGCCCTGGCTTCACATTGTAAATCTTCTCTCTGACATGACGAGGATACGGATCAAAGGTCTTATCCACCAAGGGACGCGGACCAACGATCGACATATCACCCTTAAAAATATTGACCAGCTGCGGCAACTCATTGATCTTGGTCATTCGCAGGAAGCGCCCCATGGGCAGCACCCGCGGATCACGCCGGGTAGTGTGCAGCCCTCCCGCCAAACTGGGGCTCGCTTTCAGCATGGTCGCGAACTTCCAAATAAAAAACCGCTTGTTCTTAAACCCAATCCGCTCCTGAAAATAAAAAACATAGTGCTCGCCTGTCAGCAGCAGTCCAACACAAACCGGCACCAGCAGCGGTGCCAGCACCAGCAACGCCAACCCAGACAGCACAACATCCAAAAACCGTTTAAAAACCCTATACATCGCAACAACCCCTTTTTGCAACCACCCTTTTTGCAACCACCCAGTGGTTGCAATAACCCTCAAACCAGCGGCGCCAGCCGCGGCTCAAACCAGCCCCAAAGGGGCGGCTCAAACCAGGCCGAAGGCCGTTTCAAACCAGCGCCGTCAGGCGCGTCCCCACTCCGTGGTTGCAATAATCCGCGCCACCGCATTCAACCGCTCGCACGCCGCCCGGTCCAGCCGCGCAAACCTCCCGAACTCGCCCGCAACTGACACCTCCAGCAGCCGCCCCTCGCAGCATAGGTCGAACAGCTCGCCGGTCGGCTTATACCGTTCACCCATAAACATGTGCGTCAGCCTGATCGCCCGCCCGCCCCGCGCCACCACTTCATGCAACACGCGCTGCTCAAACGGTGAGATAAACGGCGATACAAACACATACCCCTGCGCCAGGTAGTCGCCCAACTGCTCCGCCAGCCCGCGCCAATCACCCTCGGTTGCCCGACGCGAAATCTGCACACGCACCCGACGCGGATGGCCCAGCAGAAACAAATTCCCGAAACCAAACAGCCGCGCCCCATCCGGCAGGGTCAGCACCTGCTTCGGCTTACGAAACAACTCCGGATGCGCCTTGAGCAGCCGGTAGCGCCGCACATTATCACGAATATATGCCACCTCACGCGCCAGATGCTCCGGCCCGAAAACAAGGCTGTCATTCATGCCCCTCTCAAACACCTGGAAGCTCTCCTTGCGGAACAGCTCCCGACACTCCCGGTCAACCCCAATCTTAAAGCCGCGGATCACCCGCTGCAGTGTCACTCCCTCCGGCAGCTGCCGCACCACATGCACCATAACATGCAGGTGATCCGGCATGATCTGATACTGGCCGATCTTCACCGCTTCGTAGTAGCCAGGAATGCCGCCCAGTTCTTCCTGCACCACCTTGCCAATCGCACTCAGCGTAAACGCCTCCTGTGTGATACGGCACAGCCACATGCCCGCCCGCGTCTTGAGCGTCACCATGGCCACTCCCGGCCGGTTATAGTCGTAGCCGCTTTGCTTTCGGTTTCCCATTGGCACCCCTTTTTGAGACCACTCAGTGGTCTCAAATTCGTGATTAAAAGCCCATGTTCTTCAGCCGCCTGCCGCGTGCTTCCCTTTTAACCTCGGCATTGCAACCACTCTATGGTTGCAATAACCCGCGCCCCTCAAGCGCCAGCCTGCCCGCTCCGCCCTTTTAACCTCGGCATTGCAACCACTTTGTGGTTGCAATAACCCGCGCCCTTCAGCCGCCTGCCGCTCGCACCGCCCTTTTAACCTCGGCATTGCAACCACTTTGTGGTTGCAATAACCCTCGCCCTTCAGCCGCCTGCCTGCACGCTCCGCCCTTTTAACCTCGGCATTGCAACCACTCCGTGGTTGCAATAACACCCGCAATAACCTCCCGCACCCTCCGCGCCGTCTTCTCCCCAATCCCCTCCACCTCTGCCAGCTCCTCGGCTTCCGCCATCATCACAGCCTCAACGCTGCCAAAGGCCTCCAACAGGCTCTCAGCCCTCTCGCGTCCAATGCCCGGCAATCCCTGCAGGACAAAAAGCTGGCGCGTGCGCAGCTTTTTCGGGCGATACCCATGTCTGAGGATCGCGCTCCTGCTAAAGCGCTCGCTCTGCTGCACTGTGTAACCCATCAGCCGCACCACTTCCTCGGCATCCATGGCGCGCAACACAGGAATCCCGAAAAAAACTCCCAGCGTGATCAGCGCGCCTTGAATTGCCTCACGCGAGACACGGCTTTTAGCACACTCCTTTGACCCGCCCTCCAAGATCATCACCACATGGCCATCCCAGCCTAACATCCTGATTGCCTGTCTGAACAAACGACCATCCACCAGCGAGGCGCAAAAATCAACCATGGTTTTCCGTTCAAACAACCAGCTTTGATTAACAATAAAATCCCCAACCTTCAGCCGCTCAACCCTGACGTTCTCCACCCCCGCACTCTTAAACAACCCAACAAAGGCCTCCGGCTCACGGTCATCAATCGCAACATCAGTTATCCCGCTCATGCTCAACCCCTTTTTGAGACCACTCAGTGGTCTCAAATTCGTGATTAAAACCCACGGCCAGGCAACCAACCCTTTTAACCTCGGCATTGCAACCACTCCGTGGTTGCAATAACACCCGCCCTTCAGCCGCCCGCCGCCCGCTTCCCTTTTAACCTCGTCATTGCAACCACTCTGTGGTTGCAATAACCCCCTCAAACCAGCGGCGCAAGCCGCGGCTCAAACCAGGCGCGAAGCGCCGTTCAAACAGCGGCGCAGCCGCGTCAACCGCTGGCGCAGCCAGCTTCAACCGTGCCGAAGGCACCTCACATCTTCCCATCCAACCCCTTGCCTGTCTCAATATGCTCGAAATTCGGCAGATAATCCCTCAAAACCTCCACCACCTTTGCTTTGGTGATCGCCTCACCCTCAAAAAGGGTGCGCAATTTAACAAAAATCTCGTCAATCTCACGCATCGGACGCTTCTTCGAGTTCTTAACCACCCCCAGGTTCACAAACTTCTCCAAGTCCAGCTCCTCGCCCGGCGTGTAAAACTCCTCAAACGCCTTCTCCCCGCTGGTGTCGGAGGCAAAGAAATAAACCGGCCACTTGCCACCCTTTTTGCAACCACTCAGTGGTTGCAAATTCGTGTTTAAAGCCTTACGCCCCTCAACCGCCTGGCTGCCACGCTCCTTTTTCCCCTCGTCACTGCGGCCATCGGGTGGTTGCGCCGCTCCGCGCCCTTCAGCACCAAGCTCGTGCTTCCCTTTTAACCTCGGCATTGCAACCACTCCGTGGTTGCAATCATCTCCCCGCCCTTCAGCCGCCCGCCGCTCGCTCCGCCCTGTTAACCTCGGCATTGCAACCACTGTGTGGTTGCAATCATCTCCGCGCCCTTCAGCCGCCAGCCGCTCGCTTCCCCTTTTAACCTCGGCATTGCAACCACTTTGTGGTTGCAATAACCCCCGCGCCTCCGCCTCGCTCCCGCACTCCTGCACCCCCAGCCCCAGCGCTGCCAGCAGCTCCCTGGCAATCCACTCAAACGGGATCATGTCGCGCTCCTCATCCAGCCGCGGAAAGACAATATCACCGCTCTCGCCCATCACCGATGCCATCAGACAAAGCTCGCCCGCCTCAATCAATGAAACGAAAAACCGGCGAATCCCCAGCGGACACGACCACGGTTGCCGCTTAGCAATCCGCTCCAAGAACCCTGCGGGCAGGCTGCCATTGGAAAAGGCCACATTGGCAAAACGCGCGGTTTTGATCGGCAACCGCTCGGAGTAGGCCATGATCAGCTCCTCCATCAGCTTCTTGCTGGCACCCATAATATTCACCGGATTGGCAGCCTTATCAGTGGAGACACAAAAAAAGTGCTCGGGCGGATATTCGCACAGCAGATCCAGCAACCCGCGCGCGCGCAGCAGATTGTTCTCAATCATGGCTTCAATTGAAAAAACATCCTTCTCACTACGCACATGCTTATGCGCGGCAAAGTTGGCCACTATCTGGAACGGTCCATGCGCCTCAAAAAGCTTGGCAAAGACCGCATCACCGAAGTTAACCGGATAGGTCACAAACTCATCCGGTATGCAATAGCTGCCGTCGCTACGCAGATCGCGCACCAGCTCGGTCAAGCCATTCTCATTGATATCAACCACATACAACGCAGCCACATCATAACGCAGGATCGCTTTGATGTAGTGCGAGCCAATCGACCCTGCACCGCCGATCACCAGCACGCGCTTGCCATCAATCTGTTGGTGCAGCTCCGCATCATATCTCTCAAAGTCATCGGCCAGCAAACTCCGCTCGCGCCCTGTGACCTTCTCCCGTATAAACCGCTCTAAATCAAATCCCATAATCATGATGTTTCTCCAAAATTTGTCGTTTTGCAACCACCTTTTTGCAACCACCTTTTTTGCAACCACTCAGTGGTTGCAAATTCGAGTTTAAAACCTTACGCCCCTCAACCGCCTGGCGGCCACGCTCCCTTTTTTCCTCGTCACTGCGGCCATCGGGTGGTTGCACCGCTTCGCTCCCTTCAACCGCCTGCCGCTCGCTTCCCCTTTTAACCTCGTCATTGCAACCACTTTGTGGTTGCAATAACCCGCGCCCTTCAGCCGCCTGCCACTCGCTTCCCCTTTTAACCTCGGCATTGCAACCACTGTGTGGTTGCAATAATCTTCACCGCGAAAACCTCTCCAGCGTCCTCCGCATCCCCTCTTTCGCCCCAACAGGCATCCGCTCCCACCCCAGCGCCCTCTTCAACTTCGCATTGGAAACAACATAACTCTCCGTCAGCTTCTTCAGCCGCTCGCTGTTCAGCGGCAAATGCAGCCAATCACCCACCCGCGCCATCCATGCAACCACACCCGCTGGTATCCGCCACAGCCGCGGCCGCCGCCCCTGACTCTCCGCAATCATCCGAATCACCTCATTGGTTGAGAGCGCCTCGTCATCCGCCACCTGATATACCCCTGATTCTACCTCGCCGCTGATCAGCCCCTCAACCACCGCGCAGACATTCCCGATCGAAGCAAACGAACGCCGGTTCTCAAACGCTCCCAGCGGCCAAGGCACCCCCCTGCTAACCACGCTGTGCAGCAGGTTCAGATTGCCCTTATTCCCCGGCCCATGGATCATGCAAGGCCGCAGGATATAGGTGCGCATTTGGCTGCCACCATTCTTGCAACCACCATCTTTGCAACCACCCAGTGGTTGCAAATGCGTGTTTAAAACCCCACGCCCCTCAACCGACTGGCGACCACGCTCCCTTTTCCCCTCGTCACTGCGGCCATCGGGTGGTTGCACCGCTTCGCTCCCTTCAACCGCCCGCCGCTCGCTTCCCCTTTTAACCTCGTCAGTGCGGCCATCGGGTGGTTGCACCGCTTCGCGCCCTTCAGACGCCTGCCGCTCGCTTCCCCTTTTAACCTCGGCATTGCAACCACTCCGTGGTTGCAATAACCCCTCCGCCTCCAGCTTGCTCCGCCCATACGGCGTTTGCGGCTGCGGCACCGCCTCCTCTGTCAACACCCCCGCAACGCTATCGGCCACCGCCTTCACGGAGCTGAACAGTATGAACGTTTGAGCCGGCGCTGCGCGCCTGGTTTGAGCCGCACCTCCGGTGCTGGTTTTAGACGGCCTAACGGCCTGGTTTAAGCCGCAGCTTCGCTGCTGGTTTGAAGGTTTAAAGTTTACAGTTGCTCCGTTTGCAGCACAGCCGGAGCTACAAGCCTGCTGCCCTTTTACACTCCTGATTGCGACCACTTTGTGGTCGCAATAACCATCGTCACCCAACCCCTTTGTACCGTGCGAAGCACCCCTCAAACCATCCCCTTCTTCCCGCACTCGCGCACTCGCGCACTCGCGCACTTCCCCAAAAGCCTCCAACACCCGCTTCGTCAACCCAACATTAACATCAAAATAACTCTGCGGGTCACTCGTGCTCTTCGTATCATGCGCCTTGCCAGCCAAATGCACCACCGCACCAACCTCACACCAGGGAATCTCCTCCAACTGCTCCCAAGTAAAAACCCGTTCATACGCTCCGCGGCTGTCGCCGCTGGTTTGAGCCGCCCCTGCGGGGCTGGTTTGAGCCGGCCTAACGGCCTCGTTTGAGCCGCAGCTGTGCTGCTGGTTTGAGCCGGCGCTACGCGCCTGGTTTGAGGGTTTAAGGTTTAAAATTGCTTCGCCTGTAATGCAACCGGAGCTTTCAGCCTGCTGCTCTTTTAACTGCTCAGCAAGCGCATAGCCCCCGCTGTGCTTTTCTTCGCTTCCAGTTGATCTGCTCCCAGCCCGAAGGCCAAACCAGCACCCTTTTAACCTCGTCATTGCGACCACTTTGTGGTCGCAATAACCATCGCCATCCAACCCCTTTGCCCCGTGCGCAGCACCCCTCAAACCAGCGGCGTCAGCCGCGTTCAAACCAGCCCCAACGGGGCGTCTCAAGCCAGCACCAAAGGTGCGGTTCAAACCACTCCCGCCCGGCGGGACGTTCAAGCCAGCATCCCCAGCCGCGCTCCCCACATCCAGCGCCCACAGCTCATAGCCCTGGCCCGCTAAATGCGCTGCCAGGTTGGAGCCGACAAACCCAAACGCACCTGTGATTAAAACTTTTTTTCGCATGAACGACCTTTTTGCAACCACACAGTGGTTGCAAATTCGAGATTAAAACCCACGACCCGGCAACCAACCCTTTTCACCCGCATCAAACAACAGCCCAGCAACCGCCGCGAGTCTCCCCTTTTAACCTCGGCATTGCGACCACTTAGTGGTCGCAATCAGTGGTTGCAATAACCCCCGCATAAACCCCAACCATCCGCCTCGCCACCGCCCTCCACTGGTACCTCTCTTCCACCAGCCGCCTGCCATTGCGCCCCATCGCCGCCCGCTCCTCATCACTCAAGCTCATCGCCTCTGCCAGCGCCTCGGCCAACGGCTCCACCCCGACATCCACCCACCAGCCGGAGCGGCTGTCGCCGCTGGTTTGACCCGCCCCTTCGGGGCTGGTTTGAGCCGGCCTAACGGCCTGGTTTAAGCCGCAGCTGCGCTGCTGGTTTGAAGGTTTAAGGTTTAAAGTTGCTTCGCCTGCAGCACCGCAGGAGCTTTCAGCCTGCTGCTCTTTTAACTGCTCAACAGGCGCACAGCCCCCGCTGTGCTTTTCTTCGCTTCCAGTTGATCTGCTCCCAGCCCGAAGGCCAAACCAGCACCCTTTTAACCTCGTCATTGCGACCACTTTGTGGTCGCAATAACCATCGCCATCCAACCCCTTTGCCGTTTGCGAAGCACCACTCAACCCAGCGGCGTCAGCCGCGTTCAAACCAGTGACGCAGTCACGGCTCAAACCAGGCGCGAAGTGCCGGCTCAAACCAGCAGCGCAGCTGCGGCCTTGGGCTGAACTGCCCAGCAGCTCAGCCCAAGGCGCCCCCTTCGTGGTAATCACCGGCACGCCGCAGGCCAGCGACTCCGCCACCACAATCCCAAAATTCTCATTCTTGGTTGGCAGCACAAAAACCTCGGCGGCTTTCATCAGTTTCACCTTGGCTTCGCCAAACACCGCGCCAATGAACTTAACACTCCCACCAAGACCCGCTCCCTCTACCTGCCGCTTCAGCGCCTCCTCATAACGCCTATCGCCGCTGCCCGCTATGACAAGCACCCACTCGGAGCTGGTGCGAACGCGGCTCGCGCCGCTGGTTTGAGCCGGCCTGACGGCCTGGTTTGAGCCGGCGCTGCGCGCCTGGTTTGAGCCGCAGCTGCGCTGCTGGTTTGAGTCGGCGCTGCGCGCCTGGTTTGAGCCGCAGCTGCGCTGCTGGTTTGAGTCGGCGCTGCGCGCCTGGTTTGAGCCGCAGCTGCGCTGCTGGTTTGAGTCGGCGCTGCGCGCCTGGTTTGAGGGTTTAAGGTTTAAAGTTGTTCCGCTCTCAGCCCGAAGTCCAAACCAGCGCCCTTTTAACCTCGGCATTGCGACCACCATGGCCGTCGTAGCCTTGGCGTAGATGGCTGAGTGGTCGCAATAACCATCGCCATCCTCCCCCTTTGCCCCGTGCGCAGCACCCCTCAAACCAGCGGCGTCAGCCGCGTTCAAACCAGCCCCAACGGGGCGTCTCAAACCAGCACCAAAGGTGCGGTTCAAACCACTCCCGCCCTGCGGGACGTTCAAACCAGCGGCGTCAGCCGCGTTCAAACCAGCCCCAACGGGGCGTCTCAAACCAGCACCAAAGGTGCGGTTCAAACCACTCCCGCCCTGCGGGACGTTCAAACCAGCGGCGTCAGCCGCGCTCAAACCAGGCGCTCTGCGCCGGCGCGTTTCCCCCCAGGCGGAAACAAGGCTCTCGACATCCTTAATCGGATCCAGCCGCGAGAGAAACAACGCAATCTTCCTATCCTTACACTCCGGCCACTTCTCATCAACAAACCCGCGGTCAGCCGCCACATCATCAAAGCTCTCCAGCTCAACCCCATTAGTCACAACCACAACCAAAGGCTCTGCCGCCGCCCGAATCCCAAACCAGCGGCGCATCCTCCCTTTTAACCTCGTCATTGCAACCACCATGGCCGGCGTAGCCTTGGCGTAGACGGCTCTGTGGTCGCAATAACCATCGCCATCCTCCCCCTTTGCCCCGTGCGCAGCACCCCTCAAACCAGCGGCGTCAGCCGCGTTCAAACCAGCCCCAACGGGGCGGCTCAAACCAGCAGCTTCGCTGCGGCTCAAACCAGTGACGCAGTCACAACTCAAACCAGCCCCAACGGGGCGGCTCACCCCAGCAGCTTCGCTGCGGCTTAAACGCTGCGAACCAGAAGCCGGTGCTATAAACTCCATTATAGCACCAGCTTCCGCCTCGCACGTCGCATGTACCACCGCCGCTCGCCTCAAAAACCGCCGGTCAAACATCCAGCCAGCAACCCGCTTTTTCAACGCTGAAATCTTCAGTCGCTCAGGTGCCAGACAACCCCGTGGAGTCATCACCAATGGTTTGTTATATCGCAACGCCAGATAGCTGCCCCACCACACCGGAAAGGTCCACTGCGAATGCACATGAACAAGATCAGCGCTTTTAACCAGTGACCGCAACCCCCTCAGCATCTCCCATGAGAAGTAGAAAGGCTTGAAGAGCGATGGTTTATACAGGTGCAAGTTAACGCCTTTCTCCTGCGCCTTCACGGCAGCGTCGCTGACCGCCCCCTCAACACCAGTCGTTGCAAGTGTTACATCAACGCCATCAGCGCACAGGCTTTCGCATAGCCGGGGCACTGACTGCGATATCCCACCCTCTACCGGCAAACCCGCCACTATATGTAAAACTCTCATAAATACGCTACAGTGTCAGCATTGACTTCGTTTTTATGGCCCGCGAATAACCCACAGGGTTTAGCCCACGCCTTTAGGCTGGCAATCTCCGCAAATATTGCACTTTAAAAGTTATCGTGTGGTTGCACCACTCCGCACCCTCCAGCCGCCAAGTTCGTGCTTCCCTTTTAACCTCATCATTGCAACCACCATGGCCGGCGTAGCCTTGGCGTAGACGGCTCTGTGGTTGCAATAATCCTCTCAACCCAGGCGCAACCGCCAGCCCTTCCAGGCCCACCCACTGGCACTTCCGCCCTTAAACACCAACGTTAGCCGCACCAAAGCAAACGCCCATCCTCATCGACGACAGCATCGAACTCCCCATACTCTTCCAAGAGCACTTCATCTGCAAATTCACACCAGAGCACTTCATCTGCAAACTCATCATCATCATCATCATCATCATCATCATCATCATCATCATCATCGTAAAAATACGCATAATCCATCTCGTAATCAAAAAACGACTCTTCAACCTCTTGCCGTTCCATGCGCTTCTTCTCCTTGCGCCGGGCATTAGCCTCAGTACGTGCTTTAACCGCCCTCCGGTACCGTTCCTCCTGCTCCGGAGTAATCTCCACGCCCAGCAAGCGCAGTTCAACAACAGCACACATTTCATCCACACCATACCAGTGGCGATAACCTTTAACAATATGGTTGCCCCCATAATTTTGCACCCATTGCGTTGCCCCGGCATTACGCAATCGCGCTGCCCGGTTCATACGCTTGCGGCGCGGCCCCAAATTTTTATTCTTCTTTTTCTTTTTCTTAGCCAAGCTAAATTTCCTGCCCATTTTTAATTGTAAGTCATGTTTTTAAGAGTGATCTTATGATGTACGCAGCATAACTTTCCCAAAGTACAACCGACATTCAAACTATATGAGCGGTTGGTATTTTTAGCGATTAGCGTTAAAAAAATACCAAGCGCAACAGAGATTCGCGGAGATTCGCGGGACAAAGAAACTCTTCTCGCGCATACGGGATTAACCACGCTCCCTTTTCCCTTCGTCACTGCGCCCGTCCAGTGGTTGCACCACTCCGCACCCTTCAGCCGCCAAGTTCGTGCTTCCCTTTTAACCTCGTCATTGCAACCACTCTTTTTGCGACCACCCAGTGGCCGCACATGCGTGTTTAAAACCCCGCGACCTCCAGCCGCCAAGTGTGCGCTTCCCTTTTAACCTCGTCATTGCAACCACTCTGTGGTTGCAATCTTAGCCGCGTCTCAAGAAGCGTAGTTTCTTGAGCTCCCACACCTTGAAAAAATATTTCAAACACAGCATCAACAGGTTCGTGTACACCCCGTTCTCCCGATTGCCACGCACAATTTCGCGGTTAAGCGTGAGCGTGCTGGCAACACCATTGGTGCTCAGACCACCCAGCCGCATATCTATCAGAGCATCATTGATGTAACGTGTTTTGAGCCCACCCTTCCAAAGAAAGCGGATCAGCAGCTCATAATCAGCGGCAATCTGATAATCCAACTTATAGAAGCCCAGCTCTTCAAACTTCTCACGGCGGCAGTAAAACGTGGGATGGGGCGGCATATAACCCCAGCGCAGCATCCAGGGCTTCCAGCGTTTGGCTGAGTAGTAGCGTGTGACCTGGTCCAGTTTCTCGCCCTTCACAAAACGAATATCAGCATACACAGCGTCAACATCATCGCTAAAACTTTTAGCAACCTCCTCGAGCACACTGCCATGACGAAAAAAGTCATCTCCATTCAGAATCCCGACCACCTCGCCGGTTGCCATGCGTATGCCCTTATTTAGCGCATCATACAACCCTTGATCCGGCTCCGACACCCAGCGCAGTCTACCTTCAAACCTTTCCTCGTAAGCCTTGATCACCTCCACTGTGCCATCGCTGGAGCCACCATCAACCACAATATACTCAACATCCGTATAGGATTGGGCCAACACCGAATCCATCGCATGACTGATGACATCAACGCTGTTGTAACAGGCGGTTATGAGTGAAATTCGCATTTTTTGGTTCGCTGCGCTCACGTTTAAAGCAGCTTCGCTGCGTTCCATGCCCGCTATGCGGGCGTTCAAAGTTCGCTGCGCGAACGTTCAAAGTTCGCTGCGCGAACGTTCAATGCCTTCAAGCAGCAACAATGCGGAGAAGCTTCAAACTTGCCGAAGGTACTTTGAATGTTGAGTTAGCATCTTTGAATTAAGGGCAGCTGATTTTATGAGCTGGCATGCGCAGCACTGTAGCCGCGGGCCGTGACCGCGGTCGGCGCATTTACAGTCAATAGCGAGATGCCACGCTCCCTCTTCCCCTCGTCACTGCGCCCGTCTAGCGGTTGCACCACTCCTCGTTTTCCAGCCGCCAAGTGCGCGTTTCCTTTTTAACCTCGTCACTGCGCCCGTCTAGCGGGTGCACCACTCCGCGCCTTCCAGCCGCCAAGTACGCGCTTCCCTTTTCCCCTTGTCACTGCGCCCGTCTAGCGGGTGCACCACCCCGCGCCTTTCAGCCGCCAAGTACGTGCTTCCCTTTTCCCCTTGTCACTGCGCCCGTCTAGCGGGTGCACCACCCCGCGCCTTTCAGCCGCCAAGTACGCGCTTCCCTTTTCCCCTTGTCACTGCGCCCGTCTAGCGGGTGCACCACCCCGCGCCTTTCAGCCGCCAAGTACGCGCTTCCCTTTTAACCTCGTCATTGCAACCACTCTTTTTGCGACCACCCAGTGGCCGCAAATGCGTGTTTAAAACCCCGCGACCTCCAGCCGCCAAGTTCGTGCTTCCCTTTTAACCTCGTCATTGCAACCACTCTGTGGTTGCAATATCAGTCGCCGTCAAACCAGGCCGAAGGCCGCCAAACCAGGCCGAAGGCCGTTAAACCAGGCCGAAGGCCGTTAAACCAGGCCGAAGGCCGCCTCAAACCAGGCCGAAGGCCGTCTCAAACCAGCGGCGCAAGCCGCGCCTCAAACCCGCAGCGCAAGCCACTCCGCCATTGCCAAGCTGATCTTTGACGCATCAAATAGCTGCTCCGCCATACCCCTGGCATTGCGTTTATGTGCATCCAGCAACACACGGTCGTTATAATACCGCATCACAGCATTTTGGAAACTCCCTTGACTCCCAACTTCATAACTAATGCCGCAGCTAAACTTTTCCAGAAGCTGTTTTGATTCCGAGGTTAATCCATTGATTGCAGCCAGACCATGCGTGGCGTAATCCACCAACTTGTTGGGAACTGCCACCAGCATCTCATCCCGCATGGGGATAATGCCAACATCACACTCCTGCATAAGCCGCCCCAATTCATCCCCTGATAAATATCCGTGAAAACGCGCGCCTTTCCCAGAGACTTTCACGGCATCCTCCACCTCACTCCGACGAGGGCCATCACCGGCAATATCGAGCGAAACATCTAACCCGTCGTCCACCAGTGCTTTCACAGCACGCAGCATGGTTTTCAAATCATACGAAGGGCCAAGGTTCCCAACATAGATAAGCCTCAACCTTTGGCCAGTACCATCGCCCCTCTTTGAAATTTCAGGCAGCAACCCTCCTAAGGGAAACATCTTGGCTGGGCAAGTGGAGCCGTAAGATGCAGCCAACCGTAAGTATTTTTCAGCAACTGCCGTAATGCAATCAGCACCGCAATACGCCCGTCCGGCAGCCTCTTTAAAACGCACCAGAAGCCCACCCATAAATGACCTCAAAAACCGCGGTGCTAGCTGATAAAAATTCTCAGGCCAGGCATCCTGAACGTCCACGCCAATCTTACACCCATATTTAACCCTGAACTTCACAGCCTGATCAAACAAATTCAAAGGCGGCATACTTAAAATAATACGATCCGGTGGTTGAAGTTCATCACGCTCGATGCACTCAACAGCCATCGCCAGCCAGGAGCACGCATAACCCCGATGGCTTTGTACGCGGCTCCAACTCACATTTGTGTGATATGGCAGTGTAGGAATCAGCCGCATCTGATAACCATCATGGGTATAAATTGGTTCAAGCGAACGCTGCTCTTTACGCAGATGATGAAAGTCACTCGACCACCAGACCACCTCATGGCCCAGCCCCACCAGTGCTCTTGCTAAAAGCTCATAACGCATCGGACGCCCACCTTCTAAAGGCAGAGGATCAAACGGGCTGTTAATCCAAAAAATCATTTTCAATCCACCTAACTAATCTCTGTGCCTGAGACTCCCATGTATGACCAGAGTCAATCCAACTCGCAATCTCACTTTCTAGGAGATTTTTTTGCTTTGCATCAATATTAAAAGCCTCATCAACCAGCATTGCGCACTGCAACAATCTTAGGGCGGTTAGCACCACTGTAGCCGCGGGCCGTGACCGCGGTCGGCGCGTTTATGGTCAACAGCTAGACACCCACACTCCCTTTTCCCCTTCGTCACTGCGCCCGTCTAGCGGGTGCACCACTCCTCGCCTTTCAGCCGCCAAGTACGCGCTTCCCTTTTAACCTCGTCATTGCAACCACCATGGCCGGCGTAGCCTTGGCGTAGACGGCTCTGTGGTTGCAATATCAGTCGCCATCAAACCAGCCCCAATGGGGCGGCTCAAACCAGCGACACAGTCGCATCAAACTCACCAACCACCGACCGCCACGGCATTATGTTAACCTGATTACGGCATTGCGTCTTTGTGCCATCATAAATTATCGAAGATCTTTCAAGATTGAAGATCTCTTTTTGCAGAACTTTCAGCCCTTTAAAAAAATCCGTTGAAATTGTCGCAGCTGACTTTATCTCATAGGCACTAAAACCCTCACCTGTTTCAACAAGCAGGTCAACCTCATTACTGTTACTGTCCCGATAAAACCACAGTTGGTTTGAAAGCCCTGCATGAGCTAACTGCTTATAAGCCTCAGCCACAATAAATGTCTCAAATAGATTGCCACGCAACGGATGAGAACGAAGATGATCCGCATTTAAGATGCCTAATAGATAACATGCCAGACCGGTATCCAGAAAATATAGCTTTGGACTTTTTACAAGCCTCTTGCCTATATTTCCATACCATGGCTGAAGCAATTTGATAACTCCACTAGCCTGTAAAACAGACAACCAACTCTTTACCGTATTATGCGTAATGCCACTGTCATTTCCTATCGACTGCATATTCAGTAATTGACCGGTTCTGGTGGCGCATAACCTTAAAAACAAACTAAAACGGTCGAGATCAGTTACAGAGAGTATCTGTCGCACATCTCTTTCAAGATAAGTTGAAATATAAAACGAAAATGCCTCTGTTGGATTCAAATTTCTGACATGTACTCCAGGATAAAACCCAGAGTAAAGCATCTCGTCAAGCGACATATCTGTCCGGCAATTATTAAGCTCTTCAAGTGAAAATGGGTACAGTCTAGCAACTGCAGTTCTACCGGCCAGTGACTGAGCGACACACTCCATCATCTCAAACTGCCTTGATCCGGTTAAAATAAACCTGCCTGGGCACGGGTCCTCATCAACATTAGTTTGAATATATGAAACCAGATCAGGTGCGTGCTGAACCTCATCAATAATAACACCATTAGAGTACTCAGCCAAAAAACCGCGGGGATCTTCCTTAGCAAAGCTACGATTATCAATATCCTCGAGAGAACAATACGCATGCTTATAAAAAACCGCACGACACAATGTTGTTTTTCCTGATTGACGTGGACCGGTCACCGTAACAACCGGATATTGATCCGCCCATTGGCGAAGTTTAAATTCAAGTTTTCTCGGTTTCATTGCTCAAAAGATATCAATTTCTATGCAAAATGTAAATCCGATTTACGTTTTACATAAAACATGCTATCGCATTAACAGCCAATTCTTTGTATTTTGACCGCTAATCTACGCGAATGTTGTAAAACTCTCCTAACCTTAAACCAGCAGCTTGCTGCGTCTCAAACCAGGCCGAAGGCCGTTAAACCAGGCCGAAGGCCGTCAAACCAGGCTGAAGGCCGTCAAACCAGGCCGAAGGCCGTTAAACCAGGCCGAAGGCCGTCAAACCAGGCCGAAGGCCGTCAAACCAGGCCGAAGGCCGTCAAACCAGGCCGAAGGCCGTTAAACCAGGCCGAAGGCCGCCAAACCAGCGGCGCAAGCCGCGGCGTCAGCCGCGCCTCAGCTGCCTGAAACTAGCTGCCGCCTGATCACGGCTGAAAACGCGCGCTGCCAGTTGCAGGGCCCCTGCACGCATGGCACTCAACCGCCGCGGATCATTGGCCAGCCGCTGCAATTCCTGCGCCAGGGCCGCGCCCGGCTGATCGCCGCTGCAAACCACACCGCACCCATACTGGTTCAACCAGGGTTCGAGCCAGGTTGAGCGATTAAAGAGCGCGGGCAACCCGGCGGCAATCCCATCAAAAAACTTATTGGGCGAGTTTTCATAAAACAGCGGGGTGTGCATAAAGGTGACCAGATTCACATCCGCCCCCTGATAAAGACGGGCAACCTCATTCTTTGAAAGCTGCCCACAAAAGCAAACCCTTCCGCTCTCCGCCAAGGCCTTTAAATCATCGGCCCGCAGGCCATCACCAGCCAACCACCACACTATCTGCGGGCTCCCTTGTGTGGCGTGGATGACAGCGATCAGATCATCGATCTGATTGCTCACGCCCATGGCGCCGGAGTAGAGCACCACCAGCTGATCGTCGTTCACCCCCAGCCGCGCACGTTCACGCTGGCGCACAGTTGCGTCCGGTTTAAACTGCTCCAGATCGCAGCTGTTAGAGATGGTCTGAACCCTGTAGCTCCGCTGGCCCACGCTGATTAAGCGCAGCGCAAAATCGTCCATCACACTGCGATGCTCAGGGATCACATCCAGCTTGCCCTGTAGCTTATTAATGACCCGATCAGTCATCCCGGTTGAACAGGTGACAATTGCCTCGGCATACTTATAAGCCAAGCGCTCAATCAAAAATGAAATCTTTTGCAAAAAGCTGTTCCTCAAAACACCAGCATCTATCGCCGAATCCGGCCAGACATCAATCACCTCAAAAACATAGGACAGTTTATGAAAAACCCTTCCGATCAGGGCCGGCACTGCCATGGTCAATGGACCGCTGGAGGCGATACAGAGGTCATACTGCCGACCATGCCGCAGAACAAACCAGTTAGCATCGAGCATGAACTTCAGGAAAGAGCAGATACGCTGAAGAAAAGACATGCGCGAACCATAGGCAGTCCGGCTGACAAAGACCCTGATGCCCTCCACCTCAACCGCTCCTTTTTTTTCGGCTTGCTCCAGCAGCCACGCATCATAACCGCCGCAGCAGAGCACATCCACGCTATCCCCATTAGCCACAAAGCGCCGTGCTAACTCGTAAGTCCGCACAGCTCCCCAGCCATTAGGCGTTGAAAAATATTGATGGAGCCAAAGAATTCGCATACGAGTGTTCCGCGGCGCTGCGCGCCTGGTTTGAACCGCAGCAGAGCCGCTGGTTTGATGCGGCGCTGCGCGCCTGGTTTGAACCGCGGCAGAGCCGCTAGTTTGATGCGGCGCGGCGCGCCTGGTTTGAGGTGCGGCTTACGCCGCTGGTTTGAGTCGCAGCTTGCGCTGCTGGTTTGAACCGCGGCAGAGCCGCTGGTTTGAAGTTTAAAGGTGCGGCTCGCGGATCACAAATTGTCGTGTATTTGAAAACTTGCAAAACACTGTAGCCGCGGGCGGTATGTTTATTTTCAATAGCCAAGCGGTTCGGTTCGTGAAACACTGTAATTTCACTCGCTGGCGGGGTCACGGCCCCCGCCCTACAGTTCTAACCAAAAAAATCAACCCTTCAAACCAGCCCCACCGGGGCGTCTCAAACCAACGCCGTCAGGCGCGACTCAAACCAGTGACGCAGTCACGACTCAAACCAGGCGCGTAGCGCCGTCTCAAACCCTTCTCTTCTTCCATCTAATCGTATCCACAGCCGCTTTGAAATACGCACCATTGCAGACACGCCACATGCGCTGTTTCAGTAAGCCAAGCTTTGTGACACGGAAATTATTTCTAAGATACATCCGAGCCCGTTCGTCAACCATTTTAGGGGTGGCAGCTCCCTTTAAATCAGCTGAGGTTTTGGAATCATCATGCACACGAAAGGCCCAGAAATAATGCTGCAGACGGTGAAACCTGGCACCAGCCTTTTTAAAGCGCAGCCATAGATCTGTGTCCATCACATAATGCAGGGATTCATCCAGGCCGCCGACTCTATCAAACAGCTCCTTGATGAAGATTGACGAGGGGCCATACACGCGCACCGGGGCATTTTCATAGAGCCAGTCATGCCAACCACCATCGCGGGCGCACCATAGTACCCGATCACCCTGATCAATGTAGATCAAGTTTCCTGCCAACCACTCACATGTCGGGTTCTCAGAGAGATATTTTTGAGCTTTGTGCAGCGTGTCGGGCAGCAGCAGATCATCGGCATTCAGCCAAAATAGATACTTACCGGTCGCATGACCAAAACCCTTATTGATGGCCGCACTCTGCCCCGCGTCCTTTTCCGAGCACCACCATGCAATACGATCCTCATAGCGCCTGATGATCTCAACGCTGCCATCCGTACTGCCGCCGTCAACCACGATCACCTCAAAATTCATGCCTGTTTGATTCAAGACAGATCGTAATGCTTTTTCCAAGAACTTAGCGTGATTCAACACTGGGATAATTATGGAGAAAACAGGCATGAATTTTGAGGTCCGCAGCGGAGCTGCTGTTTGAGACGGCCTTCGGCCTGGTTTGAGGCGCACTGCGTGCTGGTTTGAGACGCGGCTACGCTGCTGGTTTAAGCCGGCCTTCGGCCTCGTTTGAGGTTTGAGCCGCGGCTACGCCGCTGGTTTAAGGTTTAAGGTTTGGAGGTTATTAAGACTCGTCTGATTGTTTGTAACGAACTCCGGTTATTGATGATTTCTTCAGAACCTCCATAAGCCGATAAAGCATCAATGAGATGCGGCTGCAAAGTTTGCAAAGGCGATCGAAGTTATCCTGTGTTATGTATTTCAGGTCAAGTGCCACATAAAGTTGTGCTCGTACTTCGCCACAAGAGCCCTTCGCAATGGTCAGGAAGTTTATGAATTCTTTATTACCTCCTCGTTCAAACCCCTCCGCTATGTTGCTCATAATGGAAACTGATGCCCGTTGAATTTGATTACTTAAACCATAGTCATGATTAAAACCGATATTCTTCGTAGCACCATAAACCTCACGCGTAAGCTCTCGTGCCAGCTGCCAAGCCTCAATATCCTCGAATCGTTTAATTGTAGACATCTTTAACCGTCCTTTCGAGCACTGTGTGCGGGTGTAACGTTTAACGTTTAACGTTTAACGTTTGAGCGTTTAATGTTTGAGCGTTTAATGTTTGAGCGTTTGAGCGTTTGAACGTTTAATGTTTAATGTTTAATGTTTAATGTTTGAACGTTTGAGCGTTTAACGTTTGATGGCTTGCGCTGCAAGCTGGTTTAAACGTTCAAACCAGCAGCTTGCTGCGGCTCAAACCAGCGGCGCAAGCCGCGTCTCAAACCAGCGGCGCAAGCCGCGTCTCAAACCAGCGGCGAAGCCGCGCATCAAACCAGGCCGAAGGCCGCCACGGCAATATGTTAACCTGATTGCGACATTGCATGCTCAGAAAAAACCGCACGACACAATGTTGTTTTTCCTGATTGACGTGGACCGGTCACCGTAACAACCGGATATTGATCCGCCCATTGGCGAAGTTTAAATTCAAGTTTTCTCGGTTTCATAGCTCAATAAATATTAATTTTTATGCAAAATGTAAATCCGATTTATATTTTACATAAAACATGCTATCGCATTAACGGCCAATTCTTTGTATTTTGACCGCTAATCTACGCGAATGTTGCAAAACTCTCCTAACCTTAAACCAGCAGCTTGCTGCGTCTCAAACCAGGCCGAAGGCCGTCTCAAACCAGCAGCTTGCTGCGGCTCAAACCAGGCCGAAGGCCGTCTCAAACCAGCAGCTTGCTGCGGCTCAAACCAGGCCGAAGGCCGTCAAACCAGCGGCGCCAGCCGCGTCTCAAACCAGCAGCTTGCTGCGGCTCAAACCAGCGGCGCAAGCCACGTCTCAAACCAGCAGCTTGCTGCGGCTCAAACCAGCGGCGCAAGCCGCGTCTCAAACCAGCAGCTTGCTGCGGCTCAAACCAGCCGCGAAGCCGCGCCTCAAACCAGCAGCTTGCTGCGGCTCAAACCAGCGGCGAAGCCGCGCCTCAAACCAGCAGCTTGCTGCGTCTCAAACCAGGCCGAAGGCCGTCTCAAACCAGCGGCGTCAGCCGCGGATTTTATACTTTACCTTGTAAAGATAAAAGCCGAGCCACTCCTTGAACATAATGTTATTCCTATGGAATTTGTCATAGGATGGCAGAAAATCTTCAAGCGAGAGAGAGTTTTTCTTTTGGGTTGTTGCCTCATGATCTGTCGCGGCGGGAATCACCTCCAAGCCCGTGTGGGAGAAGTTCAGCAGCGAACGACGCATATGCCACGCGGAGGTCACCAATAGCACACGGGCGACACGGTTTGTCTCCCTGTTAGGCAGGCCATTCACCAGCTTTTCAACCAGCAGAGCATTCTCTTCCGTATTGCGGGCATCGGGCTCCACCTGAATCGCCGAACGTGGCACACCTAAGTCCAGAAGCAAAGGAACCGTTGAAAACTCTTCGCCGCCTCCGCTGGGGATAACAACCGGGGCTTTACCAGCGTGATAGAGGCGTGCTGCATGCCACGCGCGGTCAGCCGCTAACCCCATCTCCGCATACGGCAGGTTGGTGTTAGAGCCCATGCCCCCTCCCAGCACAACAATCGCATCAGCCTTCGGCATTGATGCAGCTAACTGTGGCGGGTAACTCTTTTCCAGCCCATATCCCAGCACAATATACAGAGCGTGTGTGCTCCAGAGCCAAAACCAGAGGATGGAGCTAACACCCAGCGCCAATGAAGCGCGCCGTCTGTGGATGAGCTGACACAGCACACTTGCCGCGATCAGAATAATGCCCAGCATCAATGGGTTGAGGATAAAACCAGCGATTTTGTTTAAAAGCATATGTGTTCCGCGGCTGCGCCGCTTTCATTCCGCACCTTCGGTGCTGGTTTGAGCTGCAGCTTCGCTGCTGGTTTAATGTTTATACTAGCTGAGCTTGCGGTTAAAGGCGTAAGGGTGGTGGTGGCACTGGTTTCGTCCGTGACACCGAAAAAACAACGAATTTTTGTGCTTTTCGTAATTCAAACCAGCACGTAGTGCAACTCAAACCAGTGACGCTGTCACGACTCAAACCAGCCCTAGAGAAAGTGCAAAAGAAAGCCCTCTTTGCCATCCAGTAAACCGCCCTTAATAACGTAGCGCACAAAGAAATAAAGTGCTGAACGCCAAAAGAGCGGCATTTTTACATAGCGGTGTTTTTTAAAAGCACTTGTTAATATTACTTACGACAACCCATTATCACCATACGAAGGGCGCAATCTCCAGTTCTTCGGCTGATCCCATCCTGCATGTTTGCGCAATGGACTCGAGTCGGTTGCACGTATCACAAAACTCAGCTCTCCGATTTGCGGAAAAAACAGCCGCCTTAAAAATTTAATTGTCGCATTCTCATTGGTACAAATTTCCACTGCATCCACGCCGCACTTTTTCATCGCCAAAGTGGCCAACAGAGCAAGGGTCGAGTGGCTAAGTTTCTGCTGATCTGCTGATTGCCACTCCATCAGAGATCCTAATAAAATATTTTTGTAACCACGTTGTGAGGCGGTCTCATGGAACCGAACTTTGAACATAAAGAAACCAAGAAGGCTTCCCGACGAATCTTTTATGACAAACATTTTTTGGCTACTTCTCTCATCTTCCGAGAAAGAGTGCTCTAACTGCCAATTTAACCAAGCAGCAGTGTGCTCACACGAGAACTGCTCACCCCCGCCTTTAAGTAGATTCGCTATCGACTCATCCGCATTGTAGACCTCTTCGACAGCTAGTCCGCGTGTCTTGAAAAAACCAATTACCCTGAAACCCGTGGCGAGAACACTCAACAAGATATCAGCAAACCCTATCAGAATTGGACTCAAAAAAGATCTTCCAATCTTTTTTTCAACAATGGAACGACTCTTAAAAACCCACATCAACCGAGGCATTGAAAAACAAAGATAATCAAACATCAGATGTACCGGCAAAGCCATTTGCGATATGCCACAACCAAGTGCTATCCCGTCGGAAGACAACTCCACCGGTCTCGTAATCAAATCAACACCAAGCATTGATTTCCTGAAATCCTCGTGGACAAATAACCCAGATCCTGCATATGCGATGTAGATTCTAGCATTCGCCTTCACGTTCACGGCAAACAAAGTTTGCTGTCCAACTATTTTTTGATCAGCAATACCTAAAATCTGAACTGGCGAATCACCATCTGTTTTATTTGGGTTTGAATTCAACGCATCTCGTTTGGCATAAGATAAATCGCACAATCCAAATACATCATCAGCCTCATATGTGGTCGAAGCAGAATTCATTTGAGAAAGCGATCTTATATAAAAGGTTGGTGTCATTTTCATAAAATGCCAATAATAACATTGCGGCAACGATCACTGTGCCAAATACCCACCATCCACAACTAACTGCGTACCGGTTATAAAGCGTGAGGCATCGCCCAAAAGGAAAGCTATCGCATTGGCAACATCTTCTGGCTCCCCTAGTCCTAGTGGCTGTTTAATCAGAATCTGCCGGGTTGCCTCATCACCCACCACTGATGTAATATCATCTAACATAGGTGTTTGTATGTTCGAAGGCACAACGCTATTCACTCGAATGTTTTTTGCAACCAATTCAAGTGCTAACGCTCGAATCGACGCATCCAATGCACCCTTGCTACCGCAATACAACGAACCGCCCAACCATCCGACCTTTGCAGAAATAGATGATATTGCCACGATACTACCGCCTGCCGAGTACTTTTTTTTTGAGAACCACTTTACCAACTCCATGAAAGCGAAATAGTTAATTGTCATAACCTCGCGCATAGCCGCAATTGATACGTATTGAATTGGTATGGCAGGACCAACCCCAGCCGCATGAACAATTCCATTTAATTTCTGTTCGGAACCACAGCGGTTGAACAACTCTTCGTACCTCTCGAGGTCTGTCAGATCAAAGGTGACCGCAGTATGGCCACTACCCGTCATCTGCTTTAAAGTCTCATTCAGCCGTTTCTCATCGCGGGCGACCAACACAACTGAGGCTCCTAGGCGACTCAATAAAATTGCACATGCTCGCCCAATGCCAGAAGAGGCTCCCGTAACTAGAATCCTTCGACCTATCAGTTCCATCGGGTTAACCATGGTGTAATGCTCCCTCAATGTAAACATCACTCGAATAAAAGACCGATATGCAACATTCTGGGTTAATCGTAAGCGAGATTACTCCCCATGACAGGCCAACACCAAATCCAGCCAACACAACACGCCGAGGGGTTATAATGGCGGAATCCGCAAGCGTATCGCATAGTGTAAGTGGGATCGATGACACGCTCGTGTTTCCAAAACGGTCAATGGTTACAGGTACTTTCTCCATGGGAAGTTTTGTCATTTTTGAGATCTGCTTGAGTATGAATAGATTCGCCTGATGTAAGACCAGGAGATCCGTGTCCTCGGGTGTATGCCCTGCTTGACCCATCAAACGTTTTATAGCAGATGGGACCTCTGAGATGGTAAAGTTGAACACCTCCATGCCGTCCATGAACAAATCATAGTCGGAACGCCTTATGCCCTCTCCTGATTCTCGGATCTCCCGACTCCCATCCTTATTTCGCTGAGCGCCACTGGGAGCTATGATGGCTTTATAACCACTGCCATCTGTACCAAACAAATAATTCCATGAATTATTATTTTCACCTGTACTTGCTAACAGAGTTGCGAACCCACCATCGCCAAACAGCATTGCCGAAGATTTATCTTCCGGTGAAATTAGTTTCGTGATTGTATCTCCTCCACAAAGCAACACGTTCCTGATACCTTCTTGCCGGCAGATTGATCCTGCAACAAAAAGTCCATAAACGAAACCTGAACAGCCCAGATTGATATCGAACGACAAACACTCTTTTTTTAACCCAAGACGATGATGCAAGACACACGCCGTAGCTGGACAGACATAGTCAGGCGTTTGCGAAACAAAGATCAGCGCATCAATCTCATCCCGTTCAGCTCTGCCTTCATCAAACAAACGCTTTGCAGCGACATAGCTCAAATCAGATGCTGTCTGCTCGGGCAATGAAATACAGCGACGAGTTACTCCTGTCATCTTTGCAGACTTTTCCACAACCTCTACGCCAAAGCTCCCAACAAATTGCTCATTGCCAACAAGATTGTCAGGCACTGCGCAGGATATCGCACGGATTTCAACATTACTCAAAATGCCAGATGCCGCACTCATACTGATTGCTCCATGACATCCAGAACATCCTGGATTACTTTAAAGGATCTTAGCTGTGCACCACTCAAGCGCCTGCCAAAACTTTCATTCACTAAAGCGATTAGCGAGAGCATTGCAACTGAGTCCCATGGAAGGTCATCCATCTTAGTCTCAGGGGTAATTACTCCTGCATCCACTTCAAACATCTCTTCAAGTGCTTCAATTTTTTCTGTCTGTGTCATAGTATTCTCCTTTGTGTGTGAGTTTAATAAAACTCTTTACCAATTTATAACGACTGCTCCCCAAGAGAGTCCAACCCCAAAACCAACCAGCATCACCCTCATCCCTGGCTTGAGAGTCCCATCCAATTGAGCTCGAGATAACGCTATTGGGATAGATGCGGACACCGTATTCCCGCAATCTTCAAAATTCATATAAAATTTTTCAGAGTTAATTTTACATTTCTTT
>JAQUCE010000105.1 GCA_028686345.1 Kiritimatiellia bacterium
GGGGGAGTCCGGATGAAGGATGGTTCGCCCTCAGCCAGTCAAACGATGCAGGCATGAATCCGGATGCCGTATGGGAGGTTCTGGCCGGCGGAGAGGTGGAAAGCAATATGGCATTCAGGGCTTCTCCGCCTGCTCCGCGCCCGGCTCCGGCGCGGGCGTTTCCACCTGCGTTTCGGGCGCTGGTTGCTCCGCTTGCTCCACAGCTGGCTCTGGCGCGGGTGTCTCAACCGTTACCTTTACCGCGGGTTCAGATGTTTTGTCACGTGCTGAGAGCGAAGCAGGCTTTGCCCCTACACGTGTTTTCTTGGGTGGTTTGTCTCCAGACTTAGGCTCTTTGGCCGCAGTCGGTTCGCCGCGTTTCCCCTGTTTTTTCTCATTTTCCCGCAATCTGAAAGTAGGGAATTCAATCGGAAGGCTGAGCACCTCATTGTAAAACTCAATTATATTACCTTTGTCAATCAGCCAGGCCAACTGACTAAGAATCTCTTTGATCAGAGCCTCTTGCTTGTTGGAGAGCGCTTGAACCAGCTCCATCTTGGTACAGGCGGGGTTGTCACGCAGATAGGCCAGAATGTTTTTGACCAGCTCAACCGTATGCGCAGGGTCCAGTTCCGATGGCTTTTTCTGCATCACAAAGTCGGGGCCTCTGGCCTCATTAGCGCGGAAAAGGTGAAGTTTTCTGTGGCGGAAAGCACCCCGCAGGGCAAAGAACAGCGAGGTCGGAAAGCGGCGCTCTTTGTTCAGCATATCCTTGATGGCGAAATAAAGATCCTTGTTGGGTGTCTGAAGCGCAGTGGATGCAATACAGATCATGTGTTTCACAGCCACGTATTGTTTGGTCAGCACCTCGCGTTTGAAAACCAGCTCCGCGACCTCACGTTCCATGGGTGGCGCTTTGATCTCATTGTCCACTGGATCAACCACAACCGGAGCCGCCTCCCCTCCCTCGACAGCTGTAAACTGCTCGTCAGCGGCTGGTGCGGGCACACTCTCGGCAGGTTCAGGTTTATCGGCTGCCAGCGGGGTCACATTTTTGCGACGGTAAATCTTCTTCTTGGTGCATGACTGACGCCACTCCTCAATCACCTCAGTCTCCCGCACACTCTCGATCTTGCGACGATACGCCTCCTCCGTCATATTCGGAAACTTCGTGCGCAGCATTTCGTTGACTCTGGTATTATAGCTGTGATGGTTGGGCGGTCCTAAGAGTTCGCCGGTCATTCCACAGCGCATCACACAGACAAACTGACCGCCGGGCGGGCCGCACTCAACCTCCTCCACATCAAAAAACTCATCCAGATGTCGGTTCATCAAATGAAGCTCCATCTCCTCCTCGGAGAGCGCGGGCATGCCGCACACCTTGCATTGAAACAGCGGCGCGGGTGTCTCCTTAAACTGAGCCAGACGCACCAGACATGAGGCTGGTTTGTCAAGGAAAAGCCACGCAATATCACGCAATGGAAAGGCGTGATTTGAGGCCTGGATGCGACGAATAACAGCACCGAGAGCCTTTTGCTCAGGAAGCACACGCACCTCTATCGGCAGAGGCGGACGTTGCTCATACTGTGGACGCCGCTGATAACCGCCACGCTCCTGGGGGCTGTATTCGCGCCTTTCACGGAAGTCGCCGCCCCCCGCCTGCGCACCGCTCCCGGCGCTCGGTGCAACCACTGTTGCAGGCGGCGCATCACTGCGCGCCTTGGCGGGCTGTCCCCCGCGCTCCGGCTCAAACTCACGGCGACGCGCTGGCTTGCGCTCAGTTTTTCTGTTGGCGTTTTCGTATCGGTTGAAGCGCTCACCGCCACCGCCCTGCCGACCGTCGCGGCCGCCGGGACGGCGATTGTAGGAGCCGCCACCATCGCTTTCAAAGCGCGAGCTTTGAACGCTCTTAAGGTGCTCCTCCGGTGATGTGCGAGCCCAGCTCGGGGCAAAATCAAGCTCCACGACCACACGTTTTTTGCTATCAACCTTCGCCGAATCAGTGTTTTCACTCTCAGCACCATTGTTTTTCAAGTCAGATTCACTCATAATTAAAGTATATGGTTGTTATCAACAGGGGTCAACCGCTTTTCCAGTAAAACTAAATAAAAGCAACCCACGCCTGCATGCATTTCAAAGAAGACCCGCGCTGACTGCGGCCAACAGGCCTCCGTTCAGTAAGATTGTCTTCTGCCGTGCGCTCACATCCGTTTTTACAATAAAGGTGGTTCCTTGAGTGATATTACAGACCGTGGCCTTTCCGTCACCTTCGACTGCGAGTCTCAGTTCATCAATCAGGAGCTGGTCACCCTGCTCAATTGAGTCGTAAGCCTCTGGATCGTCAAAGATAAATGGTATGATACCAAAGTTAATCAGGTTGGCACAGTGAATACGCTCAATACTTTTAGCAATGACCGCTTTCACCCCAAGGTACATCGGGCACATGGCCGCATGCTCACGGCTGGAGCCCTGCCCATAGCTCAAGCCTGCCACGATGATGTTATGCAGAGCGTTATCCCGGTTGCGCGAAGCGTTATCATAAAAGGCCGGGTCAACGCTTTCAAACACGCACTGAGAGTAGCGGGGAATGTTGGAACGGTATTTCAAACGCGCGCCAGCCGGCATAATATGATCGGTTGTAATATTATCGCCGACCTTGATGGTTGCCACACCATCCAGCCCCTCAGCCATTGGTTGGCCGAGCGGTACATCGCCGATGTTAGGCCCTTTGACAATCTCTGTCTTTGGTTGCCCTTGGCCAGCACTCTCCTTAAAAAGAAACATGGAGTCGTCAATCGCGAACTGCTCCGGCTCAGCCACAACCGGCACTGGCGGCTCCAGCCCGCTGGGATCGGTGAACTCGCCTGTGAGGGCCGCGGCGGCGGCTGTTTCAGGGCTGACCAGGTAGACCTGCGCCGACTTGGTGCCGCTGCGTCCTTCAAAGTTACGGTTGTTGGTGCGCAGGCTGACAGCATTGGTGCCAGGCGACATATGGTTGCCAATACAGAAGCCGCAGGCATTCTCAAGGATACGGAGACCTGAGATAATCAGCTCTGTTAGCAATCCTTCCTGGCCCAGCATTGTCAACACCTGCCTCGAACCGGGCGCGACTCCCACCTCGACATCCGGATGGACCTTCCTGCCTTTCAGCATCAGAGCCACGGTCACCAGATCCCGGTAGGACGAGTTGGTGCAGGAACCGAACAGAATCTGATTGACCTTGAGCCCGGCGAGCGAGGCAACGGTCGCGATATTGCCAGGTGAATGCGGGCAGGCAACCAGTGGTTCCAGCGCGCTCAGATCAATCTCCACAACCTCCTCATAGGTCGCGCCCTCATCGGCAATCAGCTCTTTCCAGTCCTGCTCGCGGCCCTGCGCTTTGAGAAACTGACGCGTGGTCGCGTCACTGGGGAAGAGCGAGGTGGTCACACCCAGCTCCGCGCCCATATTGGTGATAGTGGCCCGCGCCGGCACACCCAGGGCTGCCACGCCAGCTCCACCATACTCCAGTATGCGCCCGACATTGCCAGTGGTGCCGTAAATCGAAAGTACTTTGAGAATCACATCTTTAGCGGAGACACCCGGACGCAGAGCGCCGCTTAACTTGATCAGAACAACCTTTGGCGCGGTCAGGTAGAACGAGCCGCCGCCCATTGCGACAGCCACATCAATGCCGCCGGCGCCAATTGCCAGCATACCAACCCCGCCGCCGGTCGGCGTATGGGAATCACTGCCCAGCAGAGTTGCGCCGGGTTTACCAAAACGCTCCAGATGCAGCTGATGACAGATGCCATTGCCCGGACGGGAAAACACAACTCCGTAACGCTGCGCCACACTCTTCAAATAAGCGTGGTCATCGGCATTCTCAAAGCCCACCTGAATGGTGTTGTGATCAACATAGCTAAGAGCCAGATCAGCTTTAACGCGCTCCAGCCCCATGCTTTCAAACTGCAGATAGGCCATGGTGCCGGTGGCATCCTGAGTTAAGGTCTGATCAATGCGGATCGCCAACTCGCGGCCCGGTGTTAAATCTCCGCTGACCCTGTGGGCTGCCAGAATTTTTTCCACTATATTTTGTGCCATAACAATAAGTTCCTGTTGCGGGCCTACTGAAGAATTTAAAAAGAGTGTTCACCAAGGCAAAATATTTGAGTTTTTTGAGAAAAACATGATTGATGTAGGACGGTGGGTACTCCTCACTGCGTTAGAGCCACTGTAAAAGCGGCTGAAAGCAGCGATCTACTTAACTTCACAAAAAATGGCACCCCCTAGGGGAGTCGAACCCCTCTTTCCGGGATGAGAACCCGAGGTCCTAGCCGATAGACGAAGGGGGCATGCCTGAATAAATTGTTATGGTGCACCCGGAGGGACTTGAACCCCCACACCTCTCGGCATATGAACCTGAATCATACGTGTCTGCCATTCCACCACGGGTGCAATAAAGAAGACATAATCGCATATTCCGCGCGTTACGTCAACCCCCTGCACCCATAAAATTTGTAATTTTTTTGTTAAAGATTGCGGCGGCAACCCGCTGACAAATAAGCCGGATTCTGTTCACTGCGCCTGAGCGCAGCTCCGATCATTCATCTAAGCGATCTACCCGGGACCTTTTTCAGCGTTAGCCGAAGCGATACGAGCAGCATCTACAGCCCCCTATTTGATCTTGCTCCGGAGTGGGTTTGCCCTGCGACCGCGCTTTCACGCCAGCCCGGTGGTCTCTTACACCACCATTTCACCCTTACCTCTGACACTCCGCAAGCGGAGATGCCTGAGGCGGTTTATTTTCTGTGGCACTTTCCGTCAACGCCGATCTCGCAGCGTTCCTCCAGCTTTAACAACTGGACCTCCTGCTCTGCGGAGTCCGGACTTTCCTCCCCTGCCGCAGCAGGAGCGACCGGTTGTCAGCAAAGCCACCGCCGCAAATCATTAAACTCTTTTGGTTGCCCGACTAGCTGCTTTAGGGCTGATACAGGATGCGTCCGCACATAGTGCAGGCAACCACATCCATATCACGACGCACCATCTGGCCCACTGAAGGCGGCTGAACCAGATTACAGCCAGCGCACACCATTCCTTCATGCAGCTCAACCACAACTGGCCAACGCTTGCACCTCAGCCGGTCATAGTAGAGTTTGGGGCGCGCATCCACTTTTTCGGCGACCTTCTCGCGTTCGGTCTGAGCCTCCTGCAGCGCCTGCTGCACCTCAGCCAGGCGCGCATCCAGATCTGCCATGTACTCATCCACATCCGTCTGCTCTTTTGCCAGCTTGGCTTCAAGCTCAGCCACTTTGGCCTTAACAGGAATAATGTCGTCGAGCGCGGCGATCTCACGCGCTTCAAAAGTGCTCAGATCATCCTCAAGTTTTTTGATCTCCAGATTATACATCTGAAACTCTTTATTGGTTTTAAGCAAAACCTGATTCTTCTTGAGGTCATTGATTTTACTCTTGCGAGCCTCAGCTTCCAAATCAGCTTCAGCTATCTTCATTTGAATCGATTTCAACTCTCCCTGCGCTGACGCCAGCAGCTGCCGCAAGGTGTCTAACCGGGCATTTTCCTGCTCTTTACGCTTCGGGATATCGACAACTTCCTGTTCCAGCTCACGAATACGTCCATCTACGTCCTGCAACTCCAGCAAAGGCTGTACAAAGCTCACGTAATCACATCCTTCCAAAAACCAAATTTTTAACAGATCAACGAATCAATGTCAGCCAATAGAATAACTTATCTGGCCTCTGCTGTCAACCAAGCGCGGAATTTTTTTTCCGGCTTTGGAAAGCAGAACCGCCTGTTCCGAGCAAACTCTCAGATCATGGCCGGCGACTTACCGTCACTCTTTACATCAAAAAAGCCGCGGGTTAAGCCCGCGGCTTTTCAGCCTGAAATAATTAAAACTCAAATCCCTTGCGGACATATGGCATCAGCAGGGTGTTGGCCAGTTCGTTGCCAACAAAGCGCTGTTGACAGCTGTTCCAGCGCAGTTTGCCGGGGATCTGCTGCGCAATGCAGCCCACCAGCATGCCTTCCAGCATCGGCACCGAGTGATCGATATCCGAATAAGCGGTCTCAGTGCCTTTAACAGCGTTCACAAACTCAAGGTACTGATTAGACTTGCAGCGCGCAATGGTCTGCGGTATGTCAATCAGTGCTTCATGCTTTGTGGTGGAGCGCATCTTATCCTCACCCTTGAGAGCCACATAGGCCTCCTGACCGTAGTCGTTAGTTGAGCACATGATGCCCTTGCTCCCGATGATCAGACAGCCAGTCTTGGGCACATCACCCAGGGTGGCGATCACCTGCGGCATCTTATCCGCGGAGGGCTTTTCATTGCCATCATACCAATAGAGATTCACCGCCGGCATTCCCTGACGGGCGGCATAGGTCATCTTCACAATGCTCTTATTAGGATACGTTTCGTTGTTTTTACCATCGATCATCAGGGTCTCAGCTGCGACCACATCTGCCAGGCGCAAGCCGCGGAAGGGCAGATTCATAGTGTGGCAGGCCATGTCGCCGAACGCGCCGGTTCCGAAATCAAAGAAACCGCGCCATTTAAAGGTGTGGTAAACACCGCTTTTAAAAGGCCGCATCGGTGCGGGGCCAACCCAGCAATCCCAGTCCAAGCTATCCGGCACAGGATCAGAGCCCTCAGGACGCCCGATACCCTGCGGCCAAACCGGACGGTTAGTCCAAACATGCACCTCGGTCACTTTGCCGAGAATACCGGCGTGCAGCAACTCGACATTGCGGCGCAAGCCGTCGCCTTCGCTGCCCTGATTACCCATCTGGGTGATCACGCCGCTATCCTTGGCAACCTTTTCAAAATACCGCGCCTCCCAGATGGTGCGCACCAACGGCTTCTGCACATAGACACTGCAACCCTGGCGCATCGCGCGGGTCGCTGCCACGGCATGGGTGTGGTCAGGGGTGGAGACCGTGACTGCATCCAGATTCTTACACTCATCCAGCATTTTGCGGTAATCGGTGTAACACTTCACATTAGCACCGGGGATCTTATCCTTAATCGCCGCCACCCCTCTGTCAAGCTGCGTGCGGTCAACATCACACAGGGCGACAATATTCTCGCCATTGGCAAACATTGGATTCCAGTCGCTCCACCCTTTGCCGCCCACGCCGATCACACCGATGTTGAGCTTATCACCGGGTTTTTTAGCCTTGAGGGTTGTGCGTGTCGGATAGCTGAACCGCGTTGAGTCAAGCGTGTCACAACCACTAAGCGTAATCCCCGCTACGGTTAAAGCCGAGCCTCTTAAAAAATTCCGTCTGTTGAAGTTCATTCTAGATTCCCTTTTATTGAAAAAAGTTTCCTGCCAGGTGTTGACATAAAACTTAAAAGTTTTTAATACTCCTGTTAGCCAAATAACAGAAAAATATCACTCCAGTATACGGAAACGCAAAAGAGAATGCAATTAAAAGTTTCTGTTTTGTAAAAAGAATCACTCATTGCCGTAATTTTCTTGTTTTTTGCAGCAGGAGTTGAGAGAATAACAGGTATAGCAGCTAGTCGTAGCAACCAAAAAAGTTTGTTCAATGTGCGGGAAGTCGTCGTTCTCACCGACAAATCAGTGGGTGACAGCCCGCTGCTACAGTAACAAACGCTGCCCGTAAGGTTTGTTGTTCAGCCTTTCTTGTCGCGCCGTAGCCTTGGCGAAGGAGGAAGGCTGCTCCAGGGCGGGCTCTAAAGTTCTAGAGTTCTAAAGTGAAAAGGACGCGCCTTTGGCGCGGGGGCAGCGTAGCTCCGATTTTTAATCGGAGCTGCTGGAGCTCAGCTTCACCTTCTACGATGGCGATGACGATGTTGGTGGACGATTTTCAAGGGCGGGGTTTTTAATCGAAATCCGCTATCGTCGCACAGCATCGTCAACCAAAGCGGCAGGGCGCAGGCTTTGACCGCGCCGCACGAATGCCCTTGCGGCGCAAGCGTAAACTTTGTTGCAAACTTTGTCGGAGTGGAATGAACGCGTTGCGTTGTTTTAGAGGTGAAAAATGGGCATCCACCGCATAGCCCGGACATACTGAAAGCAACACAGTATATCCGCCGCTATGCGGTGGATGATTGAGAAGTATATCCGCCGCTATGCGGTGGATGATTGAGAAGTATATCCGCCGCTATGCGGTGGATGATTGAGAAGTATATCCGCCGCTATGCGGTGGATGATTGCGAAGTATATCCGCCGCTATGCGGTGGATGATTGCGTAACAAGCCCCGACAGACAACTTTTTGGAAAGAGCAATTAATTGTTTTTTCAAGTCGCTAAGCGACTAAGAATAATTCGGCTGCGCCGAATTATATGATTCCGGTTCGCGGAATAGCACTGTAGGGGTTTAGGTTTTAGGTTTTAGGTTGCAGGCGTTTAGTTGTTCGTAATCTCAATCCTAATCACAATCCTAATCGTAATCCTAATCAAATAACGGCTGCCTGTGGCTGGTCGAAAGAGAGTAGGATTGAGATTAGGATTGTGATTACGATTACCCCGCGGCAACATGTTTTTAAGGACCAAGATGTTTGTCTTGCCCTTTGGTAAGGGCCTGGATTCGTGCGGTGCACGAACGTCCTCTCCAGGACGCTAACAAAAACACAGATTAAGGAGTCCCCCATGCGTACAGAGTATCCCCAGACCTTTTTTTCAATTGAAGTCATCCCCGCACCGAGCGTGATCATCATTTTCGGCGCCACCGGCGATCTCACGCGGCGTAAACTGCTGCCATCGCTGTGCCAGCTCTTGGCCAACAATCTGCTGCATCAAGAGACACATATCGTCGCCTGCGGACGCACTGTTCACACCAACGATTCATTTCACAGCTCAATCAAAGAATATCTCAGCTGCTCATCGGAGGTGAAGAAATGTGATCTATTCAAGTACATCAACTATCTCCGCGTTGATCCTGCTGAACCCCGGACACTCCGCGACCTCTCCGCACGCCTGGAGGAGTTGGGCCAACTGGATAGCTCAGCGCCGCTGAACCACCTCTTCTACTTCGCTGTCCCGCCCGACTCAACCGAGCCGCTGGTCACAGCCCTCGCCCGCGAGGGGCTGCTGGTCGAAGACGAAAACAAAGGCTGGCGCCACCTCGCGCTTGAAAAACCCTTTGGCACTGATTTGGCCAGCGCTCTGGCGCTGGATCAATTTCTCCACCGCCACGTTACTGAGGATCAAATCTTCCGCATTGATCACTATCTTGCCAAAGAGACGGTGCAGAATATCCTGATCACCCGCTTTGCCAACCGGATCTTTGAGAGCATCTGGGATAACCGGGCCATTGATTATATTCAAATCAGCACCTCCGAAACCGTAGGCCTCGAAGGGCGTAACACCTACTTCGACAAATCCGGAATGCTGCGCGACATGATCCAGAATCACCTGACGGAGATCCTGATGCTGGTGGCCATGGAACCGCCGGTCTCTTTTGAAGCCAACGCCATCCACGATGCCAAATTCGAATTAGCCAAAGCCATTCGCCCCTTCACACAGGCGACCATCAAAACCGATGTCATCCGGGCTCAGTACAGCGCCGCCGGCAAAACACTCGGTTATCGCCAGGAACCGGGCATACCCGCGGATTCACAAACCGAGACCTTTGTGGCCATGAAACTGCTGATTGATAACCCGCGCTGGCAGGGCGTGCCCTTCTACCTGCAAGCCGGCAAGCGGATGAACACAACCGACAGCGAGATCAAAATTGTTTTCAAACCTTCGTCGCGCCCTATTTACGGCAGTGCCGAACTCGCGAAAAGCCTTGCCCCCAACTCCTTGACCCTGCGCATCCGCCCGGATGAGGGGATCTGCATCAACCTGCAGGCCAAACTCAGCGGGCCGAAACTGGCCATCGGCAACCTGCGCTTTAACACAACCTATGGCGAGCAAAGCACAAACCTCGGCGCGCCGGATGACTATGCCCGCCTGCTGCTGGATGCCATGCTCCATGACCACACCCTCTTTGTCCGGGGTGACACCATCACCGAGTCATGGAGGATTTTCACCCCTGTGCTGGAGGCTTGGCAGCGCGCCCCTGAGCAATACCCCCTGCTCACCTACCCCGCCGGCTCCCAAGGTCCGGATTTTGATCTGTGAGAGATGCAAACGTGAGTTAAGGAAACCACTATGGAACTGAAATCGCGCCTTCCAGCAATAGCACTGCTAATCTGCCTGCCTGTATGTTTATCTCACGGAGATAATCCATCAAAGCCGCTGATGAAAGATTTTATCGGCATTAACGGACACTTCCAGTTCAAGCCTTCGCTTTACCGCCAGACCTGCCGCCTGGTACGTAACTACCACAACATGGATTGGGACGTAAAGCAGCCCGGCGGCCAACTCACTTTCCCGATATGCCGCAATCAAGTCGATTGGGAGAAGCATGTTTACGGTCAGTGGGTAGAGCACGGCTTCGAGGTGGACCTTTGCGCGCAATTTGGAAGCTTCGGGACAAACAACAAAGATTACACCCGTCTCTGGCACGGACAGGAAGAGTGGATATACAAGTATGGCTACGAAATGGCAAGGCACTTCGGGCCTTCAGGGGAAAAGAAGCTTGTCACGTCAATCGAAATTGGAAATGAACCCGGCAATGGTTTCGACGACACACTTTACCGGAAATTGTTTCTTCAGATGGCCAAAGGAATCCGTGAAGGAGATCCGCAGATGAAGATTGTAACCGCTACCGCTCACTCGGGCCCTGCTGACAAATACTCTAAATCGCTCGAAGAAACCTTTGCATCGCCGGAGATCATGGCGCTTTACGACGTGATCAATGTGCATGTCTATGCCATCAAACCCGCAAAAACCGGGCAGAGTCCATGGGAACGCAGCTACCCTGAAGACCCCTTGCTTGACTATCTGAAAATCGTGGACGCTGCAATTGCATTTCGCGACCAGAAGGCAGCCAAAAAGCAAGTGTGGATTACGGAGTTTGGATATGATTCCTGTACTTCAGCAGCAATGTCAAAACGTGAAGGCTGGGCCGAAAAACTCAATTGGAGCGGAGTCACCGACACACAGCAGGCGCAGTATATTGTGCGATCCCTGCTCTGCTTTGCTGAGCGCGACATTACTCGCGCCTATATCTATTACTTTAACGATAATGATGAGGCTTCGGTTCACGCGGCTTCGGGCCTGACACGCAATTTCCAGCCAAAACCCTCTTTCTGGGCGGTCAAACACCTTTACGAGACACTGGGTGAGTACCGCCTGATCAGGGTAGTCCTCAAACAGACGGACAACCTGTATGTGCATGAATTCCAACATGGGAGCAGCGGAAATCTGCACTGCTGGGTTGTTTGGTCGCCAACCGCAAGCAATCGTGAACAAATGATCACCCTGCGCAATGCGCCTGGCAAACTTCTGCGCGCTGAACGCATGGCATTAAACAAAAGCGGAGCGGAAAAGATCAATGCTCAGAGCCTTGGCGCGGATGCTATCCAGCTGCTGACAACCGAGAGTCCAAGCTATCTCATGTTTGACAAAACCCATCAGTAGTCGGGGATATTTACCCTTTGAATCTCTGCTTTTCTGTTTTAGTGACAGGCGCGAAAAACCATAAAAATCAGCGAAAAATCAAAAACTTAAAATTCCGCTTGCACTCTGCGCAACAAGAGGCTACCATAAGGACAATTGTTCTAGTTTGTATTCCAACTAAATTGGAGGTGTGTGATGAAAACAATGACCAGATGCTGTGTGTTAGCAACCTTGTCAGGGGTTGTATGTGTGTTTAACTCGCTCGGCGCCGCGCCACCCGGGTGGCTGGATCGCGCTTTCGGCAACGAATATCAGGAGGGAGCCGCCAATTACTCGCTCGCCGGGGGCCAAACCAATATCACGATTGAGGCAGGCGGCACTGACATCTGGGGTAAGGATGACCGCGGCCGCTATACCTTTACTCCCGTGGCAGGCGATTGTGAGATCATCGCCACTGTTCCGTTCATTCCCACCAACACAACCGACTACGGGGAGTGGGTGCGCGCAGGCGTAATGATGCGCGGCTCCACCATGCATGGGGCGCAGAACACCTCCTTCTTCAAAGTCAAAGGCCTTCCGGCAACCGGCAACCGCCTCAAACTCCAACGCCGCCTGACACCCCGCGCCGACTCCGGTGACTGGCCCGGCGGCGGAAATCATGTCGTGGCCCCTGATTGCGCCGCGCGCATTCGTCTGCGCCGCCAGGGCGACACCTTCACTGCCTGGAGCAGCACCAATGCCCCAACATATAATCAATGGACCCTGCATGGCACAGATATTTACGCCTATCCCAAAGCCATGAACCTCGGGGTCGCGGTCTCACGCTGGGCTCAGCAACCGGGCGGGCCCAACACCTTTACCCACACTTTTGAGGATGTGGTGGCCCGTAAACTGGTGAACGCCAAAGGATTTGCTGGCGGCATTAACCTCAAGTGGATCAGCGACACCCCTGTGACCAGCGGTACAATTGTCGGTTACACTGTCAACCGCGCTCCGGTTAGTACGGCCGTCTTCGCAGAGCTGGTCACTCTCAATGCCGCTACCTCGGTGTATAGCGACACCACCGCAGGCACGGGAACCTCTTATGTCTACCGGGTGAACGCACTGGTGGAGGTCGCCGGCCCGGCAACCAACACGGTGCTGGTGGGCGACTCCCTGCAACTACGCAGCACTGATAGCGCCAACCCCAGCCCGGCGCCTGTCCAAGGTATCGCCGCGCAGTATTACGACACCACCGAGCTGGTCAATCCAATCGGTACGCGGGTTGAGCCCTACATCTACGACAGTTGGACACTCGGCGGAACCACGGTCTATCCTGTGGGTGCCAGCAGCGGCTTGACCTCCTATGATACTTTCCTCGGCACATGGAATGGCAGCGTGGTTGTGCCGGAGTCAGGGTGTTACGAGATCAGTATGTTCGTTGACGACATTGCGAACATCTATGTCAATAATGAACGGCTGGTCTGGCACGACAAATATATGGCCCGCGATATTTTTTCAGCCCCCTTCTATCTGGAGGCTGGCCGCGTCTATCCCTTCCGCGCTGACATGCGCGAGGACAGCGGTGGCGAAGCCATGCGGCTCAACTGGTTTAAAGCAGATGGCACAGTGATCACACCGGTACTTATGCAGTCAATCTTTGAGCCCTTCCCGCAGCCATGGCAGCATCATGATCTGGGCGACTCCCCACTGATGGGCAACGCCCATTTCAATGAGAGCGACCGCTCCTTCAACATTGTGGCAGGCATTGGCAACCTTGACAACCAGCACCTTGTCTGGCAGAGGAGCGCAACTGACTTTGACCTGCTAGCCTCCGCCACCCTGAACAACCCCGACGCACCGGGCATCAGTGCCGGCTTGACGGCCCGCAGCTCCACCGCATTGGGATCACAGGCGGTCAGCGTGGCGTTACTCTCTGACGGCTCCGGCGGCAGCGGGCGCAAGATTGCGGTCACCATCCGCGATACGAACAACGGGGCGGTCAACACAAGCAGCATTGCTCTGACTGAGAGTGTCGCTGATCTGCGCCTCAGCCGCCGCGGCAACTCCCTGCTGGCCTGCTACCGCACCGTCAGCTCGAGCGGCTGGGTGGTTGCCACCAACCTCACCATCACCCTGCCAACTGAACTCTACGTTGGCATGGAGAGCCACACCACAACCGCAGGCGGACTAGCCACCAACACCTTCCGCGACGTGACCTTTGCCGAAAAACTGCCCTCCAACCTGAGTGTCAATGTCGTCAATCATGAGGCGCAGATCACCACCATCGGTAACCCGGCCCTGGTGCAGCAGCAACTGGCATCTCAGCCCGCGATGAGGTGGTGCTGGTACTCCGCGATCGCCGGTGTGGTTGACAACAACTATACGCTGATCAAGTCGGACCACTGGGACAACAATTACGCCACCCTGGCAACCCTGAACGCTGGAAATAACTACTCCACCGTCGACCCGCTGGTTGCCAACACAGTTACCTTCTATAAACTGAGCTACGTGTATGATCTGGGGGCGTTTGCCGACAGCAGCACCAACGATATGATCGTCACCAGCGACCGCATCGGCGTGAGCGATGGCTCCATCGACGCTGGCGGCACTGGCCTTTACAACGCCTACTACCGCGGGCTGGTAGATAACTTCCCAACCAATCTGCCGATTCATGTGCAGATCAGCGGGCTGAACAGCTGGGAAAAAGGCACCAGCACACCGATGATCACAGGTGCCAACTCCAAGGATGGTCAGCAGGTCGGTCCAGATAACTTCGCCTGTTCCTGGTGCGGATATATCACGCCGCCCTATACCGGCTGGTATAAGTTCAGAACGCGAACCGATGATTCCATCACCCTCTTTGTTGCTGGCAAAAAATTGATTGAAGACGGCGGCTTCGCAGGTGAAAAACAATCAGCCGACATCTATCTCGAAGCAGGCGTGAGCGTTCCGGTATACTACTACTTCCAGCAAGGCGGTGGAGGTGGCTATTTCGCCGCATGGTGGAAAACCGGTGTGGGCACCAACGCGGAGTGGGTCACCATCCCGGTCACAGCGCTGAAACCCCTTGCGCCGCAAGATGCGCCCCTGCAGGTTGACCCGGCCGGAGCTAACCGGTTTGGCGGGTGGAAGAATATCGACATCAAGGGTAACCCGGCGACTGGACCAGGCCATGTGGTACTATCAGGCACGCCGGAGGCATTTGACGCGAAAGTCGTGGGTGCCGGACAAGATGTGTGGGGCAAAGCGGATAACTTCCACTATCTCTATCAGGAGACAGCCGAAAACTTTGAACTAAAAGGCACCATCAACGCTGTTTTCAGAGTCAATGACTGGACAAAAGTCGGCTTCATGGTGCGTGAGAACGTGACACCCGGCTCAAGACACACCAGCATCATCCAGAGTGCGCTCCAGGGGCGGTACACACAGTTCCGCAACACCCCTGACCAGGATTCTGCTCAGCACGACGATGTCAACCGGGCAATGCTGAATGATGGCGGCACTGTCTCCTACACACCGACCACCTTCAGGATTGTGCGTAAAGGGCGGAAGATCTCGTTCTTCTTAAATGATACACCAGTTCCGCTCGCCAGCCCCGGCAGCTTTGACTTCGATATCTCAAGCTGGAGCTCAGACACGATTCTGGCCGGCCTCTATGTCACCTCGCATGACACCGACAACACCCAAGCCAAGAATATTTCCGAGGCGCTGTACAACGATGTGACCTTCACCATCCTTCATAACAAAGCAACCTTGCTTATTCTAAAGTAAATGAGTTGAAGTGTTTTAACCTCCGCATTGCAACCACCAGGTGGTTGCAATGCGGTTTCTGGGTGGAACTGCAAGATTTCCTTGTTTTTTGCAGCAGTAGTTGAGAGAATAGCCACCAAAGCAACCACATCGCAATCAAATTCACTCTTTACCCCCAGAGGAACCCATGGCTTTTGATCAAGGAGCAGTCAACTTTCGTCTTTTCTATTTGCAGCACGTACTTAACACCTCCGTGTTATCCAATTTCGCGGATAACGCAGCCCCCCCGCTAGCCACGCTCAACCGCGATCCCATCTCAGGCTGGGTCACCGGAAGACACCTGCTCGACCGTGAGATCGTAGAGGAAAAATGCATTTTCGGCCCCTACCTTTACACCATGCTGATGAAAGCTGAACGCAAGGTGCCGGAAGCGCTGCTTAAAGCGCACTGCAAGCTGGAGGAGGAGGTTGAACTGCGTGCCCGCGGTGTGGAATTCCTCCCGCGCACAGTGCGCGCTGAGATCAAACAGCGGGTGATCGATACCCTGCTGCCAGATATGCCGCCCACCCTGACCAGCATCCCCTCGGTGATTGACCTCAGCCAGAACCTGCTGTTGGCCGGTGCCATGTCAGACAAGCAAATCGATGCTTTCAGCCCTGTTTTCAAACAGACCACCGACACCCAGCCCATTCTACTGACCCCTGAAACCGCTGCCATCAAGCGCAAGCAGGTCAACCACAATGACCTCGCATTAACCAGCTTCTCACCTGATCTCAGCGTCGATCCCCCGCCTGTCACCACCCTGGGCATGGATTTTCTAACCTGGCTCTGGTTTAACTGGGAGAAAAACGGCGGTGTTCATAAAAACTCCGATGGCGAGGAGTTCGGTTATATGCTGGAAGGGCCGCTGACCTTCTACCGCGAGGGCGAGGGCGCACATGAAGCCGTGCTGCGCAAAGGCACACCGCTGAACAGTCGCGAAGCGACCACCTCGCTGATCTGCGGAAAAAAACTGCGCAAGGTCAAGTTCACCCTGGCCCACAGCGAGAAAATTTACACTGTCGCAGTTGATGCGGAATTCGCCTTCCGTACCATGAAACTCCCCAAAATCGAGCAGATGGAGTCGGGCGGCATCTTCCAGGAGCGCATGCGCTTGATTGAGATCTTCTTGAAAGACTGGTTCACGCTCTTCGATAAATTCCTTGATATCCGCTCCGACAGCAGCGCCTGGGATGCAACCGTCAACGAGATCCGCCAGTGGATTCTCCAAACCGACGCGAAAATCCGTTGAATCATAGCCTGAGTCAGTAAGCAATGCCACCGAGTCACCTGGTCACCATGTCAAAAAATTGCAGGCCGTGCAAGCCGTAGAGAACCCGCCAGCCGAGTGATTGGCAGGCCGAAGCTGTAGGGCGGCTGGCCGTGACCGCGCCGGCAAGCGACAGTATAGTGACACGCGAACCGAAGCTGTAGGGCGGCGGGCCGTGACCGCGCCGACAAGCGACAGTGTAGTGACGCGCGAATCGAAGCTGTAGGGCGTGGGCCGTGACCGCGCCGGCAAAGCGACAGTATAGTGACACGCGAATCGAAGCTGTAGGTCGGCTGGCCGTGACCGCGCCGACAAGCGACAGTGTAGTGACGCGCGAACCGAAGCTGTAGGGCGGCGGGCCGTGACCGCGCCGGCAAGCGACAGTGCAATGCAATGCAAGCCGTAAGCTGCCAGGT
>JAQUCE010000020.1 GCA_028686345.1 Kiritimatiellia bacterium
TTCAGGTTTCAGGTTTCAGGTTTCAGGTTTCAGGTTTCAGGTTTCAGGTTTCAGGTTTCAGGTTTCAGGTTTCAGGTTTCAGGTTTCAGGTTTCAGGTTTCAGGTTTCAGGTTTCAGGTTTCAGGTTTCAGGTTCCAGGGGGTAAAATTTGGTAGTCGCCAAGTCGCTGAGTCGCCAAGTCGATCTCTTTCGCCCTTCGACTCCGATCGCGACCCCGAGTTACAGGTAAACTTTGTCGCGAACTTTGTCGTAAGCTTTGGCGGAGAAAAGCGGCGAGGTAATTGACCCCTGACTCCTGGCTCCTGACTCGCAAAAAAATAAAGGTGATAAAATGATAAAGGTGGGAATTTTTTCAATTGGGCTTGACACTTATTGGGGGCAGTTTGACGGGCTGCTTGATAACCTCAATGGCTACCGTGCGGAGATTCGCGGTCGGATTGAGGGCATGGGTGTTGAGGTGGTTGACGGGGGCATGGTTGATTGTCCGGAGAAAGCAGGGGGGGTGGCGGCGCTCTTCAAACGCGAGGACGTGGAGATGATTTTCCTGGTTATCTCAACCTACGCGCTCTCGTCGACTGTTCTGCCGGTGGTGCAGAGGGCCAAGGTGCCGGTGGTGCTGCTTAACCTGCAGCCCGTGGCGCAACTTGATTACGCAAAGTTTAACGCGCTCGGTGACCGCGGTCTGATGACAGGTGTGTGGCTGGAGCACTGCCAATCCTGCACTGTGCCGGAGTTGGCCTGCGTCTTTAACCGCGCGGGGATCGACTATCATGTGGTGACTGGTTATCTGCAGGAGGAGGCTGCCTGGCAGGAGATTGCAGCGTGGGCGGATGCGGCCAAGGTGGCGGCGGGTATGCGCGAAAACCGGGTTGGGGTGCTCGGCCACTATTACTGCGGAATGCTGGATGTGTACAGCGATCTCTGTCAGCAATCCGCGGTCTTCGGTAACCACTTTCAACTGCTTGAGATGTGCGAGCTGGTTGAACTGCGCCAGGGGGTTACGGACGCGGAGAGTGCCGCGAAGGTGGCGGAGTTCAACGAAAAATTCGATGTTTCGCCCGAGTGCGAGAGCGCTGAGCTGGAGCGCGCAGCCCGCACTTCGGTTGCGCTTGACAAGCTGGTGGCCAGGCACAGAATCGGCTCCATGGCATACTATTACGAAGGGGTGGGTGAGTACGAAGATATTGTCACCTCGATCATTGCGGGTAACACTCTGCTGACCGGACGTCACATTGTGGTGGCGGGCGAGTGTGAGGTTAAGAACGCGCAGGCCATGAAGATTTTGGATCTCTTTGGCGCGGGCGGCTCCTTCGCCGAGTTCTACTTGAGTGATTTTATAGATGATGTGGTTTTTCTGGGCCATGACGGGCCCGCGCATTTTGAGATTGCCGAAGGACGTGTGGGGCTGGTGCCAGTGCCGGTTTACCACGGCAAGCCCGGCAAGGGGCTGTCAATTCAGATGACAGTCAGGCATGGGCCGGTCACCATTCTTTCGGTTGTGCAGCATTGCGATGGAACAGTGTCGCTGCAGGTGGCTGAAGGCAGCTCAGTCTCTGGTCCCACGCTGCAGACCGGCAACACCAACAGCCGCTATCAATTCAGCATCGGGGCCAAAGCCTTTATGAACGAGTGGTCGCGCGGCGGTCCGGCGCACCACTGCGCGATCGGTGTCGGCCATATTGCGGATAAGATCGAAAAGTTGGCTGCTCTGCTGAAGATTAAATGTGTGAAGATCTGTTAATAATTCGGCTGCGCCGAATTATACGATTCCGGTGCGCGGAATAGCAATCGCGGGAGCTGGTTTATGAGTTTATCCAGTGGACGATCTGACTGGGTGTGGTGTATAGTGTTTTCGTTGGTCTTGGCAGTACTCCTTCGGAGGCACTGATGAGTGCGTTTAAACGCGCGCGATAATGGTTATGTGGTTTCATGCGGCTGTCGGCTATAGCTACGACCGTTCCAAGACCAACTTGTTTTTCCTTTGGTACGCGACTAAGTCCGCGGGATGAGCGCAGAGGCAGGAGAGGGGAGTGACGAGTGGCAATTGGCAATAGGTGAATCTGAACGTCCAACATCGAACATCGAACTTCCAACATTGAATGAGCGGTCGCGCCTGCGGCGCGACCTCTTCACTCTAAAACTTCTCACTCCGCATCCGACACGGCACCAGCCCCGAAAAGAAGGGCCACAGATCTCTACCGTCCAGGCGTGGCAGTTTCGCTTGGGGCGAACCGCAAACATACCGTGGGTCACGGTACCTCCCATAAAAAATGGTAATTCAGATTCGACTTTGGCTGGTTTGGTCATAATGTGCAAAAAATTTGTCATAATGTGCATTCATTAAGTAGAGATTATATGTCATGCTAGGGTTACTTCACTACAAGTGGACTGGAAGGTTCGGGTGACAAATCTATGGCATAATCGTTTGATTGGAGATGCGTGATGAAAAAAATTAAGATTATAAGTTTTGTTATTTTAGCTGTGCTTGGGATGACGGCATGTGCTTCAGCGGATAAATTGTCCATAACCGAGGAGGGTTTTAAGGAGCCGCCACTGGCACTGAAAACTACCCCGCTCTGGCATATGAATGGAGAGATGACGAAAGAGGAGATCACAGCTCAACTCAAAGCATCACGAGACCTCAGTGGTTTTGCAGGTGTGGCCGTACTACCTGTAAAACATACCAGGCCGGAGTACCTGACCGAGGGTTACTTTTCACGATACGGGGATATTCTGGAAGCCAGCAAAGAGCTTGGCATGAGTGTTATCTTTTATGATGATGTCGGCTTTCCCTCCGGAACCGCCGGTGGTCGGATGAAGAAACAGTTTCCGAATGACATCGCTGCCCGCAAAGAGGGCGGCTCCTATCACACCGGCAGATTGGGAATGCGTTTTGAAGGTGCAGATCTTCAGAAAATCGAGGAGCATGGCTGGATCTTCGCCACCAACGGCAAGGCTTTCGTCGGGGTAAAGTTTCTGGATGGCGACTATCAGTGGGATGATAAACAGGAAGAGGCCTTCCCTGTAAGTCCCACCGGTCCGGGCGATACGCATCTCGGTTACAGTCGGTCCCGTGAAGCGGGTTCTGGACTTCTCTGAGCAGGAGCAATGATATGATAATGAGAGCTGAAAGAGGGGAGGCATCAGGAAAGTGAAATTATGCAACTTAAAAAAAGAGAGGTTAGAAAAATGAGAAAGATTGTGATCAGAACTGTGGCTTTGATGTTGGCTTTGTCGGCAGGGATCGCTTTTGCAGCTGAGAAACCGAATATTGTACTGATTCTTGTCGATGATGTCGGCTATTGCGATGTCGGCGCTTTTGCCTCGCGGCTACGCAATGTTCCGGTGGATAAGCTCTATTATGAAACCCCGCGCATGGATGAACTTGCTAAGCAGGGGACAATGTTTACTCAGTTCTACGCTTGCAGTGTATGCGCGCCTACCCGTGCCAGTCTAATGAGCGGCAAGATGAATAATAGGATGGGTATGTGGGATGCCTACGCTGGGGTAAGAACGACCTTTGAAAATACAAACAAACCGATGCCTGATGGTTGCCATATTCTCGACAACAGGCCTTGGGATGAATACTCGAACAACGGGAAGAAGAGTGAGCGCGGCGTCACTATTCCTCTCGCCGCAACGTGCCTGCACGATGCAAAAACGATCCCGCAGGGCCTTATTGGCTACCACTCCGCCTTTATCGGCAAGTGGCATATGGGCAGTCATAATCACATCGGATTCCGCCCCGAGGATCAGGGATTTGAAGAAACACTTGCCTACTTCGACGGCGGAGGTTCCGGATACTACCGCCCCTTTCAGGCGTACGCTGCTCGGACTAAGAAATGGGACAAACCAGGAGCGCAACTGGATCCGCAACAAGATTATCTAAGCGACGATGTGGCTCAGCGTGTAAACGTGTTTCTTGAGGAGCGTGCAAAGAAGCATTCCGACAAACCGTTCTTCCTCTATCTGGCTCATCCCGCGGCCCATGGCCCGATAGAATCTCGTGCAGATGATTTGGCTTATTTCAAAGAGAAGGCGAAAACCCCCGGGTTGATCGGGCATAAGAATCCGGAGTATGCCGGCCTGATCAAGGGCATGGACCGTAGCATAGGGGCTGTTCTCGATAAGCTCGATGAGCTGGAGCTCTCTGGCAATACCGCTGTAATATTGATCTCCGACAATGGTGGGCACCCGGGATACACCCGCAATACGCCACTGCGTGGTGGAAAGTCGATGCTCTACGAAGGGGGCGTCCGGGTGCCGATGATTGTTCGCTGGCCTGGGAAAACAAAGCTCGGCACAGTATGCAATGTAACATCGGATGTTGCTGACATCTATCCAACGATCATGGAAATCGCCGACGTGGATTACAGCGACTTCAAGGCTGATCAGACCACCGACGGCAAATCACTGATGCCTCTTTTCAGCGACCTTGAGAACAGCAAGGGTGACTATGGCCGCGAGGAGTTCTATCAGTTTTACGGGAAGCTGGGCTACCAGGGCTTTCACAATTTTGCGACTTGGGCTAGCCTGCGCAAAGGCGACTACAAGCTGCATTACGATTATCAGGGCAAGGTGGAACTCTACAACATCGCTGAGGATATGTTTGAGAAAGAAGATCTGGTCAAAGGAAACCCGAAGCTGGCTCACGACATGCTCGTCCAGTTGACGGATTGGCTGAAGGCCAACTGCAATAAAGCCTATCTACCCACGCCCAATCCGGACTTTAATCCCAATGGAAAATTGCCGTATGGTCCTTATGTGCCGCTGGAACAGTTAAAGGCGTCATTACAGACCCAATACAAATAATGAATAGGAACAAGCATTGAAGTTAACGGAGAATAATAAATTATGAGTAGATTAACACAATGTGGGCGTGGAGCTGCTTATGTTCAATGGCCCCGGCTGGAGCCAGTCTGGCGGCCCGTGGAACAAGCCTGAGCAGTCTATGCGGCGGGTCACCTGGAATGAGTTTTCCTCCAAAGGAGGCGTGTTTTCACAGAAGGTACGAACCGATGGTATCGGCGCAAGTCAGGACATCGCCGTGCTGGCAGTCCCGCATCTGGATGCGGTGTCGATCGAAGGTTCAATCGTTTCCTCAGACCCGAATGCTGCGTCTCTGTCGCTTGATAAATCCTCATGGATCTGGTATCAAATGCTAAGTGCAAGGTAGTGTTGACCTCCGAGCCAGATCACTGGACATAGGGAGTCAAAATGGTTGCACTTTAATTTTGAAACCACAAAGAACCTAGCGCAGCATAGCCGCAAACAATTTTTTTATCTCTCACAGAGACAGCACAGAGTAGAGTTCTCAGATTTTCTTACCCGCGAATCTCCGCGAATGGATAAAAAACACGAAAAAGTATAGAAGCCATTTTGTGCAAATAATATGTCATTTTGTCCATTTGAAAATTATGCGGGGCAGGATACTATATAATTGTTTCAGGTTTCAGGTTTCAGGTTTCAGGTTTCAGGTTTCAGGTTTCAGGTTTCAGGTTTCAGTGTAAGGGAGCAAGTAAAAACATGAAAAAGTTATATTTAATCGGTTTGGCCGCAGTTTTCGCGGGGGGGATGGTAATAGCACGTGAGCCCACCATGCGTGAGGTGGAGCGGCAGTTCCGTGAGCTGCCCATGGAGGCGCGCCGCCTGACAGGGCCTCTGTTCTGGCTGCACGGGGATGAAACCAGGGAGCAGTTGGAGCAGGAGCTGCGCAACGTGGTGGAGGGCGGCAACGGTATCTTTACCGCTGAGTCGCGTCCTCATCAGGATTGGCTGGGAGAGGGGTGGTACCGCGACCTGGAGATCTGTCTGCAGTTCGCCCGCTCCAATAATCTGGCGATGATTATCTTTGATGACTGGTGGTGGCCGAGCCAGATGATGGGCGGACGTGTGCCGCCGCAGTACGGCAGCAAAAGGCTGGAGGCCACAGCCGCCGCCTTTGAGGGGCCGCAGACGCTGCGCGCAGCGGGCTACGATGATCCCAACCTGATTGCAGTTGTGGCGGGACGCGTTGTCGAGGGCGGCGCGGTTGACGGCGCGACGCTGGTGAATCTGACCGCCTCAATCAAAGAGGGCGCATTGGCGTGGGAGATGCCGGCCGGCCAGTGGCAGGTCATGAAGTTCACCTGGCAATACAACGGAGCCAAAGGAGACCAGCGGCGATACATCTCGGTCGATGGCGCCAGCCCTGACGCTGTTGACTGGTTCATCGAAAACGTCTACCAGACGCATTATGAACGCTTTAAAGCAGACTTTGGTAAGACCATTGTCGGCTTCTTCTACGATGAGCCGGAGACCCAGGGTGACTGGGGCAGCGATCTGCCTGTGCTGATCGCTGAACGCGGGCTGGATCTGGCGAAACTCCTGGTCGGCTACAAATTCAAACTCGCCGGCGAAGAGCAGAGCGCCGCTTTTCAGACATACCTGGATGCCTTCGCCGACTCCTGGGGGCGCACAATGTACGGCGGCCTCTCAAAGTGGTGCAAGGCCCGCAATGTCTACTCCATGGGCCACTTTATGGAGCATGGCAACTGTATCTTCAGCCGCGGGATGTCCGGCGGTAACATGATGCAGCTGCAGGCTCACAGCGACATGGGCGGCATTGATCTGGTTTGCAATCAGCTCTATCCTGGGCAGCGCCCGATGGGCATGTATCAGATGCCGAAGATCGCCAGCTCCATCTCGCATACATTCAACAAGGCTGGTGACATCGCGATGTGCGAAATTTACGGCGGCTATAATCAGAGCCTGACCTACCCGCAGATGAAGTGGCTGGCCGACTGGCACCATGTGCGCGGGGTCAATATGCTGATCACCCACTCGTTCAATCCGCGCGCTCCCTATGACAATGACTACCCTCCCTATTTCAACAACGGCGGATTTGAGCCGCGCTGGCCGCTCTACCGGGTGTGGGCGGATTACACCAGCCGTCTTAGCCTGCTGCTGACCGGTGGCAGGCACGTCTGTCCGGTGGCTTTACTGCACATCGGCCAGAGCGTTCATACAGGGCGCTCGATCCGTCCCGAAGAGTTGACCAGCACAATGCAGGACGCGCTCTACGACTGCGACTGGCTCAACTACGAGAGCTTTGAGCAAGATGCGACGCTCGCTGGAGCAGCGATCAAGCTGCACAAAGAGGAGTATCAGATTCTGATTGTTCCGCCCGTGGAGGTCATCCCCTACCCGTCGCTGCAAAGAGCCAAGGAGTTTTTTGACAACGGCGGCGTGGTCGTGGGATATGGTTTCCTGCCAACAAAATCAGCCACACTTGGCAAGAGCTCCGCTGAGATTGACGCGCTGCGGGCTGCGATCTGGGGTGCTGACCCCGCTGTCGGCACAGAGGCCTGCAACAAGAGTGCGCAGGGCGGACGCGCCTATTTCCTGCCGGAGAAGCCGAGTGTGGCTGAGATTACCGCGGCCTTTAGGCAGGATGCCGGGATCGTGCCTACCCTGCAGGTGGTCGAAGGCGAGACCGGCAACTGGCTGCATGTGCTGCACCGTGTTAAGTCCGGCTGCGATCTCTTCCTGGTCTGCAATCAGAATCACGAGGGTGCGGCCCGCCCCTTTAAACTCAGGGTCACCGCTGCCGGTGAGCCGGAGTGCTGGGATGCCATGCGCAACACTGTGACCGCCCTGCCATACAAACGGCTCGCGGCCAATCAGGTTGAGGTGACCCTTACGCTGGAGCCCTCGGAGAGCGTGGTACTGCTCTTTCAGCGAGAAAAGCGCGCCCTGCCGCTGCGGCTGGAGCCGGGTGCTAAGCCCATGCGGGCGCCAATCAACATTGTCCGCGCACCCACACCGCCGGAGCTGGTGATCCCTAGCGCGCCGAGCGCGACACTTGACTCTGCGCCTGACAAGCTGGAGCAGGCGCTCAGCGGCTGCGACTGGATCTGGGGCCAGGATGGCAACGCCGCGCACTCCGCGCCGCCCGGCCCGCGGTATTTCCGCGGTAGCTGCACGGTGGACGCTGTCCGCAAAATCAAGCAGGCGCGGTTTATCGGCACCTGCGACAATATGTTCACCCTCTTTGTCAACGGCCAGCAGGCAGGCATGAGCAGTGAGGCGATTGAAGGGTGGCGCAAGCCCGCCACGATCGACGTGACCGGCCAGCTTGTTGGCGGCGCGAACACCCTGGCAGTCGCCGCTGTGAACCTGACGGATAAGCCGAGCCCGGCAGGGCTGATCGGCCAGTTGGAGGTCACCTTTGAGCAGGGCGAGCCGCAGCGCTTCAACCTTGATGCAACCTGGAAAAGCTCGGATCAGCGGCAGGACAATTGGAATCAGCCGCAGTTCAACGATGCGGATTGGCCTGCTGCTAAAAGCCTTGGCAAATACGGCTGCGCGCCGTGGGGTCAGTTTGCCAGCCTGAAGAAGCCCAAGGTGAATGTAAGCCCGGTTACCAGCGATCCATTTGTGGGCCATTGCGAGCTGCCCGCCGAAATGAACCTGGCGCAGGTGCGGGTCTTGCTTGAGATGGACGAAATTGAACCTGAGGCCGCCGCGCGCGTGACGATCAACGGGCAGGATGCCGGCGGGTTTATTGGCAAGCCTCTGCAGCTGGAGGTGACCAAACACCTGAAGCCAGGTACGAACACCGTGGTGATTGAGCCGTTCGCGCCGAAAAGCGCGCGGCTGACTGTCTGGCCCAAGTGAGGAGTGGAGAGAGAACCTGTCGGGGTCGGAAGATAACAAGAAGTGAAGGTGAAAAGCGGGATGTAATTTACGTCCACCGCATAGCGGCGGACATACTGAAAGCAGCACAGTATATCCTCCGCTATGCGGTGGATGATTGAGAAGTATATCCGCCGCTATGCGGTGGATGATTGAAAAACAAGCCGCAATAAGGCCCGATAGGCAACTTTTAAAAAGAATAATTCTGAGTTCTGAATTGCGCCTCCTGACCTTTACGCAGCCTTGATTTATCAAGTGTGACACCGGCGGGTGTGACCGTTAGAAATAGAGGCCTGAACAGGCCGAAAAAAAGGAGATATCCATGAACAGGAAAGAACAGATGACAAGAGTGACAGGGCGGGTTACGACGCTGGTCGTGGCTGCCTTCCTGACGTTTGGATTCGGGTATGCGGCGGAGATGATCACCCCCGTTGCTGTCACGGCCCAAAGTTCGTATTATGTCTACCCGAAGTTGGCGGCCATTGACGGTTCTGGGTTGGTGCCGTACAGTCCGGTGACAGCCACCTCGCTTCACGGTATCAAGCCGACTGGCGAAATGTGGCTGAGCAATGGAACCTTGGATACCTGGATCACCTTTGATCTCGGTGCTGTCCAGAGCCTGACTGGCTTTCATTTATGGAACTACAATGAAGCCGGTGATTTCAGCCGTCGGGGCGTGAAAACCGCGGGAATATACGTTGGAAACTCAATGCCGGCCGATGGAACGCCTTATGCCTCCGCTGGTCCGGCCTGGGGCACGCTGGTGGAAAACATGACCTTTACGAAAGCCTCCGGGGCCGCAGGCGATGCGGGCGCTGATTACGCCTTTGCCAATACGGTCACGGGGCGTTACATTCAAGTCTATGTCACTTCAAGTTACGGCAAAGACGCTTACACCGGCATCTCCGAGATCAGGTTTTACGCGCTCACGGCCCGCAGTGTTGATGACCAATTCGTCTCGCCGGTGACCGCCACAGCTGAGCAAAGTTGGTCGGGTCGCCGTGTGCCGACAGCAACGCTCAATGGCTCAGGCATGACTCCCAACGCCCCTGTCAGAGTAAACTCCACTGCCGGCAACGCGACTGAAGTTGGCTCGATGAGCAACATGTGGCTAAACAGCGTCACCAACAAAACATGGATCACATTTGACTTGGGCACAATCCAGAAGGTCACCGGCTTCCGGGTGTGGAACTATAACGAGCACAGTGGAAATCCCGGGCTTTACACGAAATCAGGGGTGAATCGCGCCAGCCTCTACGTTGGCAACACGCTTCCACCCAACGGCATGGCCTACGCCTCGGCTGGCGCGGCCTGGGGCCGGTGGGTGCAGGATTTTAAGTTTGCCAAGGCGGATGGCACACCCGCGCTTACCGGCGCTGATTATGCGCTGGCAATGCCGCTCGTTGGACGCTACATTCAGCTCTATATTACCGACAGCTTTGGCAACAATTCGGCCGGCTTAAGCGAAATAGGGTTTTACACCTCCACGCGCTATGCCGCGATCTCTCCGATTGCCGCCACCGCGCAAAGCTGGTATGCAGCCGCTAATGACACCCGATCACCAACAAAGGCTGTTAACGGTTCAGGGATGATACCCAACAACCCGCTCACACCCGCTTCCTTAGCCGGAACATTGGCCAGTGACATGTGGTTGAGCCTTGGGACAACCAACACCTGGATCACCTTTGACCTAGGCGCGGAGCAGAGCATTGCTGGTATCCATCTCTGGAACTACAACGAGTACTCAAAGCTGAGCAGCTCTTACAGTGAACGGGGGGTTAAGGGCGCGGGACTCTATGTCGGCGATACGCTGCTGGCTGACAATACGCCTTACGTAAACGCCGGGGCGAATTGGGGTACCCTGGTGACAAACATGACCTTTGCCAAAGCTGATGGGCTGGCCACCGAGGCGGGTGACCATTATACCTTGGCCGGAGCGGTTACCAGCCGCTATGTCCAGATCTATGTCACCAGCAATTACCTTAAGGACAACTACACCGGCATCTCCGAGATTATGTTTTACACGCCCATGCGCGATTTGACCCGACTCAGTTCGGGTGACAAGGTGATCGAAAACCGCGCAACCGAAAGCGTGCGCGTTGTCGAGGGCACCGGTACGATCGGTGCACTGACGCTCGGAGCAGCGGCCACCAGCGTGAATTCGCTTTATGTGGCGGCAACCACGGAGCCTGTTACGGTTGATCTTGCCGGTCAGACACTGGCCTTGACAAAAATTGAGATGCAGGGAGATGCCGGTGGCTTGGCGATTGGCAGCACCTCCGCCAGCGGTACGCTCAAGAGCGCCCGCACCTATTTGACGGTGGATAACCAGAGTGCCAATCCAGTCACCATCAATGCCGCGATTGCCGATGGGAGCGGGGCCAGCAGCTTGACCAAGAGCGGCAGGGGCGTCTTGATCCTGAGCGAGGCCAATACCTACTCGGGTAACACCACGGTCAACGGCGGCACGCTGCAGCTTATGGGAGGCTCGATCAATACCCCGGCAATCGACCTGAATGGCGGCACATTACAGTTGGCTGCTGGATCATCCGCCACTGCTGTGCAGCTCGCACTCAATGTGGGGACAGGGGGTTTGCTGAACTTTGACGGCGGCACCCTCGCGGTGGGCTCTGGCGCCCCGGTGCTGGATTGGATTGGAGCGGGCAACTCCATCTCCATTGCAGATGGCGGCGCAGTGATCGATACAGCGAATGGTAGCGTTGCAATCAACCGTCCCCTGTTGGCGGCGGGCACCTCCACGGGCGGCCTGACGAAAACGGGTGCCAACACGCTGACTCTTACGGCTCCCGCCTCATACACCGGGGTCACCGTGGTTCAGGGCGGAACGCTGAAGCTAGTAGCGCCCGCGCCCATCATCCACTATGATTTTGACACCGCCAGCATCAGCGGCACGACGCTGCTGAATCGCGGCACAGGCGGTGCGGCTTATAACGGCGTTATCATGGGCGCTCCCGTCACCGGGGGGCTGGAAAGAGCGGTGAGGCCTTTGTGTTCGGTGCCACGGGACAGGGGGTTACCACAGCGAACAACGTCAACCTTGGAAACAACTTCACCTATGCCGCGTGGATAAAATCGAACGGCTCCTCCTCCAGCCCTCAGCGGATCATCAACAACGATCATGTGCGTGGTGGTTATCTTGGAACAGGCGGCGACAACAAGTTCGCGTGCTGGATCAAGTGGAACGGTTTCGGCTCCACGCAGGCGAGTGACGATACTGCGAACTGGCATCATGTGGCTCTGGTTTGGGATGGGCAGCGGGCCTTTTTCTTCTATGACGGTGTGGCGATTCAGACCAACACCTTCACAGGTGTTAATGCTGCGTACAACTACAAGATCGGCTTCGGCAACAACCCCGCTCCCAATTCAGAGTTTTGGAACGGAGCGATGGATGAGGCCTACGTCTTTGACCGGGCACTGACGCCCGGCGAGGTGGCAGCACTGAAAGAGCTGAGTTGGGCGGAACTCAACCAGCTGGCGCCAGCCTCCTCGCTGCAACTTAACAACAGTGCGACACTTGAATTAGATGGAGTCTCGCAGACAGTAACTACCCTGACCCTGAACGGGGTACTCAAAGCCCGTGGCGAGTGTACCTGGGGCGCGCCGGGGAGCGGGGCGGATTATACCAGCCCGCAGTTTACGGGAACCGGCGTACTGCGCGTCCTTGGGCCCCCACCGCAGGGAACGGTAATCATGGTGCAGTAAGGCTAGTGGTCAGTGGCTAGTGTAGCCTGGAGCTGGCCACTCGCCACTTGCCACTGCGTAAGTTACAGGCAAACCTGCCGCGCAGTGCGCTGCGAAAAAACGACGGGGCATCTCGAAGGTTTGTTGAATCGGAGGCGGAGGTCAGTAAGCAATGCCACCAAGTCACTAGGTCACCAGGTCAAAAAACAGCTTGTATCCTGGACTGCAGAGCAACTTGCAAGATATAAGCCGGAGGTCGGAGATCATTTCCGTACGCCCTTCGACCCCGACCCCGAGCCTGACCCTGAGCCTGAGCCTGAGCCTGAGCCTGAGACCCAGAACTAGAGCTAAGTGCATAAGCTACAGGCAAGAATACTGACTTCTGACTTCTGGAGCAACAACTAATAAGTATAGTAACGAAAGGTAATTATTGATGAACATAAAAAATCAACATCTTACTCAGCGTGTGCGGGCGATGGGATGGGTGCCGCTCTGTCTGTTCGCCGCGTTTGCATTGCAGAGCAAACCTTTGCTGGCACGCGAGAGTGGCAGCGTTGATTCTGTGGCGGCGAAATCTTCTGATCAGGCAATGGAGCCAGACAGAAGCAAAGATCAGCTGTCGCCCGCTGCGTTTGCTGAGCCGCCGCTCAATACGCGGCCCGGGGCGTATTGGGATTGGCTCAACGGGGCGATCACCCGGGAGCAGATCACCCGCGATTTGGAGGCGATGAAACAGGGCGGCATGCGTGGTGCCGAGATTTGGGATGTGGCCGCTGCCGCCGATCCCGATAGACGGGTGCCGGGCGGGCCTGCATTTCTCGGGCCGGAGTCCACACAGCTTATCGCTCATGCCATTCGAGAGGCTGACCGTCTCGGGTTGGAAATCGGTATCATCGGTTCCAGCGGGTGGAATGCTGGCGGCAGCTGGGTTACCCCTGAGCATGCCGGCAAAGGTCTCTATCGTTCGATTACTACAGCGACCGGAAACACGGAGTTTCACGCGGCCTTGCCAATGCCTGAGCTGCCAGGAGCCTGTCCGCGGGATGCGCAGGGTCAGCCAATCTATCTTCGCGAAGTGGCGGTGCTGGCTGTGCCGCATGACACTGCAAAAACGCTGGCTGCAGTGAGTCAGGTTATTGATCTGACGAAACAGATTGAACCTGATGGCAGATTGCGCTGGAGCGTGCCTGCGGGAGAGTGGGACATCATTCGTTTTGTCTGTACGAATCACGGGCAGCAGTTGATCGTGCCCAGCCCTAAGTCCCTTGGGCCGATGATTGATTTTTTTGATCCCCGTGCCACTGAGTTTCATCTCCGTCATATCGCCAACACGATTCTCAAGGAACTGGGGCGCACCTCGTTTGAGGGGAGCAGCTTCAAAACACTGGAATTCGACAGCATGGAGCTGGGCGGGTTTACGCCATGGAGCGAGGCCATGGACGCAGAGTTCCAACGGCGGATCGGCTATCCTGTGATCCGGTTTCTACCCCTGCTTGCCGGCTGGAAATTGGCGGATGGCGCAACTCAGCAGCAATTCCTTTATGACTGGCGTAAGTTGGTGAGCGACCTATTGATTGACTCGCACTATGTGACAGGCCGAAAAGTCCTCGGTTCTTATGGACTGAAACTTGTTGCCGAGTCGGGCGGGCCAGGACCTCCGGTCTGGAACTCCAATCCAGTCGATGGAATTAAGGCACTTGGAGCGGTTGATATTCCGCGGGGGGAGTTTTGGATCAGACATCGCGAAATTTTCCTGGTCAAGGAGATCGCTTCGGCCGCGCATGTTTACAATAAACGCCTAGTGGATGCGGAAGCATTCACCACCTGGCGGCGTTGGGTTGATGGGCCGCTGAATCACAAGGAGCTTGCTGACCGGGCGTTGTGCGAAGGACTGAACTGTTTTTCGTTGCACACATTTGCCAGCACCCCGCCCGAGGCAGGGCTTCCGGGTTGGGCCTATCATGCTGGCACGGATATTAATCCGTCGGCCACCTGGTGGCCGATGGTCCGCGGCTTGATGGACTACTTGGCGCGGTGCTCGTACATGCTTCGTCAAGGCTGGTTTGTGGGAGATGTTTGTTATTATTACGGCGATCAGGCGCCGAACTTCTATCCATTGCTGTGCAATGTGCCGGAGCGGCCGTTGCTGACCGGCCTTGATCCGCGCAACGATTATGATGTCTGCACATCGGAGGTGATCCTGCAGCGGATGCGCGTTGAAAACAATCGGATTGTGCTGCCGGACGGAATGAGCTATGCCGCCATTGTGCTGCCCGAGCAGGATCATATCCCGTCGGAGGTGCTTGAAAAGATTCGAGTACTCGTAAGCGAAGGTGCGACAGTGATCGCCCATCAGAGGCCAACGCGTGCTCCGGGCATGAAAGAGCAGGAAATAGAAACCCAAAAAGTGTTACAGCTGGTTGATGAGTTGTGGGGAGCTGATGATCCCTCAGCAAAGCCGGACAAATCATCGGTTCTGGTACGATCCGTTAGGGCAGGCCGCTTGGTGGTCGCAAGTGATCGCAGCGCAGCGCTCCGCAAAATCGGCGTTGCAGCTGATTTCGAGATCGCGGGGCGCAGTCAAAGCGACCTGGGGCCGCTGGACTTCATTCACCGGAGGACTACCGAAGATGAATTCTATTTTATCCGCAACAAGACAAAGGAAGCACAGACGCTGATCTGCCTCTTTCGGGTAGCGGCGCAAGCCAACGGACAGGTACCTGAATTTTGGTGGCCTGATTCGGGCCGCCGCAGCGTGTGTCATACTTGGCGAAGCATGGCCAGCGGTCAGACCGAACTGCCTGTGACGCTGGGGCCGTTAGGCTCGGTCTTTGTTGTGTTTCGGAAAGCGAACGCGGCTAAGAGCGAAACGCTTGATCCAGTTGCCCGCGACACGTTTCCGGCAGCGGAGAGCCCTGCGCCGTTGGCTCTCGACGGCGCTTGGCAGGTTGAGTTCCCTGAGGGGTGGGGCGCGCCGACTAAGACAACCTTTGAAAAATTGCAAAGCTGGACTGAATCAGACGATGAGGGAATCCGTTTTTTTTCGGGAATCGCCTTCTATCGAAAGAGCTTCGAGTTGCCAGAGTCATTGGCTAAGCAGAGCCGGCTATTCCTGGAGCTGGGCGACCTGGCCGAGATCGCTGAAGTCACTCTCAACGGCAAACGCCTTGGCCTGGTTTGGCTTCCGCCCTATCGGATTGAGATCTCCGGAGTGGCTCGCGCCGGTGCGAATCAACTGGAGATCCGGATCGCAAATCTCTGGGCCAATCGGCTCAACGGGGATTCATTACGGCCTGAGGCAACCCGTTTTACACGCAGCAACCTCGATCGGATACAAACCGACTCAACATCGGATAGTAACTTCGGTCAAATCCCCGGCGGCGCGGCACGTCCGGTTTACAAGGAGATTCCGCCGCTCATGAAGTCAGGACTTTTCGGTCCGGTTAAGATTATCACACCCAGAGAGTGATTTACGAAAAATAGAACACGGATAAGATCATGAAGAAAAAGATAAAAACTTTTATGATTGCCGCAGTGCTGACCAGCTGTGCTTTTTTTAACTGCGTTGTGTCGGCTGCAGCTGAACTGGAGAACGAGTTCAGGGTTCCGCCCGACGCGGCCCGTCCTGGTGTCTATTGGTATTTTATGGATGGGAACCAGAACGCGGATGAGATGGTTGCGGATCTGGAGGCTATGGCTGGTGCTGGTATCGGCAGTGTTCTGTTTCTGGAAGTGAACATCGGGGTTCCTGCCGGCCCGATCTCTTTTATGAGTGAGACGTGGCAGGAGAATCTGGTGCGCGCCATCAAGACCGCCGAACGGCTGGGTATGGAGTTTATTCTGGGAACCGGACCGGGCTGGTCGGGCAGCGGCGGTTCATGGGTCAAAGCCGAGGATTCCATGCAGCACCTTGTTGGCAGCAGCACTGTGATCAAGGGTCCGGTGCTGTTCGAGCAAGCCCTGCCTGTGCCGGCCCCTCATGCGGCCAACCACTTTGCAGGCATGAGCCATGCGCATCAGGCTGAACGCGAGCAGTGGTATCAGGATGTGGCTGTGCTGGCTTTCCCAACGCCTGAAGAGGCGGCGCAGTTCGATGGCTACAGCATCAAGACGCTGAAGGATGTCGGCCCATACTCTATCTGGAAGCATACAGCGACATCTGTCGCGATGGCCGCCGAATATCCTGAACTGGATACAGCGAAGGTTATCAAGTCCGAGCGCATTGCTGACTTGACATCGCTGATGCAGCCCGACGGTACACTGCGCTGGAGTGTGCCGGAGGGCGATTGGACAGCCATGCGCTTTGTTGCCCGCAGTACCGGCCAGACAACCCGTCCCGCGCCCCGCGCTGGCCACGGTTTTGAGTGCAACAAGTTCAACGCCGCCGCCTACCGCCGCCACTGGGACAACTACCAAGGCCGCCTGCTGCAGAGGCTGGGAGCGCTCACACCCGGCAAGGGGTTGACCACCATTCACTTGGACAGCTGGGAGATGAGTTCGCAGAATTGGAGCGCGGCCTTTCGCAAGGAGTTCACCGGGCGACGCGGGTATGATCCGCAGCCCTACTACCCGGCCTACATGGGAATGGTCGTCGACAGCCTGGAGGTCACGGAGCGTTTTCTCTGGGATATGCGCACCACCGCCCAGGAGCTGGTACTGGAGCAATACGCCGGCGCAATCAAGACGCTCGCCCACCAGCATGGACTGAAGTATTCGAACGAACCGTATGACATGAACCCGGCCGGCAATCTGGATCTGGGATCAGTGGCCGACATTCCAATGTGTGAATTCTGGAATGTCGCTGGTGGCGCTGATACGCAGTACAGCTGCATTGAAGCGGTCAGTATCGCCCACACCATGGGCAAGCCGACTGTCAAAGCCGAGGCTTTCACCACAGGTGGCAGGGAGTATCTTAACTATCCCGGCAATATGAAGAACCAGACCGACTGGGCCTTTGCAATAGGGATCAACGGATTGATCTTCCACACCTTTCAACATCAGCCGCTGGGCGAAGGGGTCAAGCCGGGGATGACCATGGGCCCCTACGGCGTGCAGTGGCACCGCAACCACACCATGTGGCACCTCTTCCCCGCCTATCACCAGTACATAACCCGCTGCTCACATCTCCTGCGCCAGGGAGAGGCTGTGGCCGATATTCTCTACCTGACCCCCGAGGGGGCACCGCATATTTTTAAAGCTCCACAAGAGGCGCTGGCGGGGAGTCCGCGCTTGAGGGATAAAAAGGGCTACAACTTTGATGCTGTAAGTCCGCGTATTTTAAAGATGCGCGCGACTGTCGAGGATGGTAAAATCGCCTTCCCCGAGGGCAGTCGCTACAGTGTGCTGGCGCTTCCGAACGTCACCACCATGACCCCGGAGTGCCTCTCCAAGATCATTGAACTGGTGCGGGACGGCGCAACTGTGATCGGCAATCCACCGCGCAAATCCCCGAGCCTGGTCGGATTTCCCGAGTGCGACCAGCAGGTCAAAAAACTTGCTGAACAACTCTGGGGCGCGGAGCCGCAGGCAGTGCGCGAGGTTGACAAAGGGTGCATTGTTCTGAACCCAGACGTGCAGCCAACAGCCGAGTTGGCAAAGCCACTGGCCGAGGTGGCGGGCTGGATCTGGTTTGATAAAGGCAGTCCAGCGCATGACGCCGCGGCGGGTGATGTTCACCTCCGCACAACCTTCAAAATTGAGGATATCAGGGAGGTTGAGAGCGCTTTTGTCGAAGCCACTGCTGATAACTCCTTCACGCTGCAGATCAACGGTCGTCAAATTTTGAGCGGGGATAACTTTAAGAACGTCCCGCGGGCTTTTATTTTAGCGGCTCTGCGCTCCGGTGAAAATATTGTCACAGCCATTGCCAACAATGCGCAGAGCGCACACAGTAATCCGGCCGGGTTCATTGCCGCCTTACAACTGACATCCAAAGCAGGTGGCGTCACGGTGATTGCAACCGATCAGAGTTGGCAGGCGAGTTTGGATGGCGCCAACTGGTCGGCAGCCAAGCGGCTGGGCGGAGGCTCTATGGCGCCCTGGGGCCTGAAAGGTGCGAACACGGTGGAAGAGCTCTATCCCCGCTATGATTTCATAGCTGCGCTGCTCTCTGAAAAAGGCATTCCTGAGGATTTTCAATCCGATGCTCCGCTCCGTTACGGCCACCGCCGCACCGCGGATGAGGAGATTTATTTCGTGGCCAACACCATTGATAAAAGCGTCAAGGCGAGCTGCACCTTCCGGGTTGCAAGAGGAGCGCCGCAGTTGTGGGATCCTGTAACCGGCACAACCCGAACGCTACCGGAGTTTACGCATCAGGGGACGACCACCTCGCTGCCCATCCACTTTGAAGCGCATCAGAGCTACTTCATCGTATTCAGGAGTCAGGAGGCAGGAGACAGGGGACAGGGGTCAGGAGACAGGGGTCAGGGGTCAGGAGACAGGGGTCAGGGGTCAGGAGACAGGGGTCAGGTGATGGGTATAGATGGCTCCTGGGAGGTTACGTTTGATCCTAAATGGGGCGGCCCTGAAGGTGTTGTGTTTGAAACATTACAGGATTGGACGCAGCGCGAGGAAAGCGGCATCAAATACTACTCCGGCAGTGCCATCTACCGCAAGAGCTTTGATGCGCCCGGTTTTAGCGGAGAGTCCATCTACCTTGACCTGGGCACTGTGCACGATATGGCGCGGGTGAGGTTGAATGGCAAAGATCTCGGTGTTGTGTGGTGCGCACCATGGCGGGTGAATATCACCGATGTGGTTAAGTCGAAAGAGAATCAACTGGAGATCGAGATCGTCAACCGCTGGCCGAACCGTCTGGTCGGCGATCAGCAGCCACCTGATAAGGATCTCCGCACCCTGAAATGGGAGTCAGGCTTGCTGGGCGGCAGGGAGTACAAAACCGGGCGCTATACCTTTACAACCGGCAGGGTACAGACGCAGCTTCTGCCGTCCGGACTGATCGGGCCGGTACGCGTTTTACGGCTTAGTGGGAATAAATGAGGGGTTTAATATGACACGCTTAGCGTTTAAAATGAAGTTGAAACCAGGCTGTGAGGCCGAGTATAAAAAGAGGCACGATGAGATCTGGCCGGAGCTCTCAATTGTGCTCCGCGAGGCCGGGGTCTCTGAGTACACTATCTTTCTTGACCCTGAGGGCCTGACGCTGTTCGCAGTGCAGAAGCTCGCAGAGGGAAACGCAGCCAACCACCTGCCGCAGGATCCGATAGTGCGTAAGTGGTGGAGTTTTATGAGCGACATCATGGTTACCAATCCCGACCATTCGCCAGCCTGCGTGACACTGCCCGAGGTGTTTCATATGCACTGAAGCAGCTAGTCGCCGCCTGCAAAAGAGCTTGTGTGATGTGCGGAAGGTCGTAGCCCTCACAAAAAGTTTGTGATTAAGAGCCCGCTGCTACAGTGCGGGTTATTGAGAAGTTACTGTAAAAGTGATAATGAAGTAGTGCAAGCATCAACAAAAAGGAAGATCACAATGACGATGACCCCAAGAGAACGTGTGCTGTGAGCTTTTAAGAGAAACCCTGGTGTGCCGGATCGCGTACCGATTCGGGGACATCTTCGCCTTCTGGGGTGCTATTGACCAGCAGTACCTGCTACCGCGCGGCACAGATGCAGAACTGGAGGCGGATATTATCGAGAAGATTACGGTGCTCGGTGCAGAGGGCGGTTATATGATCTCGCCGGCACATATCCTGCAGAGTGATGTTGCGCCCGAACGGGTGGAAAAATTTATCTCCCTGTGCAAGCAGCATGGGGCATATTAGGGTGGAAGGTGTAAAACAGTCTGTGCCGGGTGTGAATGCCCTGCTCAGGCAGAGATGAATTAACGAGCAAGGAGATGAAGATGAGGACACACAGAACAATGAAAAGCGTTATTTTGCAGGCAGCAGTGGCAGGTTGTCTGGTTTTCGCAGCCTCCATGGCGGATGCGCTGGAGAACACTGGCTTTGAGGTGCCGGTTCAAGCTGCCGGCGGCTATAAATATACACCCGCCGGGGCATCCTGGAGCTTCAGTGCGAGCGCAGGTCTATCCGGCAAGGATGGGCCTTGGAAATGTAATAGCATTTCGCCCGATCCTCTCGGAGCTCAGTTTGCCTATCTTCAGGGTGCCGCCAGCATCAGTCAGACGATCAGCGGCCTTGCGGTTGGGGCCAGCTACGTGCTGAGCTTCTATGAATCGTATCGCACAGCAAAAAGTCCTGGCAACACCTTGAGCGTGACCCTGGATGAGGGGCTGCCAACCGAGATGACAATTTACAACAACCCCAATGTGTCGAGTCCAACGTGGGCTTTACGCACGGCCACAGCTTTTGTCGCGGAGAAGAGCTCCTACACTCTGACCTTCCGCTCCACCAACCAATTGGGTGACACAACCACTATCATTGACGGGGTAACCCTCGAAGTGCTGTCCGCAACGTGGATTTCGTATGTCAAGGTCACCAATGATGCTGATTGTGATATCCGCGCATTCAAAACTTACACCCACAAGTTGGATTTCGGACAAGGTACACCGGGGGCGCTGATCAACGGGGTGCAGTTCGACGCTTACAACACAGCGGCTAACGGAACGCTGAATTTTATAAATCAGGTCTCTTCCGGCACGGTTGCCGACCATAGTGGCAATGGCGTTAACGATGCTCCTGCCGGGATCTCCGGCAATCTGTACAATCTGATGAAGGATATGTATTACAACGGCAGCTTCTCTGCCGGCGGCACAACCACCTGGAAATTGAGCGGGCTGACCGCCGGTGTCAACTATGATGTCCGCATCTATGTGCGGCAGTGGAGGTCGGTTGCCGCCCGAACGGCGACCATAGTCTTCGATCCTGATGGCGCGGGCCCCATCTCGGATTCGAGTGCGACGATCAACGAGGATGATGCCAGGACAGTCGGCATGAGCGCTGCGGCAGATGGCTATTATATCAACTACCGCTTCCCCGCTGTGGACGGTGAGGATCTTGTCATTACTTGCACTCAGCCGAATGCCAACATGGCCTGGCATCTCTATGGAATAACCTGTGAGCAGGTGCAGCCGACGGTCAAACTGCTGAATCCGGGCAACAATGCCGCCGGTGTGCTACTGGCGGCTGATCTGGTGGCGACCTTCAATACAATTATTCGGAAAGGAAGCGGCAATATCACGCTCAAGCGCAGCAGTGACAACAGTGTGGTGGAGACCTTTGATGTGAGCAGCGGGGCAGTCACTGTCAACGGAGTACAGGTAAAAATCAACCCTGCCAAAGATTTAGAGCCGTACACCGGCTATTACCTCGAGATGGATGCCGGAGCGTTTAAAGATCTGACCGGCATTGGCTGCCCGGCAGTTACCGGTAACTCATTGTGGAGTTTCACCACAATGTCGGATATTTTCACCTTCGTACAAATCACCAACGACGTTGATTGCGGCATCAAGTCCGGTAAAACGTACACCCACAAGCTGGATTTCGGGCAGGGTACGCCGGGGGCGCTGATCAACGGAGTGCAGTTCAACGCTTATAACAAAGCGGCTAACGGAACGCTGAATTTCACCAATCTGGTCTCTTCCAGCTCGGTTGCCGACCACGCTGGCGACGTTCCTGCCGGGATCACAGGTGGGCTAGTTCAGCTGCTGAGCGATATGTATTTCAATGACAAAGGCACTGCAGGCGGCACAACCACCTGGAGGTTGAGCGGGCTGACAGCAGGTGTCAACTATGATGCCCGCATCTATGTGCGGCAGTGGAAGTCGGTTGCCAACCGATTGGCAAATTTCGTCTTCGACCCGGATGGCAGCGGCCCCATCTCGGATTCGTTGCTGGGGGTTAATGAAGATGACGCTCGGTCAGTTGGAATGGGTGCCGCGAATGATGCCTATTACATAAGCTATCGCTTTACCGCTGTGAGCGGGGAGGATCTTGTGATCACCGCCACCCAACCCATACCCACCTTTGCCTGGCATCTCTATGGAATTACGAATGAGGTGATCCCGCCCGCCGGGACGGTCATTCTAATTAACTAAAGCAACTAGTCGCCGCCTGTCTGCGTGCTACGCACAGGGCAGGCAACCAAAAGGGTTTGTGTGATGTGCGGGGGGTCGTCACTCTCATTCAGAAGTTTGTGATTAAGAGCCCGCTGAAGCGTGAACAACAAACAGAAAGCGAGAATCAGATTATGAAGATGAATGTGAAAATTTTTATGATTGCAGCCGTGCTGATCGGCTGTGGTGGATTTAACTGCGCTGTCTCGAATGCAGCTGAGCTGGATGCCGGTTTCAGGAATCCGCCGCGTGCTGCCGGGGTGCGTTGCTGGTGGTGGTGGCTCAACAGCAATGTGACCAAAGAGGCGATCACCCGCGACCTGCAGGCCATGCACGACAAGGGCTTCAGCGGGGCGATGATATTTGATGCGAATGGATCAAATCAGCGTGGCAACGTTAATGTGCCGAATGGGCCGATGTATGGAAGCGAAGAGTGGACGGATTTGTATCTGCACGCTCTGCGGGAAGCCGAGCGACTGGATCTCAAGATCGGTCTCTCCATTCAGAGCGGGTGGAATCTGGGCGGGCCGGGCGTAACGCTCGATGATAAGGCCAAGCAGGTTACATCAGCGCAGATTCAGGTTGATGGAGCGGCTGAGATCAATCTGAAGCTCCCTGTGCCAAAGGCGAACTATGATTATTACCGTGATATCTGTGTGCTGGCTTATCCCGGCAAGGGTGTTCAGGGTGTGCCGTTCAAGCTAACGGCCAGCTCGGCGCAGGCGGATCATCCCGTTGAAAACATCAATAGCGGTGGGTTCTGGGTTAGCGGCGGCAAAGAGAGCGGGCGAGGGCCCACATCGAAGTCACCGGAGTGGATTGAGTTTACCTTTGATAAAAGGGTGGCAATCACAGCTTTGAACCTCACTGGCCGAAAGGGCTATGGTCCCAAGCTCGGCTGGGTGGAGGCCATTGACTCCAAGCAGCGAACGAAAAGCTTCCAGCTCAAGGATGGCAGTAACGCACTCGCCTTTGATGCAATCGAGGGCAAGGTCATACGGGTGGTTTTTGCAGATTCGTATGATCCCTCACACCCTGCCGCGCCGCGCAATGTGCAGGTTGTCAGCGCTCAGCTAATCGATCAGGATGGCAAAGGGCTGACAGGCGGCGGCACCGGCAATCCGATCAGCAACCTCAGCGCCAAGACCGGCGCCAGGGAGCTGGGTGGATCAGCGCCGGATTGCCGCTTTCTGCTGAACGACCTTCCCGCGACTGATGGTGAAGAGGATACAAAGCTGGGTGATATCATTGATATAACGGATAAGCTAAGTAAGGACGGAACCTTGAAGTGGAGCGCTCCGGCGGGCCGGTGGATAATACTGCGGATTGGTTACACTCCGACGGGTGCGCATGTTTCGACCTCAAGCGACAGCTGGCAGGGCCATGTCCTTGACTACCTCAGCAAGGATGTCTTTAACCGCTACTGGAATGATGTGGTTGAGCCTTTGCTTAAAAAAGCGGGGCCGCTGGCAGGAACTGTGCTGACAGAACTTGAAACAGATAGCTGGGAGTGCGGCGGCATGAACTGGAGCCCGGGACTGGCAGAGGAGTTCAGGCAGTACAATGGCTATGAGATTGTCAAGTATCTACCAGTGGTTGTGGGCAAGATTATAGAGAGCCGCGAGGCGAGCAACGCCTTTCTAGCTGATTTCCGTAAAACCATTGCCCACTGTGTCTCTGAGAATCACTACAAAACCTTTGCTGAAAACGCCGCCCGCTACAAGATCGGCATTCAGCCGGAGTGCTCCGGTCCGCACGCCGGTCCTATTGATGGCATTAAAAACTACTCGCACAGCTCGATTGTTATGAGCGAGTTCTGGGCGCCCTCGCCGCACCGGCCGAATCCGCAGGATCGTTTTTTTGTCAAGCAGGCCTCCTCCGCGGCGCATATTTACGGTAAACAATATGTGGGGGCCGAGGCCTTCACAACCATCGGGCCGCACTGGAATGATCTGCTCTGGTATAGCCAGAAACCGGCGATGGATTATGAGTTCTGCGAAGGGATGAATATGATCTTCTTTCACACCTTCACCTGCTCGCCGCAGGAGATGGGATTGCCGGGTCAGGAGTATTTCGCCGGCACACATGTGAACCCGCAGGTCACCTGGTGGAATGAGTCAGCTGTTTTTATAAATTACATCAACCGCATTCAGAGTGTTGTGCAGCAGGGGTCATTTGTAGCGGATGTGCTCTATTACTATGGCGACCATGTCCCGAATATCGCCGGCTACAAAGGGTTCAACCAGGCCGGCTCGCTGCCGGGTTACGACTACGATGTCACCAACGAGGATATCCTGCTGCGCCTGACCGTGGCTGATGGCCGCATCGCGGTGCCGGGCGGGGTGCGCTACCGCATGCTGGTGCTGCCCGACCACAAGGTGCTCTCGCTGGCGGCTCTGAAGATGGTGGAGTCGCTGCTGGCGCAGGGTGCCACGGTGCTGGGCGCCAAGCCGGAGCGGCTGGTCAGCCTGGTAGGTGGCGCTGCCGCACAACGCGAGTTTCACGCATTAGCCGCTAAGCTCTGGGGCGATAACCCCGCTGAAGCGGGTCAGAAAAAGGTTGGCTCAGGGCGGCTGGTCTGGGGACAAAGCTCCCGCTCGCTGCTGCAGGCCGATGGTTTGGTTCCCGACTTCGAGGCGCTCAATGCCGGGCGCCAGGCGGATTACGAGTATATCCACTACACGATTGAGGGCGCGGATGTGTACTTTGTCTGCAATCAGAGCACCGAGATACGGGCAGCGGAGCTGGCCTTCCGCGTCAGTGGACGTCAACCAGAACTTTGGAATCCCGCGACCGGCGAGATCCGCCGGGCGGATGCCTTCGTGATCAAAGGGGAGCGGACGATTGTGCCGGTAAGCTTTGATCCGCATGGCAGCATGTTTGTGATCTTCCGGGAGAAGAGCGATAGCCAGGGCGCTCCTGGATCAAACTTCCCGGCGTGGCAGGAGCAGCAGCGCCTTGCCGGACCGTGGGATCTCAGCTTTGATCCGGCGTGGGGCGGGCCTGCCGGCCCGGTGCGCTACGATACGCTGGCCAGCTGGACAGAGCACAGCGATCCCGGGATTAAATACTACTCCGGCAAGGCCGTGTACCGGACGACCTTCACGTTGACCAAGGATCAGACTGGTTCGAAACTGGCGCTGGAACTTGGTTCTATCAAGGATGTCGGTATCGCCCAGGTCACGCTCAACAACAAGGATCTCGGTGTGCTCTGGCTGGCTCCCTTCAGGGTTGAGATCAGCGAAGCAGCCAAAGAGGGCGAGAACAAGTTGGAGATCATGGTTGTCAACTCATGGCAAAACCGGGTGATGGGAGATGAAGCCCTGCCAGAGAGCAAACGCTTCACGCAGACCAACATCAGGGTAACCAAGAGTGGAAGGTTTAAGTGGGAGCTGGAGGAGTCCGGTTTGCTCGGAGCAGTGCGAATTATGAGCCATTGAGAATCTCTGTGGCCTCTGCGATTGTTGTCACCTGTCGCTACACTCCTTTGTCGGCTGGACGGCGCCTCGGCAAGAGCGCACCGCTGCTCTTAGCAGGCGCTCCAGAGGCAACCGCAAACACCTATCACTACGAGTACGGCACGGATGCCGAACCGGAGGCGATATCATCGGGAAGATTGCGGTGCTCGGCGCATAGGGCGGTTATATGATCTTCTCTGCTTGCAGATGAAATCCTCAGCTTGGTTTTTTTTGGACCTTGCTTTAAAGGCTCAGCTTGGATTACAATAGAACTGGTTATACAAAAAACATCGAAATAAAAATCAGCTGAGCAAGCTGGATAGAGCAGGTTTGTACCGCAAAACTCTTATCCGCTGGTCAGCGCACACTTAAGGAGATTATTATGAAAATATTGGTCGTTTATTATTCAATGTACGGGCACGTCTATCAAATGGCAGAGGCCGCCGCTGAAGGGGCACGCATGGTTGGGAATGTGGAGGTCGCCCTCCGCAGAGTTCCGGAGACTCTACCCCAAGAGGTCTTGGAAAAGATGGGGGCGGTTGAAGCTCAGAAACTGCAGGCCAATGTGCCTGTTTGCACCATCGAGGAGTTGGGCCAGGCCGATGCAATCATTTTTGGAACACCGACGCGCTTTGGTAATATGTGCGGCCAGATGCGGCAGTTCCTTGATGCTGCCGGACAGCTATGGATGAGCGGGGCATTGATCGGGAAGGTGGGAAGCGTTATCACCAGCTCAAACACCCAGCATGGCGGGCAGGAATCCACGATTCTAGGTTTCCACACCAACCTGCTGCACCAAGGCATGGTGATTGTCGGCCTGCCATATTCGTTCAAAGGCCAGATGACCGTGGATGAGATCACCGGTTGTTCGCCATACGGTGCATCCACGATAGCCGGTGGTGATGGGAGTCGCACCCCGAGCGAGAATGAGCTTGCCGGAGCGCGTTTCCAGGGAGAGCACGTTGCAAGAATCGCAAAGAAACTTACGGCGTAAGCTAAGTCCCTGCAATGATGAAGGTTTAATGATGCGGAATAACAGTGGTGATGGACAGCTGAGCGAGCTGCACAGGGCGTTGATCACAATCAGCCACTCGGTTCGCACGCTGCATGAGGTGCTGCGGCTGGAAGACAAGCTGGATCTGGACGCTTTCCAACAGGTGCTCGACTCTAAGTTGATCATACAGTTGAATCCTGACTACCCTTTGATGGTGGCGATTACCGGAGGCGGGAGCACCGGCAAATCTTCTCTCTTCAATGCGCTGATGGGCAGGGAAATCAGCGCGGTTAAGGCGCGGGCAGGGCACAGTCGGCGTGTGCTGGCTGGTATGCACTCGAGTGTGCGCGCTGAGGAAGATTTTTTCAAGAGTCTGTTCTCCGCGTTCGGCGCCCTGCCTGAACCATTGAATTCGATTGAAGAGCTGCTGACCCCGGGCACCCCGAGATTTGTCGCCTGCGACGAGGTGCCAACCAACATGGTTGTGCTTGACACCCCTGATTTTGATACAGGTGACCGGGAGAGCTATGCCAACCGCGAACTAGCCAAACCGGTTCTCGAAGCCTGCGATGTGCTGGTTTATATCTTCACCAATGCAACCTACAACAACCGCGAGAACACCGGCTTTATGCGGCAGGTGTTGACCGGTATAGGAAGCCGTAAGGTGGCGCTGGTCTACAGGTGCTCACGAACCTACTCTGAGGATGAGGTGGTGCAGCATGCCCAGACCGTGGCGCGTAATTTATACGGGGATGAGTTCGGGGAGAACCTGGTGGGCATCTATCGCGTCAACGAGGACGATGTTGTTGCCGCTGGAAAAGGGCTGATGAAGGTTGAGCCTGTTGCGGGCTGCCTGCCGTTCGCAGCGATGCTGACCTCGCTTGATCGCACTCAGACGCGGGCCGATTTTGTCAGGAGCGCGCTGTTGGATATCCGGCGGGACGCGCAAATGACCTTGGACTCTGCCGCGCTGACCAGGATGCAGCTGGAGGTGTACGGTGACGCAGTGCAGGTTGCCACAAGCTGGGCTGCAGCAGAGGCGCTTAAAGCCTTTCCAGCAGCGGCGGTGTCGAAAAGAATGCTTGAAATCTGGGAAGAGAGTGCCCCCCGTTCAAAAAAAGTTTTCAGATCAATTGGTAAAGTTGCGGCATGGCCGGCACAAAGATTATTGGCAGCAGGCTCAAGGCTTTGGGGCGGACGCTCCAAACCAGAGATGTTGTCAGAGGAGAGTGTTGATCCTAATAAGGTGTTCCGCGAGAATCTCCAGTTGTCTTCCAATACCCTACGCAACAAGCTGATGAATCGGGACATTACCGTTGAAGCAGCGCGGCGCAACCAAGAGTGCCGACATATGATCCAGCTGGTGGAGAAGATGCGCGCCAGCTGGCAGTCAAGGGTGGATCTGCCGGTTGTGGAGGAGGTCAACAAGAGCTGTGTGAACATCCGCATATCGCGGCCAACTGTGTTGGAAGCTGACAAACTCATGAATGCAGGTGTGCTCTGGAAGCAGAGATTGCAGCACCTCTGTGAGGAGACGGCGGGGATGGGCGAAGTCTCGCCGCAGATTGATCAGCAGCTTTTTGCCCTGGTCAATAAGTTCAGGGCAGAGATGGGGACCTGGAGTAAAAGAGGCGAGCTGGCGCTGTCGTCGCTGCCCACCTTAGCGACTTTGGGTGCGCTCACGTATGTGGTATGCAGCGGGGATCTGGCTGGTGCTGCCACTATTCAGGCCAAGGTTGTGGCAATGTTTGGCTTGAATGATCTGTGGGCACTGGCCGCCATCCCTGCCAGCACGGGTTTAGATAAAATTCACAGAGATAAGCTGGCCAAGTTGTTGCAACCTATTTACGAGAGTTGGCTGAATGAAAAAATCGTGAAAATCCGTGATTTACAGGAAAAATATGTCTCCGGCTCAATGCTCGCTGCGGTTGAGGAGACCCTCGATGAGTCGCGGAAACCTTTTGCTGAATTGGCCGCTGCTATTCAACAACTGCCGAAGGGTGGATCAAATGAATGAACAGGAGAGCGTGGCCTGTGCCTTTGACAACGAACGGGTGGAGCTGAATCTGCTGGCAGATGAGTTGCAACGGGTGCCGCATTGGCTGCCAGCCACAGGTTTGCTACTCTCTTTCAAGCGGGTGCAGAAGATCCTGGATGACCTCTATCTGCGTCTGGAATCCAAGCCTGTGATTGCGGTTGTGGGGCCCACCGGCTCTGGCAAATCAACCTTGGTCAATGCCTTGACTGGTCGTGACGATACAGTTGAAACCGGTACCCAGCGGCCAACCACCCGCAAGATCTCGGCCATTGTGCAGAGCACCCTTGACGCGCAGCAGTTGCTGGATCGTCTCAATCACAGCGAGCTGCAGGTTGTGCTCCAGGCAACACCGCAGCTTAGGAGTGTGATTCTTCTGGACACCCCGGACACTGACAGTATGGAGTGCGCGCAGCACCGCCCGTTGCTTGAAAGCGCCCTGGGTTTATCGGATGTTTTGATCTGCGTCTTTGATGCGTACAACCCCAAGCGTAGCGATAATATCCGCGCCTTGGCAGAGTGGGTTGCGCTCTTCCCTGGTGATAACATATTTTTGGTGCTGAATCGCTGTGATCGTATTCAAGGCAATCAACTCAATCAGGTGGTATCGGAGTTTCAGAGCCATATAGCAGAGATAAAAGCGTGGGGGCGCGACTCCCTGCCCCTGTTTTGTGTGTCCGCGCGTGACAGCTTGCAGCGGCCAGAGTGGACTGAAGGGGAGAAACCGTTGCATTCACGCAATGATTTTGCGGAGCTGGTTGCAGCATTAGGTGAATTAGGCGGCGGCACCTTTTTTGCGGACCAGCGGGTGGCGCGCGCGCGCGATTTACGCTCAGAGCTCCACGCCAGAATCCGTGAACGCGCACAGGAGCACAGTGAAGAGTTGCAAGTTCTGGGGCAGGAGCTTAAGGCACTTGAGAATGAGATTGCGGGTTGTTGGATTGAGATGCTGTTTAACCGCAGCGGGGCTGAGGCCAACATCCTCCAGCCACTGTTATGGGGTGCGGTTGCCAAGCGCTGGTGGGGTCCGGTTGGTTTGTCCGCGGCTTTTTTCAGGCGGGTAGCTGTTTTTGCCACGCCCTTCAGTTTGCTTCGCTCCTTTAATCCAGTTAAAGTAATCTCCGCGTTGATCAGATCTCTCAGATCTCTGGCAGGAGCAGAGAGGATTGAACGAGAGTTGCAGGCCGCATTAGGTTCAGGCAACTTTGAGCATGGCTCTCTGGACGCTAGAATTGTGTTTCAACAGGAGTGGCCGGCCATCGCTGAACGGCTGATCCAAGCCGGGTTCAACCCGGCGGTGCGTGAGATAGCAACACTCAATGACCTCTCGATCCTGGAGGTGTATCATCAATCATGGCAGGATGCGTTACACCGAGGGGTTGAGCGGGCTGCCGAGCGTTTGAGTGGGATGGCACTGCAACTGTTGCTCAATGCCCCTGTGTTGGCAGCCATGATCTGCTCAGGGTATTATCTGATTCGGGATTTCATAAGGCAGAGCTTTCTGCCGTTAAATTTTCATCTGCATGTGCTATCGCTGATTCTGCTTCTGTGGCTGCTTTCAGCGTGGTTATTACAGTATCTGGTGCAGCGTTCAATCAAGCGCATTCCCTTTGACGCCCTTGAAGGAGCCAAGCAGCGCGCGAGCGATGCAGTTGGAAGAGGAGCAGCGCATGATCAGGCGAGCTTGCGGGCTGAGGTTGACCGCGTGCTGCGGCTGGCTGGAGGCAATTTGACCGGTTATCGGGGAGCCGACCGCGCAGCGCAGGTGTGGAAAAGCGATGGGTAACTTGAAGGCCAAGCGCATCGAAGTCGAGGTCGACCTTATAACGGCGGATTTACTTTATTGCAACATAAGTATGTCCTCCGCTATGCGGTGGACAACAATAAGTATGTCCTCCGCTATGCGGTGGACAACAAAGATTTTGAAGGTTATCCGGCAATATGCACCGATTTGCAGGTGCGCCCAGTGTAAGCAAAGTTCCCGGCAAAGATTGTGGTTGCGGTGCTTAGAGCCGCTTGGTACTCTTAAAGTATGTGTAAGGGGTTAAAAAAAAGCGTTTTTTTGCATGGTTGCGCGGGTGTCATCCATGTTTGCCTGTACGCAGTTATGGCGGCGGTATCGGCAAGGGCGTCAGCTGCGGGGGATTGGCCAACCTGGCGTGGAGATGCATCCCGTTCGGCGTATTCGGTATCAGCTTTGCCTAAGAGCCTGCATCTGCAGTGGGTGCGTTATCTTGAAAAACCCGCCCCGGCCTGGCCGGCTAGTCAGCACAAGATCCAGTTTGATCTCTCATACGAGCCGGTGGTGGCAGGTAAGCGGATTTTTGTGAGTTCAATGGTCTCAGATCGGGTGACAGCTTACGACACCGAGAGCGGCGGGGAGCTTTGGCGAAGATATCTGGACGGCCCGCTCCGTTTCGCGCCGTTGCTCCGGAGCGACAAGGTTTATGTGGTCTGTGACGACGGGATGCTGTATTGCCTGGACGCGTCCACAGGGCGCTCTCTTTGGGTTATGCGGGGCGGCCCGGACAGCCGGAGGGTGCTGGGTAACGACCGGCTGGTGTCGGCCTGGCCAGCTCGCGGCGCGCCTGTCATAAGCGAGAGGGATGATGGCGGAGCCACGCTTTATTTCGCGGCGGGCATCTGGCCTTTCATGGGTATCTTCGTTCACGCGCTCGACGCAGATAGCGGGGCAGTGATTTGGAGCAACAGCGGCAGCGGTGCCGAGTATGTGCTTCAGCAGCACAACAGTCCGGCCTTCGCGGGGGTTGCGCCACAGGGATACCTTTCGTTCGGCGCAGGCGTACTGTTGGTCGCTGGCGGAAGAACCGTGCCTGCCGCCTATGATCTGAATACCGGCAAATTTCTTTATTTTCACGTGGCTAGTCGGAGTTACGGCAAAGACGCTGGCGGTTATGAGCTTGGCGTGGCAGGGGAGAGTTTTATCAACCGCGGGTGTGTGTACAGCGTGCAGAAGGGTACGCCGATTGTGAACCTGCACGACCGTGCTGTTGCGCCGGGCCTCAGTGTGGCGCGGATTGGAGAGCATTTTGTGGCAGTCAAGGAGCGCGGGCTTGACCTGTACGGAACAGAGGTGCAGATCAAGGAGGAGATCCAGATTGACCGCAAGGGGCAGAAAAAGCGGGTTGCCAAGGCCGGTGTTGTTTTGCAACACTCGGTAGATGCTGATTGGCGCGCCGAACAGGCGCATTTTCGCGCCGGCGACCGGATCTATCTCAGTGGCGCGGCAGGGCGGATCGCCGCAGTGGATTTGCCGTCGCTGCCAAAACCCGGCCTGTCCTGGCAGGGCGAGGTTGAAGGGCGGGTGTTTACAATGCTGCCTGGCGATGGCAAGCTCTTTGTGGTGACAGAGGCGGGGGCGCTTTATTGCTTTGGCGGGAGTGTTCCTGCGAGCAAGGTGCTCCGGCATGAGCTGAAGGGGCGCGCCGCGCAGGAAGGGCTGCCCTTGCCCGGGCCGGACGGGTATGCCTTGGTCTTGGGGTTGGAGGGGGAGAGTTTGCAGCGGCTGTCGGAGTTGGCGCAGCGTTATCATGTTATCGTAATCGAGCCTGATGCGGAACGGGTTGAGTCGGCGCGCAAACTTCTGGATGGGGAGGGAGTATATGGCCGCAGAGTCCATATTATAGCAGGCGAGCCTGCCAGCATGGAGCTGCCCCCTTATATGGCGAGCAGAATTGAGATCAGCGGAGATATTATGCTCGGAGCGGCTGCGGGCAAGGGCCTTGTTCAAAGAATTTGGCGATCGTTGCGCCCCTATGGAGGGGTGGCAGAGGTGAGGGGCGAGGCGGGAGCCGCGGCGCTGGTGAAGGCCGCGCATGCTCTCGCGCCGAAAGACGGTGTGCCGCAGATTTCCGATGGCAGGACATACGCGTCCATGACGCGTGTCGGGGCTTTGCCGGGATCGGCTGACTGGAGCCACCAGAACGCTGATGTCGCTAACACGGTTGTCTCAAAAGACACGCTGGTTAAACTGCCTTTGGGGTTGCTGTGGTTTGGCGGTCCGCCAAATGATGACATATTGCCGCGCCACGGTCATGGGCCATCGCCACAGGTAGCTGGCGGGCGTTTGTTTATTGAGGGAGCGGATGTTTTGCGGGCGGTTGATGTTTACACCGGAAGGTTGCTTTGGCAGCGCGAACTGGTTGGATTGGGCAAGTTTTATGACAACACCTCGCATCAGCCGGGGGCAAACGAAATCGGCAGTAATTATGTGTCGATGGAGGACGGCGTGTATGTAGTCTATGATCGGAGGTGTCTGAGGCTGGATCCTGCGACTGGTGTCACACTCTCTGAGTTTTCATTGCCGCGCACAAATGGCGAAGAGGATCCGCACTGGGGATACATAGGGGTTTACGGTGATCTGCTGCTGGCCGGCTCGACACCGCTACTGATTAAAGAGATCAGCACAAATAAGCCGCCAGTTGTCACTGTAAACGCGCAGTACGCCTCATCGTCCCAGCGTCTGGTGGTGCTGAACCGGCATAGCGGACAAAAGCTTTGGGAACAAAAGGCTGATCAGGTTTTGCGTCATAACGGGATCGTTGCCGGGGCAGGCAAGATCTTCTGTCTGGACGGTATATCGCACACAAACCTCAAACTGCTCAAACGCCGCGGGGAGGAGCCGGAGCTGCCCGCGCGGTTGTTGGCGTTGGAGGCGGGCACAGGAAAAATTTTATGGCAGACGAGCGAAAAAGTACATGGCACGTGGTTGGGTTACTCTGAAGAGCATGACATTTTATTGGAAGCCGGCAGCCCGGGCGGAGACAGAGCCAAAGATGAGGTCCGCGGGCATCTAGCAGCGTACCGCGGCGCAGATGGAGAGCTGTTGTGGCGTGCCGACCACCAATACAGGGGGCGACCCATGCTGCATGGCGCGACGATTTACGCTGACCAAGGCGTGGCATACGATTTGATAACAGGCGCGGTCAAGTTGACTCCGAACCGTTTGACTGGCAAGCCGAAGAAGTGGAGTTACACCCGCAATTATGGATGCAACACCCCGATCGCGGGGCAGCACATGCTGCTGTTCAGGTCAGCCGCCGCCGGCTTTTATGACCTTACCACGAACGGCGGCACCGGCAACTGGGGTGGCTTCAAATCCGGATGCACCTCCAACTTGATTCCAGCTGATGGTGTGCTTTCCGCCCCTGACTACACGCGTACATGCACATGCAGCTACCAAAATCAGTGCTCGCTGGCACTGGTGCCAATGGATGATGTTGAGGTCTGGACTTTTCAATCTTACGACGATGTCTCCGAGCCGCTGCAACGGGTCGGGGTGAACTTTGGAGCACCGGGCGACTGGCCTGCGCCGAACGGGACTTTGTGGTTGGATTACCCCTCAGTCGGTGGCATGAGTCCCAACCTGAAGGTGCGCGTCAAAGGTGATGTTCAGTATTTCAGGCATCACGCGCTGTGTATGACCGGTGATGCGCGGCAGGTCACGGCATCCGGAGTGGAAGGCGCGCTAAGCGTGGAGATCCCTTTGGCCCAAAAGGAGGCACAAACTTATGCGGTACGGCTGTTTTTCGCAGAGCCTGATTTAGCTGTTAAGGCCGATGAGCGGCTGTTTGATGTCCATTTACAGGGCGAACGTGTTATCAGGGCGCTGGACATTTTCGCTGAGACCCATTTGAGCCGGCGTGGTCTGCACAAGGATTTCCGCGGGGTTAAGGCCGGGGAAACACTGCGACTCGAGTTGCGCCAGCGTCCAGGCTCAAAATACCCGCCAGTTTTGGGAGGGATCGAGTTTGTCAGGGAGAAAAAGTAGTGCAAGCATCTTGCTTGCAGAAAATATTTTCATTCAAGCTGGAAGCTTGAAATGAAACCTCATCTATACTGGGCTACGAATAACACGAATCTCCGCGAATAGATTTGTCAAGCGGGACAAAGCTCGCGACCAGGGTTGCGCTATACTTTCGCGTCGCCGGCAGGGTCACGGCCCGCGGCCTACAGCTTCGGCCTGTCAATCACTTGGCTGGCGTGTACGATAAGGCCGCCTTGCCTGCAACTCGGGGCCGCTATTGGAAGCGGTGTTGAAAAGTGTTGGTTTTCAAAACGCGGCAATTGCAATTCTTTTCAGCTTTCAGTATAATGTGAAGTTATGAAATTCCACATATTACCTTCGTTGTTGGCTGCGGATTTTGGTGACCTTGCGAATGAGATCAAAAGGGTCGAGGAGGCCGGGGCGGAAGCCCTGCATCTGGATATTATGGATGCGCATTTTGTGCCCAATCTCAGCTTCGGCCCTGATGTGGTGGAGCTGGCTCGCAGAGTTGCCCCCACCCTTTTTCGAAGTGTGCATCTGATGCTGACGCGTCCGGATCTCTATCTGGAACGGTTTATGGAGGCAGGCGCAGACTCGGTGCAGATTCATGTGGAAGCGGATTGCGACATCTGGCAGGCGCTCGCCGCGATTCGCGCACGCGGCGTGCGCAGCGGGCTGGTGCTGCGTCCTCAGACCGAGGTGTCGATGATCAAGCCGTATCTGTTGCTCTGTGATGAGGTGCTCTTTATGACAGTCAACCCCGGTTATGGCGGCCAGGCTTTTATGGCAGAGGTGCTGCCGCGGATTGCCGAGCTGCGCGCTTACATCGCCGGCGCGGAGATGCAGGCTCTGGATATTATGGTGGATGGCGGGATCAATTATGAAACCGCGGTGGATTGCGCCGCGCACGGGGCAAATATGTTTGTTGCCGGCAGTTTCATGTTTAAACAAAACGATATGGGCGCAGCGGTTATCAAAATGCGCGAACTTTGCGCTGCTGCAGAACGAAAACTATTGAAACAATCAGGATAAAGCTGTTAAATGGAATCTAAAATCGAAAACATACGCAACTTTTGCATTATTGCCCATATTGACCACGGCAAAACAACGCTCTCCGATAGGATTTTGGAGCTGACGCAGGCGATTGATATCCGGCAGATGCGGGCTCAGACCCTTGACAACATGGATCTTGAACGCGAGCGGGGCATCACGATCAAGTCCCATCCTGTCTCCATGATGTACACGGCCAAGGACGGCGAGACTTATATGCTTAATCTGATTGACACCCCCGGTCACGTGGATTTCTCCTATGAAGTTTCGCGCAGCATGGGAGCTTGTGAGGGCGCCGTGCTGGTGGTGGATGCAGCTCAGGGGGTGGAGGCGCAGACAGTTGCTAACACCTATCTCGCCATTGAAAACTCGCTCGAAATTCTGCCTGTTTTGAACAAGGTCGATCTGCCCGGCGCGGATGTTGAGGCTGTCACGCATCAGATTGAGGATGTGTTGGGGATTCCAGTCGAGATTCCGCTTTACATCAGCGCCAAGACCGGTGAGGGGGTGGAGGAGGTGCTGGAGGCGGTTATCAAACACATCCCGCCGCCAGTCACGAAGGGGCGCGACGCCACGTTGCGCGCTTTGGTTTTTGACTCGGTCTTTGATGTCTATCGCGGCGTGATAACATACGTGCGTGTGGTCGATGGAACGCTGCGGGTGGGTGATTCCATTCGTTTTGTGAGCAGTGGTCAGACCACGCAGCTGCGTGAGGTCGGTATTTTTAGCCCCACCCAGAAGCCGGTTGAACTTCTGGAGGCTGGACAGGTGGGCTACCTGGTTGGCACCATTAAAGATCCCTCTGAGATTAAAATCGGCGACACGGTCACCTCAGCCAAAGATGGCACAACCGAGCTGCTGCCAGGCTTCAAAGAGGTGCAGTCCATGGTGTTCAGCGGGGTTTATCCAGTCAGCACTGATGAGTACGAAAAGGTGCGCGCCGGTCTGGAGAAGCTGCATCTGAATGACTCGGCCTTTACCTTCCACTCCGAGAGCTCGATTGCTCTGGGCTTTGGGTTCCGTTGCGGCTTTCTGGGTCTGTTGCACATGGAGGTGGTGCAGGAGCGGCTGCGCCGTGAGTTTGATCTGGATATTATCAGCACTCACCCCGCGGTTGTTTATAAAATCAAGAAGAACGACGGCACCACAATGGAGATTGACAACCCGGTGCTGCTGCCCGAGGTCAATCATATTACTCAGATTGAGGAGCCGGTTATCAAGGCGACTATCATCTGTCCCAGCAGCTGCATCGGCGATGTCATGCGCATTGTGCTGGAGCGCCGCGGCGAAGTGGTCGGCACTGAGAGCCTGGATGCCACCCGCGTGATTCTAACCTGCCATATTCCCTTGAACGAAATCCTGATTGATTTTCACGACATGCTCAAGAGCGTCAGCCATGGCTACGCATCCATGGATTATGAACCGCACGGGTATCAGATCAGCGATATTGTCAAGATGGATGTTCTGTTGAACGGCGAGGTGGTCGATGCCTTCTCCTGCATGGTTCACCGCGACAAAGTGGTGGCGTACGGACGTAAAATCTGCAAGGCCCTGGCAGAGAGCATCCCGTCGCACATGTTTAAGATCCCGGTTCAGGCTGTGATTGGCAGCAACATTATCGCGCGTGAGGATATACGCCCCTTCCGCAAAGATGTGACCGCCAAACTGTATGGCGGCGATGTCACCCGCAAGCAAAAGCTCCTCAAGAAACAGAAGGCGGGCAAGAAGCGTATGAAGGAATTTGGCCAGGTGAATGTGCCGCAGTCGGCCTTTATCGCGGTTTTGAAGGGCAAATCACAAAACGACTAAAGCTAAAGCAGCTTTGCCGGGGAAGCTAATGAGGCTGTGCGGTGCGCGATAGGTCTTCGCCCTCACTGAAGAGTTATTGGTTATGCGCCCGCTGCTACAGTAACAAACGCCCCGCGTTTTTGGGAAACGAAGGTAACTGCTCAATAACCGGCCGGAGGACAAAGAGCGCGCTTCCGGCTTCAGGCTTCGCAAAAGCTACGTCCGGACAAGTCGAGCTTCGCTTTTACGCCGTGACAGGGAAGTGTGAACAACAAACGGCTGCCCCGTAAGGTTTGTTGTCCAGCCTTTCTTGTAGAATGGATACAAGCATAGGAGGTCCAGCAATACTTTCTCACGAGTGGCATACCACGTTGTTCGAATATACTGCATTACAGAACAAACACAATGTGATTTTTGAAGTGTTACGCTATTTGCGTAAAATGTATACTTTTTGGTACTATAGCCAGACGAACGGATTGAGAGCTGTAATGGAGTAGTGCAAGCATCCTGCTTGCAGAGGAACTAGGATTATGAATTTTTTTAAAAAACGCGCGAAACGCAAAGAGTTGAAACATGTTATTCACCGCGCGGGGGTGCTGATGGCCAGTCGCGGCGATCTGCTCAACAGCGGCGAGACCGGCTTGCTCGCAGAGCTGACAGCCAAAGCGAAAGAAGCATTGCAGAGCGGTGATGTTGAGGAGATGGACACCGCCGGTAATGCGCTGGAGAGCTGCATGACCGCGGCCAATCCACCGCGCCAGTTTGAGTGGCTGTACGAGAATTTCGATGTGCTGGTGGTCGCAATCTCGGTGGCCATGGCTTTCAGAGCCTATTTTTATCAACCCTTTAAAATTCCGACCGGTTCCATGCAGCCAACTCTCTACGGAATTCACTCAGTTGCCTGTGCACCTGAGGAGCTGACCATTCTCGACAAACAGCCGCTCAGTTTTCTGGCGTGGCTTTTTACAGGAACCAGCGCCAAGGTGGTGCGGGCCAAGGCTACAGGCACGGTGCGTTTCGCATCCGGCGGCGGCAGCAAGAAGCCTGGCTATACGCCGATCATTGTGGCAGGTCTGCCGCACTATGTGCCCAATGACGCGCTGGAGGTGGATATGGAAAACCGCCCCTATAAACTCAAAGGCGGCGTTACGCATGGCGCTGATGTGCGCAAAGGCGATGTGCTCTGGTCAGGCAAAGTGTGCGCCGGTGATTTTGTTTTTGTGAACCGGTGGAAGTGGAACTTCATGCACCCGCAGCGCGGTGAGATCATGGTCTTCTCAACCACCGGCATCAACGGGCTGCAGCAGGGGACCCACTACATCAAGCGTATGACCGGGCTGCCGGGCGAGACCCTGCAGATCAAGGCCCCCAACCTGTTGGTGGATGGCAAGGCTGTGACCGGGCCTGGCCGGCTTGGCGCCATTGCCAGGCGCGAGAAAATCGGCGAGTGGGCGCCAGCCTACGCTGGTTTTAATCCCAGTAACAGCGGTAGCGGCCCTGGACTGCTTGGCAGCGAGAGGGACAGTGTGAGCTTGGAGAGTAATCAGTACTATGCGATGGGTGACAACTCATTGAACAGCTATGACAGCCGCTACTGGGGTCCGGTTCCTGAAAAAAATCTGCTGGGTCCGGCAGCCATTGTTTACTGGCCCTTCACTTCACCCAGGCTGGGAGCGATTAGATAGCTGATTAATGTTGCCCCTGCATGAAAAACTGTGTTATGTTTTGACATGGTTTAACGAATTAGTTTTTATTTTTCCGCGTGCTACTATCACAAACTAAATGAGAAGAGATGATGATGAATAGAACAATGCTGGTCATGGTTGGTCTTGCCGCTGTAATAGCCGGGCAAAGTGCTTTTGCAGGTGTGAACAAGTACGGATGCGATGAGCAATATCGCCCGAAACTTTTCGCGCAGTTTGGCGAAATTGCCAATGTGCCTGACGGTCTGGCGCAGGACAAGCAGGGCAACATCTATTGCTCTGCCCCTAACTATCAGGATCCGAACCATGCGGCGGTGATCCTGCGGTATGACCGCAAGGTAAAGAGCTGGGCCCCTTTTGTCGCGGCTCTGCGTCACCCTGACACCGGGTTTGGCGCTCCTATGGGGTTGGAGTTTGGAGAGGACGGAAACCTTTACTACTGTGATAATCAGTATTTCGCCGACAAGGACTATAAGTCGCGCATCATGCGCGTCACGATCAAAGATGGCGCCGCGCAGCGGATTGAGCCTGTGATTGAGAACGTAAAGCTCGCGAACGCGATTCGTTTACGTGGGAATGCGCTCTATTTTACCGACACCTTCGGCGATGTTAAAGAGCGCCACGAGGGCTATGTTTACCGTGTACCCATGACTGCTTTCGCGGATGGCAAGGTAGCGCGGTTGCTTCCCAAGAGCCAGGCTGGCTCTGATCCGTTCTGCCTCGGCATTACCACGACCACCCCTTTTGGCACGCGTCAGGATACAGCGGGCGCGGATGGAATGTGCTTTGATAAAAAAGGCAACATCTACACCGGCAATTTCGGCGATGGCACCTTTTACACTATTCCGATCAATAAAGACGGGAGCTACGGCGAGATCGAAGTGTTAGTCAAAGACCTTAACATCAGCTCCTGCGTTGATGGCATCTGCTACTACCCGAAAAAGAACTGGGTTTTCATTGCAGACTCGGAAAAGAACGCCATACGCTACTGGGACATTGATGCGCGGCAGATGAAAGTTCTTTGGGAGAACGATGACAGCGATGGCTCTGATGGACTGCTGGATCAGCCTTGTGAGGTGATGGTCTGGAAAGAGAGCCGCTGCTTCGGTCTAGGCAGTCGCGACAAACTGATTGTCGTGAACTTTGACTTTACCTTCCCGGGTCTGAGAAACTCAGAGAACGACAAATTCCATACGATCAGCATCATTGATCTGTAACAGTGAGAAGAAAACCGGTGAAAAGAAAACAGTGTGAGTCAAAATAGTACGGTTGACATTTCCAAAAGGATAGGATATATTTATAAATCAAATTTTTTTGAATAGGAAAGACAGTAATATTATGAAGTCATTTAGACCCAAAAGTTCAGATGAAGCCCGTAGTTGGCACATCGTAGATGCCACAGATCGGCCGCTTGGCCGTTTAGCTGTGAATATCGCTAACGCGCTACGCGGGAAAGATCGTCCCACGTATGATCCAAGTGTGGATCAAGGCGATTTTGTGATTGTTATTAACGCTGACAAAGTGCGCCTGACAGGGCGAAAGCTGGAGCAGAAAGAGTATGATTATTACTCTGGCTGGCGCGGTGGCCGCAAGGTGTTCACTGCCAAGACCATGATGGAAAACCATCCTGACCGCGTGATCAAGCAGGCGGTGTGGGGGATGTTGCCTAAAAACAAGATTGCCCGCAAAATGATGACCCGTATCAGGGTGTATCGTGGCAGCGAGCATCCGCACACAGCTCAGCAACCGGCCGTCGCGGCGTACTAAACCCGCGTTGTTTTAAAAGATAAGGAAAATAAGAATGGTAAAAGAACTTTCAGCAGGCACAGGGCGTCGTAAGACAGCTGTGGCTCGCGTACGTTTATACCCCGGCAGTGGCAAATGGCTCATCAACAATGTGGAGATTGAGCAGTATATCCCCAGCGAGGCACTGCGCCAGTATCTGCGTCAGCCACTGTTGCTGGCCGGCCTGGATGGCAAATACGATATCAAGGTTTCAGCAAACGGCGGCGGCATTAGCGGTCAGACCGGCGCGATCCGTCACGGACTCTCACGGGCTTTGGTTGAAGCCGATGCCAATCTGCGCGAGGTCTTGAAGAAAGCCGGATGCCTGACCCGCGACCCACGCATGAAAGAGCGTAAGAAACCTGGTCAGCCTGGTGCTCGTAAGCGTTTCCAGTTCTCGAAACGTTAAGCAATTGCTACTCTGCGCATACAATTTTATGCATGCGGGCGCCTCTTTATAGGGCGCCCTTGTTTTTGCATATCGGCTATGCCAATCTATGACCTGAAAAATAGTATTTTAAATGAAATTAATTAAAAATTTTGTCAGTAAATTGCTGGGGGGGAAATCTTCCGCGCCGGCCGGCACCTCGAAGAGCTCTGCCAAAACTCCCCGCACTAAGAGCGGAACGCATAAAAAAAGCAGCGAAAATGCGGCCAAGTCTGAGTCGAAACCAAACGCTCCCGCCGGGAAAAGCCGCCGTGGCAGCCAAAGTCGGCCAAAGAGTCCCAATAAGCAGGATCGTAGCCGTCGTCCGCGTCAGAACAGTGGTAATGCTCAGCCGCGGAGCCAGGAGGATGGTACGCATTCCAGCCGCTCACGGGATGAGAGCAACGGGAGTGCATCGCAAAGCCGTGCGGCAGGGGAGGGCCGGGAGGATCGCAACCGCCGTCGCGGCGATCGTGATCGTCAGGGCAGCTCTGAGCGCCCGCCCAGACGCAGGCGTGATCAGAGAAAACGTCCTGACTCGGAGCAGGTCAGCGGACAGGTGAGCGCGCGCACCGGCGGCGTGGCCCGCCCGCGATCACAGGAGGGCAAGGGCCCGCGCACGCGCAGCTCAGGGGGGACGCGGCCGGGCGGTGCTGTTTCGGTTGAGGAGAGTGCCAGGCTGCAGGCAACGCATGCCGACTGGGATAAAAAGAGTTTCTCCGTTGAACCAGCGGAGGGAAAAAAACGCTTTCAGGACTTTGATCTGCCCTCTGAGATCATGCACGCTGTCTCTGATCTTGGCTTTGAGTACTGCACCCCGATTCAGGCGCTGAGCCTTGAACATGCCCTGGCCGGCAAGAATGTGGCTGGCAAGGCGCAGACCGGGACTGGCAAGACCGCCGCGTTTCTGATCGCGATTTTAACCCGCTACCTGCGCTCCCCAGAGAAACAGATGGAGAAGGCCGGGGTACCGCGCGCGCTTGTGATAGCGCCTACCCGCGAGTTGGTGATCCAGATCTGCAAGGATGCCGCGGACCTTGGCAAGTATTGCGGATTGCGCACATTGGCGATTTATGGCGGTATGGATTACGACCGTCAGAAGAAGGAGCTGCTGGCAGCGCCGATTGATCTGCTGGTGGCAACACCCGGACGTCTGCTGGACTACTCGCGTCAGCGCGTAATCGATCTCTCACAGGTGGATACGCTGGTGATTGATGAGGCTGATCGGATGCTCGACATGGGGTTCATACCTGATGTGCGGGTGATTATGAACCGTCTGCCGAGCAAGGACAAGCGCGGCACCATGCTTTACAGTGCCACACTCTCCGAAGATGTGATGCGTCTGGCGTCCCAGTGGATGGATAAACCAGTGCATATTGAGATTGAATCCGAGAATATGACCACCGACACGGTCAATCAGGTGGTTTACGTTGTGACTGCCAGCGAAAAATTCACTGTGCTGTATAACCTTCTGCAACAATATCCGGATACGCGGATTCTTGTGTTCTGTAACCGCAAGTCAACCACCGAGGGAATTGTTAGAAAGCTGCAGCGCTTGAATGTCTCATGTGACATGCTCAGCGGGGATGTCAATCAAAACAAGCGCCTGCGGGTGCTGGAGGATTTCCGTGACGGCAAGGTGCGGGTGGTGATCGCCACCGATGTCGCTGGCCGGGGGATTCACGTTGACGATGTCGGCTTTGTGGTGAACTACGACTTCCCATACGAGGCGGAGGACTATGTGCACCGCATTGGCCGTACCGGCCGAGCGGGCCAGGAGGGCACAGCCATCTCTTTTGCGGATGAAGATGAATCTTTCATCATCCCCGAGATCGAGGCTTTTATCAAGCAGCCGCTGAAATGCACCATGCTGCTGGGGGATGATCCGCTGATGGCCGACATCCCGAAATTTGGCCGCGCGCGTCCACCCCGCGCTCAGCACCCGCGGCATGATCATAAAACCGCGGCCACGGAGGTTGCCAAAGCACCGGACACTATAAAAACGAGCGAAAAATCGGTTGCCGCCAGTTCAGAGGAGAACACAGCGCCTGCCACAAACGCACCGGCTCACACGCCTGAGAGAGAGCGGCCGAGCGCGGTTGAGGCGCAGAGACCGGAGACTGAAAAGAGTTTTCCCGTAGAAAAAGCATTGGAATCAAAAAAAACACTGAAACCGGAAAAAGAACCGGAGCCCAAAAAGCCGTCTGAGACGGAAAAAGCGAGTGAGGACAACGCAAGAGATACGGTTAAAAAAGATTTTAGCCAAAGAAAGCCGCGCGGTCGGGGCGCGTCACGTCCAGCCCGAACTGCTGCACCCGCACGTGCTCCCGCCCCGCCGAGGCGTCTGCGTGACCCGAACGTTGATGAGCGTAACAGAGGGACGATTCCTGAGAAGATTGTGACCAAGGGGCCCCGTTTCAGTGAAGAGTGGGTTCCCGGTCAGTAATAAACGCCCCGCGTTTGGGGAAACAAAGCCAACTTCTCAATAACCGGCCAGAAAGCAATGCGCGCGCAGGTGTGAACAATAAACAAGGGCTGCGTAAGGCTTGTTGTCCAGCCTTCAGGCTGCTCCAGGGTGGGTTATTGAGAAGTGACTCTAAAGGTGATAATGGAGTAGTGCAATCATCTTTAATCTGTGCTGTTGGTTCGGTTTCGACCATAATTAGAATTGCTGGATAGAGCTCCTGCATTGCTTGTGCTTTAGTTTGCAGTATGATAATATATTGATTCTTTAGAGATTTTGAAGATATCAGTGTTTGCACAGGATTGTATTATGACTTTTAAAGATGCTCTCTCTCCCGAGAGGATTGTTTTCTTAGACAGTGGCTCACGGGCAGATGCTATCAGCGACTTGGTACCGTTGCTGTCAAATTTGCCGGGAATGCCCGATGCTGACAAAATGATGGTGGCTTTTCTGCAGCGTGAAGAGATGATGAGCACTGGCATTGGCATGGGTATTGGTGTGCCGCATATTAGAATGCTTGAGATCTCAGATCTGGTAATGGCTGTCGGCATTCATAGAACCGGCATCTATGATTATCCAGCGCTTGATAATTTGCCGGTCAAAATTGTGGCCATGATCGCCGCAGGGGTGTCGCAACATGGGGAGTACATAAAAATGTTGTCAAATATTGTTATGGTGCTGAAGAGTGCTGAAACCCGGGAGCTGATTTTGGCGACCAGTTCGGTGGAGGAGATTTACCACATACTCTGTGAAGGGTAAAAAGATGTTAATGACAAGGGGAATGCGAAAGTTTTTCGGTTTAACAGTGCTCATCTCCTGGCAGGTTCACGCTCAGCAGGAGGGTGGGGAGACCTTTTTCTCAAACCGCCCACCCCTGCCTGAGACCAAGATTGACCAACTGGTACTCAGCAAGCTGAAGCGTGGCGGCTTTCAACTGCAGTTCTGTACAGATCAGGTCTTTCTGCGCCGCGCCTATCTGGACATCACCGGCACACTCCCAACTGCTGACGAAGCCCGGCGGTTTTTAGAGGATAAATCTTTTAATAAGCGGATCAAGCTGATCGATACCCTGCTTGCAACCGATGCGTACGCCGATTACTGGACCATGAAGTGGTGTGACGTGTTGCGGGTTAAGGCGGAGTTCCCGGTTAATCTCTGGCCTAATGCAGCCCAGGCCTATTACTACTGGGTGCGCACATCTATCCGGGATAACAAGCGTTACGACCACTTTGTGCGTGAGATGCTGCTAGCCAACGGCAGCAACTTTCGGGTGGGAGCAGTCAATTTTTACCGTGCCATACAGCAACGCTCGCCTGAGGGCATCGCCGCAACAGTGGCGCTGACATTCATGGGTGCCCGCACTGACCTATGGGAACCAACGCAGCTCCAAAATATGGCGGTTTTTTTCTCAGAGATCAGCTATAAGCCGACCTCTGAGTGGAAGGAGGAGGTGGTCTTCTGGGATCCCAACCAGATTTTTCACTCTATCACCAATCCCGCGTTGCAGACCGCTGAGTATAAAAAGCGTGGTAAGGCGCTCTTGCCTGATGGACGCAGTGTGAAGCTTCCGAACGGCGTGGATCCGCGCGCTGTTTTCGCAGATTGGCTGATCAACGAGAAAAACCCCTGGTTTGCGACTCTCTACGTGAACCGGGCCTGGGGCTGGCTGCTGGGGCGTGGGATCATTCACGAGGTGGATGATATCAGGCGTGATAATAAGCCGGGCAATATGGAGCTGTTGAAATACCTGAGCGCGGATTTTATTCGGAGCGGCTATGACATGAAACATACTCTGCGCTCAATCCTAATCTCCCAGAGTTACCACCTCTCATCAATTTATGAGGGCGCGCAGGAGCAGGAGTTAATCCCGCTCTTTGCCTGTTATCAGGTGCGCCGGATGGACGCGGAGGTGCTGATTGACGCGATTAACAAGGTGACCGGCTCAACTGAGCTTTACACCAGTGCCATCCCCGAGCCCTTCACCTTTGTGCCCGCTAATCAGCCCGCGGTTGCCTTGCCGGATGGCTCTATCAGCAGTTCGTTTCTGGAGCTGTTCGGGAAGCCGGCGCGGGCCACAGGCATGGATAACGAGCGCGTCAACCGCTATAGCGACACTCAGAAGCTGCATCTGCTGAACTCCTCGCATATCAGGGATAAGATCGAAAAGGGCTCCAATCTCACTCCCATTTTTGGCAGTAAGATGAAACAGCCACAGATGATTGATGAGCTGTATCTGACTGTTCTTGCTCGTTACCCCACCAAAGACGAGGTTGCATCCATCAACCGCTATGTGACAGAGAGCAAGCTCAGCCTGCGCGATGTCGGGATAGATGTGGCCTGGGCGTTGATCAACAGTGATGAGTTTGTGCATCGGCACTAGGCGCGTTTAACCTTTGAGCGTTTGGGGAAATAAAGGTAACGCCTCAATGGCGCGTTATTGAGACGTTGCTGTAACAGTGATAGTGGAGCAGTGCAAGCATCTTGCTTGCAGAAAACATTTTCATTCAAGCTGATCGACGATTTTTTAAGGAGAAGATATGCAGCGAAAAAAATATAACGCCTATGGCATCACCCGCCGAGAGATGCTCGCAAGCGGCGCGCTCGCCGCAGCCGGTGTGGTGCTTGGTGGCTCGCCCTTGAGCGCAAGCGCGCAGGCACTTAAAAAAGCGGCCAAAGCCAAATCCGTGATTCAGGTTTTTTTATGGGGCGGAATGTCGCATACCGATACCTGGGATCCAAAGGAGAAGGCCGGCTATGACTACACTGGTCAGTTCGACAAGGTGATTGCCACCAATGTCAGTGGAATTAAGGTCAGCTCTCTTTTCCCCAAACTGGCGCAGCAGGCTGACAAGTATTCGTTGATCCGCAGCATGACCCACCGCAACAACGGCCATGAGACCGCGGCTTACCTGATGCAGACCGGCCACCAGCCAGGTGAACGTCTGGCCTATCCCTGCGTGGGCGCGGTTTTCTCCTTGATGAAGGGGTATGACGCCGGCTACAAGGGGCTGATTCCGCCCTACGTTGTTTTAACACGTCCGCAGGGGCGCTTTTCAGAATCCGGCTTCCTGGGCAACAAGTACAAGCCGTTTGCAACTGGCGGTGATCCGAATGCCGAGCGTTTCGAGGTGGAGGGAGTTGTCGCGCGGGGCATCTCGGATGGGCGGCAGTCCGGACGGCGCAAGCTGCTCGGCGATCTGAATTCGCTGGCGACGGCGATGCCAGGCAACAGCGCGGTTCTGAACTCCAAAGCCGCGGAGGAGAGCGCGTATGAGTTGATCCTTGGCCAAGGCAAGGACGTTTTTGATCTCTCGCTGGAGAGCCGGGAGCTGCGCAAAGAGTATGGGTTGCACACCTTTGGTCAGGAGTGCCTGGTGGCGCGCCGCCTGGTGGAGGCCGGTGTTCCGTACATCACGATCAACTACCCTGGCGGCTGGGACACGCATGCCAACCACTTTGACACCATGAACAAGCAGTGTCCGCAACTGGATCAGGGTTTGGCCCGGCTGTTGCAGGACCTGGAGCAGCGCGGTCTGCTGGAGAGCACGCTTGTCTGGTGCTGCGGGGAGTTCGGGCGTTCGCCCAAAGTTGATTGGCAACCGCCCTGGAATGGCGGGCGCAACCACTATGGCAACTGCTTCTCAGTGCTGGTCGCTGGCGGCGGCTTTAAGGGGGGCGCGGTTGTTGGTGAGTCAACCGAACGGGGCGAGGAGGTTGCCCGGCGCCCGGTTTATCCAGTGGATCTGCTGGGCTCGATCTACACCTTGGCCGGCATTGACATGTACGCCAAGCTGCCCCATCCCATGGGGCTGGAGGCGCAAGTTCTGCCGCAAGGGGATGAGGTTAAATCCAGCGGGCTGCTGGAGGAGATTATGTGAAGGGGGTGAGGGGTTAGGGGTTAGGGGTTATCGGCAAGCAATGCCACCAGGTCACCGGGTCACCAGGTCAAAAAACAGCGTGATTGCGCGAAAAAATTGACAAATTTCCCGGCAATTTTTACGACAAAGAGAAAAAAAATGAAAAACATTATAACACTCTTGATAATGTTGCTCTGCGCCGGAGGTGCTGCGGCCGCAAATGATCCTTATATTGGATTTGTCTATCCAGCAGGCGGCCAGCGTGGTAGCACGTTTAGAGTGACTTTCGGCGGACAGTTCATCCATGGTGTCACGCAGGTGGTGGTCTCTGGCGAGGGTGTCGCGGCTCAGATAATCGAATATAACAAGAAGATCAGCCCGCAGACCCAGCGCATCTTGGTAGAGCAGCGCGACGAACTCAAATATGTTCCGGAGAACCAGCGCAGCCCCGAGGAGAGCGTAATGCTGGCTCGGCTTAACCACATGATCGGCGTGTATGTGCAGCAGCCCGCCTGTGATTCGATTGCCAATATTCTGATCGCAGAGGTGAAAATTGCCGCTGACGCGCTACCGGGTGAGCGCGAGATACGTCTGCTGGCTGCCACAGGATTAACCAACCCCATGGCTTTTTTTGTTGGCCAGTTGCCCGAGTTTACCGGGGTGCCGCTGCCGACCAGCGCCAAAGCAATTCTGGGCAAGGAGGGCGAGAGCCTGCGAAAATCGCGCGGCGCAACAGCACCCATGGCGGCAGTGATGAAGGGCAAAGACGGCACAATGCCCGGAGGCCAGGGCATGGAGCTTTTAGAGGGTGAGATGGACGGCATGGAGATGGGGGAGTCAGGCGAGCTGAGCGAGGTGGATGATGCGATTGCGCGGATCAAGACACCCTGTGTTGTAAACGGACAGATTGGCGCCGGGACAGTGGACCGCTATCTGGTGGCATGCCGCGCCGGGCAGGAGCTGATCGTTGAGGTCAAAGCGCGGGCCCTGGTGCCCTATTTGGCGGATGCGGTGCCAGGGTGGTTTCAACCGGTGGTCAAGTTGTGCGACAGCAGCGGTGCCGCGGTCGCGTATAATGACGACTATCTTTTTAAGCCTGATCCTGTGCTCATGTACCAAATCAAGCGCGACGGGGATTATCTGCTCTCGATTTACGATGCGATTTACCGCGGACGGGAGGACTTTGTCTATCGGATGAGCGTTGGGACTCTGCCCTTTGTCACGAGCTGGTTTCCGCTTGGCTGCCAGTTAGGAGAGTCCACCGCGATTACGGTCAAAGGGGTTAACCTGACCCAGGATCAGGTGCTCCCTGAGAGTGGTTTTAAAGCGCCGCAGCTCACCCTGCTCTCAGCAACGGGAGCTGGCAAAATACTCTCAAACACCTTTCCTTTCGCGTTGGACGCAATCCCTGATCTCAATGAAAAAGAGCCGAACAACTCCACCGGCACCGCGCATAAACTGCGGCTGCCGGTCATTGTGAACGGCTGTATCAACAGGCCGGATGACAAAGATTTTTTCCAGTTTGAGGGCAAAGCCGGGGAGCAGGTGGTGGCCGAGGTTATGGCTCGCCGGCTGGATTCGCCGCTCGACTCTGAGATCATGCTCTTCTCGCCCTCCGGCATCTGCGTCGGATACAACGATGATGTTGATGATCCTGGTTCCGGGCTGAACACCCACCATGCGGATTCATGGCTCACCCTGACGCTCCCGGAGGATGGCACGTATACCTGCGTTATCAGCGATGTGCAGCACAAAGGCGGGAGCGCCTATGCCTACCGTCTGCGGCTGAGCGCGCCGCGTCCGGATTTTGATCTTCGACTGGTGCCCTCGCATGTGGCGATGAACAGTAATGGCGGCAGCGGCACACTGACCGCGCACCTAATCCGGCGGGATGGGTTCACGGGGCCGGTCACACTGCGTCTTAAAGAGCCCAAGGGTTTTGAGTTGCAGGCCAAGCCGTTTGACGACACCCAGAGCGTGATACAGGTCAGGATTAAGACAACTTTACCTGGCTTACAAAAGCCTGTCAAGCTGGTGATTGAGGGTGAATCTAAGATCAACGGCGAGGTCGTGAGGCGTGAGGCCGTGGCAGCAGAGGATCGAATGCAGGCCTTCCTGTGGCGTCATCTGGTGCCCGCGCAGGAGCTGCTGGCCTGGGTCCGAGGCAAAGCACCCGAAAAAGCTGTCGTAGGCCAGAAAAAGGCGGCGCAGAGTCAGGCTAAAACTCAGGCCAAGGAGCGCAAGCTTCCGCCCGGATTGGTCGCGCACTACAGCTTTGATGCAACCGTGGATGGGTGGACTCCCTGCAGCGTGGATACAAACAACAATGCGAAGGTTACAAAAACCGGGTGGACCCAGGGGTGGAATAAAGCCGGCTATGCGCTGAATGGCAACAACTCGCGGATTGACATCAAAGATGGGCGCCATTTGAACCTGAGCCGCTTCTCAATTTCGATCCATATCAAAGGGTATAAGATCAAAGATGAGAATCGCATCCTCTTTGACAAGGGGGGCTACACCGGCTATATTCTAAGTATCCTGGGGAGCGAAGATGAGCATGGCCGCAACAAGGGGCGGCTTTGCTTCGAGATTCAGGGAAAACGCTGCTTGAGTGAGCAGCCGGTTACAGACAACGCCTGGTACAACGTGGTTCTGACAGTGGATGAAAAATTCGCCAAAATGTATATTGACGGTAAATTGCAGCGAGAGAGTGCTATTGTCAAAAAAGCCTTCACCCCGGTTGCCGATGACTTGGTTATTGGGGCACGCGAAGACAAGTCATTCCAGAAGAAAAACCGCAAAAAAAGAGCCAGCTTTGAAGGAGCGGTGGATGAGCTGATGATCTTTAATCGCGCTCTGACGCAGCAGGAGGTGGATGACGCTTTTTACTGCTCCATTCCGCATTACAATCAAAAACAGGTGCAGGGGCGCATGAATGATCTTGATGATCTGCTGGAGCGCAGGCTGATCTCCAAAGAGTTTCACGCCCGCAAGTTAAAAGAGTTGAGCCTGGAAGGCTAAAGCAGCTTTTCGCCGCTAGCCTAAACCGGAGGCAAGCGGCAAGGGACGCGCCAACCAAGTGACACCCGAACCGAAGCTGTAGGGCGCGGGCCGTGACCGCGCCGGCAAAGCGACAGTGTAGTGCAATGCGAGCCGAAAGCTGCCAGGCGGTTCTTTGCAAACGGGCCCCCCGCGGTCACGGCCCGCGGCTACAATGCTGCGCAAGCCGCAAGGGACGCGCCAACCGAGTGATGCGCAAGCCGACCGCGCAGCAGCGCACTGCGGAAAAACGATGAGGTAACTGTGGCAAAACAGGTGCGTTATAGGCAACGTGGGAGGATAGCGAAATCAGTGCCTGTCCCTAAGAAAATCCCGGCATCGCCGACGAGGAACGTCGGCGCCCCCGGGACAACCAACGCCGCGATTGCCAATAGAATAACCATAAATGCTTTTTTCCATGGTTTAAGCGGGAGCAAGCGAAGCAACTCTCATTATGGCTGTGCTCTGTTCGGAAGATACGCTAAAGCGTATTTTTGCTGATTTGGTGCGATTTCATTAGCGGAAGATCACGATTTATGCTAACCTTTTAAATAATTTTTTTTCACTTTTGGGCCAGTGTCTTTATAATTTTAAAAGTTTAGTTGACATCACGCATGGATCTATTTGAACAGTTACGCTCACCGCAACATCTCTGGCGAAACAACAGCTCAATTCCGGTTGGTCTGCCTTATTTTATAGTCAAACCTTGCGAAGGCGGTGCAACCCTCACGGTGTGCGACAAAAAGGGTGATCTCTGGGAGCACTCGCATCAGTTTTATCAAGGCGCGCTGCGCGCTGCTCTGGGTGCGGTGGAGTCGTTGCAGGAGCACCATTCGTTTGGATTTACGTGGGAGGGTGATAGCAATGAGATCTTGCTGCACGAAAACCCCCATCTGCTGCCGCTGCTGGAGCGCACTGGCAGGCTTTTCAATGCTGATCAACAGCCGCTTACCTTTACGAACAAACCGGGTAAAGTATCGATTGTGGTGGAACGTCAGGGCGCGCTTTACGCGGCGAATGTGCGTGTACAGTGTGGCAACGAGCTGCTCACCCAGTATGAGTTGCTGACCGACATCTGGATCCTGGCTGATAAAACCCGGATTATCAAAACTCTCCCGCTGGGTCCGAATTTTCACCATCTGCCCTCATTCGCAACCTATGTCGGGGAGGACGAGCTGTCGCGCTATCTGACCCTGCTCTTCTCAACCCTGAGCGAGATTGCCCTTGATTTTGAAGATTACACGCTGATTGAGGGTGAAGCGAAAAATATCGAAAACTGCCTGATCTTTGAGGAGTGCGATGAGGAGGGTAATCTCAAGCTGCGCATGAGCTCTTCGTTGTCTGGATTCGACCCGGATTTTATTGAGAATTACGAGATATCGCGGATTGCAACCATCAACGAGATGGAGCGCCGCGTGACTGTCAGTTGCGTCACGCACCAACCGCTGAAGGATTGTGTGAACCGGATTGAACGCGGCTTGAAAGGGGTTTTGAGCACTGGCGGCAGTTATTTTCGTGAAGATAACTTCTTTCTGGTGAGTGCGGAGCTGGCAGTTCCATTTCTGGAACGGGTGCTGCCGCAACTTCTGACACACTATGCCTGTTACGGCGCTGAAAATTTAAAGCGTTTCAAACTGCGTACCAGCAAGCCCAAGATTGTGCTGGGGTCAATCAAGAGCGGGATCGATTTTCTGGACACCAGTATCAATATTGTGATTGATGACCAGACCATCGCGCTGAGCGCCGCTCTGGAACAGTTCAGGAAAAACCGCTACATTGCGCTCAACGATGGCAGCCGGGCCATTATCAACGAAGATTATATCAAACGTCTGGAGCGTATCTTCCGCCGTAAAAAGAAGCGCGGTGCTGATGAACGCATCAGCTTCTTTGACCTGCCCATGCTGGAGGATATGCTTGATGAGAGCGATCAGCAGCGCATCAGCGAGATGGCGGGTATTGCTGAAATCAAAAAAGCCCTGACCTCCACCAAGCTGGTGCCGCTGCCGCAGATCAACGCCACGCTGCGCCCCTATCAGCACGATGGCTATCAGTGGCTGACCCGCCTTTATAACGCACGGCTCGGCGGCTGCCTGGCCGATGACATGGGACTTGGCAAAACACTGCAAGCCATCACCCTGCTGCAAGCCACCAGTCAGCCGGATTCTCCGCCGTCATTGGTGGTTATGCCGCGCACGCTGATTTTCAACTGGCAGAAAGAGATTGAAAAGTTTGCGCCGGAGTTGACCTTCGCGGTGCATCATGGCCCGGGGCGTGACCTCAAGGGCGCACTGCAAAGCCGGATTATTCTCACCACCTACGGCACGTTGCGCTCGGATATTGAGCTGTTTCAAGAGGAGCGCTTCCATTACCTGATCCTCGATGAATCCCAAAACATCAAAAACCCCGGCTCACAGGCTGCCAAGGCCGTGCTGCTGGTCAACAGCAACCACCGCCTGGCTTTGAGCGGAACACCGGTCGAGAACAACTTGACCGAGCTGTACTCGCTCTTCCGGTTTCTCAACCCTGCCATGTTTGATTCGCTGCAATCATTCACCAAGAGCTATACACTGCCAATCTCCAAGGACAATGACCGTCAGGCCATGTGGGAGCTGCAAAGGAAGATCGCCCCGTTTATTCTGCGGCGCACCAAAAAAGAGGTTTTAAAGGAGTTGCCCGATAAAGTGGAGCAGATTCTCTATACTGATATGAGTGATCAACAGGCGGCGCTGTATGAGAGCCGCAGGCGTTACTACCAGGATCTGATCAGCGGCGATCTTAAATCCAAGGGGCTCAATAACTGCCAGTTTATGATTCTGCAGGCCTTCACCGAGCTGCGGCAGATCGCCTCCAATCCCTCAGCCAAAACCGATGGCGCAATTATCTCCGCCAAACGGGAGTTGGTGGTCAGCGAATTGACTGATGCGATTGCCAATGGCCACAAGTGTCTGCTCTTCGCTAATTTTATCGGCACCCTGGAGGGGCTGAGCGAGGATCTGCAGGCCGCCGGGATCGAGCATGTTATGATGACCGGGGCCACACGCGACCGGGAGTCACTGGTCGAAATGTTTCAAAATGACAACCGTGTAAAAGTTTTTCTGATGACACTTAAAACCGGAGGAGTAGGGCTGAACCTCACAGCAGCTGACTATGTTTTTATCTATGATCCGTGGTGGAACCTGGCGGCCGAGCTCCAGGCGATCGACAGAACACACCGCATTGGCCAGCAGAGCACGGTTTTCACCTACAAGCTGGTCATGCGCAATACCATTGAGGAGAAAATTTTACTGCTCCAGCAGCAGAAGGGAGAGCTTTTCAACGACCTGATCGGCGCTGACTCTGCCACCCTGAAATCCTTCACTGAAGCCGACATTCAGTTTGCATTGGGGGTTGGATCATGAAATTGAGTTCTGCAGCGCAGGATTTCACCACCGCGGTTTTAAGCAATCAGGGCTTGACTGCCACCCCGCTTTCAGCACCCTACACCTGCGACAACTGCCGTAAAAAAATTGCGGCAGCCCAATTTGTGGTCACCTGGCACGCAAGATCCAGAAACATCTGCGCTGACTGCGCCATTTTTTATCTCAAGAGCGGCGGTCTCCTTTTCCGGGTTGAGCAGCTCAACCCCTCTTTTGGCTACGGTGATGGCGCACTCTTGAAGATGTTGCAAAGTTCGACACTGGGACGGCTGGCGGCCATCACAGTCTGCTCTGTTTTTTTGATTCCCCACAATGCACAACAACAACCTGGTCTTTACGAGATTACTCTGAACAAGAGCCTCCTGGGTGTATTCGCGGGGCTGATCAAATCCATTGTTTATCCCTCCAAAGATATCCAAGGCGGCTTGGTCCGGCTGCTCGCATCTAAAACACTTTGCGACCTGGTTGAAGCGCATCCATCTCTGTCGCAGGCAATCGGGCAACTGCTGCGGGGGGGCCAGGGTGAGCAGATACGAGACGCCTTAAAGGCTCTACCCGGCTTTGGGTGGCATAACGCTGAAAAAATTACCCGGCTCGCCGACGCTCCAGCGCTTGAGGATCACGACCCCGGCGCAACCGATGCAGCTAATCTGCAAAAACCCGCGCCTCATATAATTGCTAAACCCGGAGACGCAGCTAAATATAAACCTCAAATTGACCGGCTGACAGCCTCTTGCAGCGCCGAAGCAATCCGGGCCATGCATAATTTCATATTCCGTTTTGTTCCCGGCGGCAGCGTAACAACAAAGCGCTCGGTTCTGGTATTTGAAACTGTGATGGCGACCTACGGGGAATCAAGTATTGAGAGCTTCTACCACGCGCTTCCTGATGCAACGCGCAAGCTGGTCGACCTGTTGACCTGGCGCCGGTCACCGCTTGATTGTAAGGAGATAGAGAGCAAGTTGGGATTGCGCACAACAGCGGTTAAAAAGGTACACGCCTGGCGTAATGAATATTATGTTGAGATAGAGCCCGAATATCGCGGCTTTCTGGGGATAGCTATATTGGAACAAAACCGCGCCGGAGTGTTGATAATCGAGTGGCTGGCCGAACAATTTAAAAAAATTCTGCCAAAGCCGGAGGGGGCGACACTAACCGGCAGTGATACACTGCCGCAAAGTTCAGGCGCCGAGCTCTTGTCATACAACCCTGATTTCGTGGCCCTGCTGCCCAATATCTATCAGCAGTTGCAGCAAAAAACTCTTCCTCTCAAGATCAACAAGATGCCAACCATTGCCGGCTACCGCACATTAGCTGCGTGCGGCGGTGACTATCAGGAGTTCTACCCCAACGACAAAGCATTGCGCTCTCTGCGCTCCGAGCTGCTTTACCGCATGTTTAGCCAAAGCAAGATCCCTGCTGACAGCCCTGTGACACCGCAGCTTATAGTCAAGAGGCTGTTAGATGCGCTCTTTGAACCCCAGCCCCCAGTGCGCGAAGACCTGCCCGACATCATCGACTTTGCCGGTAAGAGCATTGTGGCGATTTTGCTCACACACCTAGACTGGCAGTACTTTATGGCTGGTCGAGGACTTGAGAAAACATACCTTGATTCGATTCGGTATTTGATGTCAACGCTGCCGAAAAACCGCTGGTTTACCATTGGTGAGGCGCTCGACTACCTGTACTTTAATAACAAAGGACTCAGCTCACCAGCCATCGCACAGATGACGCGGGCGATTGTGGAAGACAGCTGGGGATCTAAGGTTTACTCGCAAATCAACGCGGGCACGGTTAATCATTACTGGGAAGAGCCGTTGCTGAAAACATTTGTTTTGCTGCTGGCCTCAATCGGCGCGATGGAAGTGCTTTACGATAAGCCAGTCAGCGTTGGCACCTGTGCTTACAATCAACTGTATCTCACCCGTGCGGATGGTGTGTTTGCCTTCCGCCTCAGCCCGTTGGGTGAGTGGTATTTCCAAGGGGGTGACGAAAGTTGCTTTAAACAGCTTGAGCGCGGACGAATTGTGCTCGATCAAAAAAGGCTGCTCCTGCAAGTGCAAGGCAATGACATTGCACTTAAAGCGGTGCTGGCGCAAGCGATTACGCCTGTGGGTGAAAATTTTTACAGCGTAGATAGCGGGTCGTTTCTGAAGGAGTGCCGCAACGAGGAGGCGGTCGTGAAAAAAATCAACGCCTTCAAAGCTCTGTTGCCGGATGAACTGCCGGAGGTGTGGCAGCGCTTCTTTGAAACAACCCTTGCGCGGCTCAATCCACTGCAACCAGTACAAACCGCATATACAATCCTTCAACTGAATGATGCGCCGGAGTTGAAACAGCTGCTCCTTTCCGATCGCAAATTACGTCAGCTTACCACCCTGGCTGAAGGCGGGCTGCTCCTGATCTCGCAAAAAAATATGCGCGCCTTTAAAAAATCATTGGCGGATCTCGGCTTTTTTGTGAGTGGCTTCTAGGCGCATAAGCGACCGTAAAACAATTAATTGTTCTTTCCGAAAAGTTGTCGGTTTGTGAAATCGTCTTGCTCTAGTGTAGTAGTCGCTGGAAGCGCAGACCGCTGGACAGAGACGTGAAAAACTTAGTTCGTTCTCCTGTACCTCTTTTTTTAACCACGAAAAGCACGAAAAGCACGAAAGGGGTGCGTAGCTGATTTTTCAGAAATTAAAGTGCAACCATTTTGACCCCCTATGTCCAGTGATCTGAATCCCAATCTTAAGCTCAGCAAAGTGCGCCCAGTGTCACATTTTCCCAGCCAGGCAGGGCGAGATAGTGTTCGAGCAGAACCGCGCAGGCAAAGGCATCGTAGAGAGCGTCATGCGCATCTCGTCCGGGACACAGTTCTTCAACTCGGGGTTTCAGACCCAGCTCTTCGATCACGCAATCAAGTGCCTTGCTCTGCAAACCGGGATATGACCTGCGCGTTAAAGTCAATGTGTCGACCCACGGTCCCAGACAGTGCAGCGGTGCTATGCTGGTCAGGACACTTCGCTCAGTCCCAATGTTGTGGGCTGCAAGGGGGCGTCCGCCAAGCCAGGGTAATAGCGACGGCCAGATTTTACCGGGAGTTGAAGCCAAACTCAGCTTGTGGCGTATTTGCGCATGGCGCCCGGGAGCCATGGGGTTGAAGGGCCGGTCATTGATGTACAGATAAGAGTCAAAAAAATTGTCCGCTTTCACCTCGCCGTACGCAACCGACACAATCCCAACCTGCCACGGCTCAACTTGATATCCGGCCACGGCCCCGGTTGTTTCAAAATCAATGACAGAGAAGATGCACTCCCGCGCAGGGGTGCTGAGTTTCGGTGGTTGGTGACAGTTTGTCTTGACATTATCCATCGCTATATATTATCAAAATCACTCGTTAGATTCAATTCCGGAGCATACGAAAAACTTTGTCGCAAACCTTGTTGCAAATTTCTCAGTGAGAGCGAAGGCCTTTTACACATCACAGAGCCCCATTTGGTTGCCTGCCTGTGCGTTCCACGCTGACAGGTGCTTTAGCCCTTCACTCTTCACTCCTCTTGCTCTATAATACCCGCCATGAATTTATCAATCACAGCACTCAAGCCGCTCAGTGGAAGTATTGTTTTGCCGGGCGACAAATCACTCTCACACCGCGCGGCGCTCTTTGCCGCGCTGGCTGAGGGAACGAGCACGGTCAACCGGTTTCTCGTCTCTGGTGTCACCCGCGCCATGCTTAACTCAATCACCGCACTGGGCATTGAATGGAGGCTGGAAGGCGACTCTCTGACGGTGGTTGGCAAAGGGCTGCATGGATTCACAGCTCCCGCCGCGCCGCTGGACTGCGGCAACTCCGCCACTACCATTCGGATGCTGGCCGGAGCGCTGGCTGCCAGCGGCACCGCCTGTGTGCTCGACGGCTCAGCCGGCCTGCGCAGCCGGCCGATGAACCGCATCATTGATCCGCTGCGACAGATGAACGTTCCAATCACCTCGGATTCCGGGTGCGCCCCACTCACACTGACGAGCCGGACACCCGACAACAAGCTCGCGGCGATTCAATATACCCTGCCGATTGCCAGCGCCCAGGTTAAGAGCTGCCTCATACTGGCAGCCCTCAGTGCTGATGCCGCCACCATCTTGCAGGAGCCCGGCCCCTCACGCGACCACACAGAGCGTATGCTCGCCGCCATGGGCGCCGCGATCACCGTTGAGGAGCCCTACACCGTGAAGATCGAGCCGCTCGCCCAGCCGCTTGCACCGCTGGCGATCACCCTGCCGGGCGATATCTCATCCGCCGCTTTTATGCTGGTGGCCGCCGCGATTGTGCCTGGCTCTAGGATCACGATCCGGGATGTCGGGGTTAATCCCACACGCACCGGTATTCTCGATGCCCTGCGCGAGATGGGCGCAGTGATCACGATTACAAACCAGCGGGTCAGCTGCGGCGAGCAAGTCGCTGATATCACACTCACCGCCGCGCCGCTTAAAGCCATTAACGTCAGCGGCGAGAGTGTTGTACGCATGATCGATGAGTTTCCAGCCTTCGCAGTTGCCGCCGCCTACGCTGAGGGCACCACAATGGTGCGTGAGGCTGAGGAGCTGCGCCACAAAGAGAGCGATCGTATTACCACGCTCTGCAATGAACTCAAAAAGCTGGGTGTTGTACTGGAGGAGTTTCCTGATGGTTTTGCTGTCACGGGCGGAACTGTTCAAGGCGGAAGCTGCGCAGCACACGGGGATCATCGCCTGGCAATGTCGCTCGCGCTGGCAGGGTTGCAATCCCCGGCACCGGTGGTTGTGCAGGATGCGGAGATTCTCAACGAATCCTTCCCTGCGTTCACTGCCAACCTCGTGCGACTCGGGTGCGAGGCGGGTGAGGCGTAGGTTAGAGTGAAGCGAGGGAGATTTTTTGAAACCACAAGGAGCCTGGCGCAGCATAGCCGCCTGTCTGCGTGCAACGCACAGGCAGGCAAACAACTTTTGACAGGATAACAGGATTACCAGGATTAACTTGATAAATTATCTCTCACAGAGTCACAGAGGGCACAGAGAGCAAAAGTGTACACTCTGAGAACTCTGTGCCTTCCCCGTCAGGGCGTAGTTCCGCTTGCGGGACGAAGCCTGATGTGAGAGATAAAAAACGCGCATAAAAAGTAAGAAAACGAGACCAACTTTCCTATGTTAACCTCTGATTTTAATTTCGAACTCCCTGAAGAGCTGATTGCACAGGAGCCGCCGGTCGAGCGTGGCGACTCACGGATGCTTGTGCTGCACCGTGCCACTGCGAAAATTGAGCACCGCATGGTGGGCGACATTGTTGAATATCTCAACCCCGGCGACTTGATGGTGCTGAACAACACCAAGGTCTTTCCAGCCCGGCTCAAGGGGCGCTGGGCCGACACTTGCGGGGCCTTGGAGTTGTTGTTGCTACAACCGCTGCCTCTGCCAGCAGACGAGCCAGCCATAGCCGGGGAGGTATGCTGCTGGCGCTGCTTAAGCGGGTCAGGGCGCAAGATGCGGCCCGGACTGGAAGCGCTCTTTGCTGACAACCTGTTGCAGGCGCGGATTATTCAGCGCCATGAAGAGGGCATCTGCACGGTTCTCTTTAGCTCGCGCCTGCCGCTGATGGAGATTTTGGATCAACATGGTTTGACTCCTGTGCCGCCTTACATCCACCGCAGTGGCGATCAGCGGCAGACGCAATTGGACCGTGAGCGCTACCAGACCATCTATGCCCGTGAAACCGGGGCGGTGGCGGCCCCGACCGCGGGCCTACACTTCACGGATGAGCTCTTTGCAGCGCTCGACCGCCGCGGTGTCAGCCGCGAGTACCTCACGTTGCACGTCGGCCCCGGCACCTTTAAGCCGGTCAAGAGCGCAGTTGTTGAGGAGCATCGCATGGATAGCGAGCGATATGTGGTCAGCCCGGAGTGCGCGGCGGCGGTGGACGCCTGTCGCGCGCGCGGCGGGCGACTGCTCTGCGTGGGCAGCACCACGGTGCGTACACTGGAGAGCGTGGCGGCCAGGCATAGTGGGCGGATCGTTGCTGAGAGCAGCGAAAGCGCGATTTTCATCTATCCGCCCTACCAATTTCAAGCGGTTGATATGATGTTGACTAACTTTCATCTGCCGCAGTCGAGCTTGATCATGATGATCGCCGCGCTTGCGGGTCGCGAGCTGGTGCTGGCAGCCTATGCCGCGGCATTGCGTGAGCGCTACCGCTTCTTCAGCTACGGGGATTGCATGCTCATTCTTTGAGGGTTATTGCAACCACAAAGTGGTTGCAATGACGAGGTTAAAAGGGAAGCGCACGGCAGGCGATTGCCATTCACAGGTTTTTAACCTCGAATTTGAGACCACTTGGTGGTTAAAAGGGAAGCGCACGGCAGGCGATTGCCATTCACAGGTTTTTAACCTCGA
>JAQUCE010000021.1 GCA_028686345.1 Kiritimatiellia bacterium
GCAGGACCATTATGATAAACGCGGTGCTTGTGAACGGATTTACAGCAGGCTGGATGAAAGCTTCGGCTTTGAAAAACACACCATCCGGGGCAAAGACAAAATGGAACTCAGGATTGGCATGGCCTATATTGCTATGCTTTCAATGGCTCTAGGGCGAATCAAGGCTGGACAACCGGAAAACATCCGAAGCCTTGTTAAGAAGGCATCCTGAGACGAAAACAGAGAAAGGACACAGCGCCAAAACAGGGTCAAACCTTAGATTAGTAATTAACGATTGACGCTGGGATAAAAGATGGTTGAGGGGCGGGAGGTTATGGAAAGTGTCTCTTTTAGAAATCAGAAAGAACCGTTGTCCGTTGAAATCGTGATAGAATCGGTATGTGAAGGACCTATTGGTAAGTTGACAGCAAAGCTTGAAAGTTAGTGAAATTATGGTGAAAACATGAGAATATCCAAGTCTAAATATTTTGCGGCGGCTGTTGTGGCGGCTGTCGCAGCTGCCCTGATTTCATGGCACCTCCCAGCGAAGAAACAGAGTGACACCGCTGACGTGGTGGTGCCTGTTCACCCGCCGTGTGTTGTACGGACACTCCCCGCTGCGGATTACCTGCCGCCTAAGGTTCGTGCGGCCCGTATTCAGGCTGTGTCTAGCATGCTTATTCGCCCGTACGCCTTTCTTTCTACGTCCATCACTGACTACAGCGGCTGTATCAAAGCCTTGCGCGATTTGCCGCCGGGATTACTGTTTGCAGATGCTCGTGGCGGGTTGGCAGAACCTCGGGGATCTCGGTGCTGACCGCGATCTGCTGGCAGAGCTTGCAACTGACCATGATCCCGCCTTGTCCGCCACCGCCCGGAAAGCCCTCCGTAAAGCGGTAAAAATTAGAGAAAAATAAAACGAAAAAAGTTGTTTTCCCTATTGTGGTTTACAAAAAGAAGGAGTACTATTTTTATAACTTGGTAGTAAATTGATTGTGAGTGATGATTTGATAGAGTGTCTTTTTTGTTTTTGGCTAGGCACACTGGTTGTTGGCGGCAAGAAGTTTTCTCGATCGGTAGCAGCGGAAAGCCTAGCGCAGCATAGCCGCAACCAATTTTTCGCCCACGAATCTCCGCGAATATTGCGCTTTAAATTTTTTTTTCACGTTGTGGAGTCGTTAATCACTAAAAGTTTAAAGCACAGAGTCTCGTGTTAAGATTGCAAGTCATGTTTTAAGAGTGATCTTATGATAAGGGTATTTCAAGCGATTAGCGACCCTGCGTAGCAGGGATGAAATACCCTTATCCTTTCGCGGAGATTCGCGGGCAAAAAACTCTGAGAACTCTCTCCCTCGGGATGTGTTCAGGTTGCGGCAGGTGTTGATGGCCGCTATGGAATCGCTTTTAAGAACTCCACCCTAACTCTCTCGGAAACGGATTTTATACCGCCATGGCTGAAGCCAGCTTGGGATACTATAAAAGTGACAGTGCGCGGCGATTATATTGACGACAATTGCTGTCAAAAGGGTCAGCCCTTGAATTAGTTGTTTCGCTTACGTTGTCAGCCAGCTTCTGCTTTAATTTCTCCATGGCTAGACATGTCAGAGTGGAATATCCGGAAGCCATATATCATGTGACCTGCAGGATGCTGGGTGATGCACACAGCAAACAGATCAGCGCAGCTGAAATCTGATTGAAGAAAACAGAGAACTGAGCTCTGAGGTAGAGGAGTGCAAAAAGCTTTTAGAGGAGATGAGCGTAATAGACAGTTACTAAACGACTAATTCAAGGGCTGACCCCAGCACGGGCTCATAGGCAGTTACTAAACGACTAATTCAAGGGCTGACCCCAGCACGGGCTGACCCCAGCACGGGCTCCAGCACGGCTCGCAAGCGGCTTGCGAGTGATCAGGCACGCGGCACAGTCAGCCGCATAGCGACTGACCCCCTTCCGCGCCAGCTCTATTTGACAAGACGCGGAAAAGGAAGTCGTCCGCTTTGCGGGCGACTGCTACACATGCGCTGCACTGCGGCATGCAAGGGTTGTTGTTTGGTGTAGTAGACGCTCTGCGAGCGGCATACTGCAACAGGCATGTGAAAAGCACGTCTTAGGGTATAGTGTTGCTGTTTGGCTTAGTTAATGCAGGTAACCGAATTCTTTCCCTTGGTGATGCCGCCGATCACAACCGGTGCCTGGCGCAGTTTTTTCAAAATCTGCATGGCTTCAGTCACATTCTTCTCGCGCAGGATGATCACATAGCCGATCCCCATATTGAAAACACGGTACATCTCATCTGTATCAACCTTGCCTTCACGCTGAATAAACTCAAACACCGGCGGTGTAGTCCAAGCGGAGCGGTCGATAGTGGCGCCGCAGCTCTTTGGCAGAACCCGTGGGATGTTATCATAAAATCCGCCGCCCGTGATGTGCGCCATGCCCGGAATCGGGATCTTGGCATCCAGCAGCGCGCTGATTGGTTTGAGAAAGCTCTTGTGTACTGCCAGCAGCACCTCAGCCACGCTCTGTTTAGAGCCAGGGAAGAGATCATGCGGAGCAAGGCCGCAGCTCTCAAAAATGACCTTGCGGGCCAGCGAAAACCCATTGGTCTGCAACCCGCCGGAGGGCAGCCCGATCAGCACGTCACCCGGCTGGATTTTTTCGCCGGTGATGATCCGGCTCTTTTTAACTGAGCCAACAATAGTGCCCACCAGATCATACTCTCCCGGAGGGTAGAGGCCAGGCATCTCAGCGGTTTCGCCGCCGAGCAGAGCGCAGCCGTTCTGCTTGCAGGCAATACAGAGTCCCTTAATCACATCATGGAAGATCTCAGCGTCAAACTGCGCGGTTCCAATATAATCCATGAAAAAGAGCGGTTTCGCCCCTTGCACCAGGATATCGTTGACACAGTGGTTGACCAGGTCCTGGCCGACGGTGTCGTGCTTTCCTGCAAGACTGGCGACCTTCAGCTTGGTGCCCACCCCATCGGCGCTGGAAACAAGCATATGATCCTTGCCCGGCGACTCAAAAAGGCCGCCAAAGCTGCCAATGCCGCCGATCACCCCGGGTGTTCGTGTGCCAGCCACCATCTTTTTAATGCTTTGAATACCGCTCATCTTGGAGTCGATATCCACCCCGGCCTCAGAGTAGGCGGATTTCCCGCGGAGGACAACAGCTTTCTTCGGTGCAGCAACAGCTTTATTTTTCATACTAAAACCTTTTTTTTGATAAAACTTTAATCAAGGATGCAAAATATCACTTCTAATGGTCTCTATCCAGCATAAAAGCGGGGGAGCGCGTAATTCTCGGTAATCAGTCCCGTAAAAATCGTCGATCAGTATCGTTGTCCATTATCGTCAGCCCATGCCGCTCATAGAGCGGCTACTACACGAACGACAAGGCTTGCAAGCCGGTGTGCGGTGGAATGCGCAGCGCAATGCCGCTCATAGAGCGGCTACTACACCGAACGGCAAGGCTTGCACGACGGCTTGCATTTCAAAGTGCAGCGCATGTGTAGTAGTCGCTCTATGAGCGACACCGAGCGACAGATCTTGCGCTTGCAGCTTGCTTACTTAGGCGTGGGTGTGCGGCCACAACTCAGGGTCAGGGTCGGCATCGAAGAGCGTACGAAAATGATCTCCGATCTCCGGCTTGTCTCTTGCAGGCTGCTCCGCAGTCCAAGCTGCAAGCTGTTTTTTGCCCTAGTGACTTAGTGACCAGGGAACTCGGTGCATTGCTGCCTCACCCGGGCGCCTAATCCACAATCAGCGGCTTCACATGCCAGACATGTTCGCAGTAGTCGCTTATGGAGCGGTCAGAGGAGAATTTGCCGGTGCGGGCAACGTTAAGGATTGAGGCGCGCGTCCATTCTTGGGGCTTGTCCCATAGTTTGCTGACGCGCTCCTGGCACTCAACATAGTCCTGATAATCCGCGAGTAGCAGATAGGGGTCCTTGTACAGCAGGTTGTCGACCAGCGGGCGGAAGAGCGATCTATCGCCTCCGGCCAGTGCGCCTGAGCTAATGAAGTCCAGTACCTCTTTAAGTGCCACGTTATTCTGGTAAAGTCCATACGGCTGGTAGCCGTGCGCTTTGCGCTCAGCGACCTCCGGTGCTGTGAGACCGAAAAGGAAGAAGTTTTCCTCACCGACCTCTTCGCGGATTTCCACATTCGCGCCGTCCAGGGTGCCGATGGTGAGGGCACCGTTCATGGCGAATTTCATGTTGCCTGTGCCGGAGGCCTCCTTGCCGGCAGTCGAAATCTGCTCGGAGAGATCAGCGGCGGGATAGATATGCTGTGCGTTTTTCACGTTGAAATCCGGGAAGAAGACAACCTTGAGCCGTCCCGCGATCTCAGGATCGTGGTTGACTATCTCTGCCACGGAGTGGATCAGCTTGATGATCAGTTTGGCCATGGTATAGCCTGGCGCTGCCTTACCCCCGAAAATAAAGGTACGGGCTGGCACCTTGGCCTGCGGGTCGCGCTTGAGCCGCAGATAGAGCGTGAGGATATGCAGAACACACAAGTGCTGGCGCTTGTATTCGTGCAGCCGCTTGACTAGTATGTCGAAGAGCGAATCCGGATTCACAACAATGTTGGTGCGCTGCTCAATCAACCCTGCCAGGTCACGTTTGGCGGCAATTTTTACCTTGCGCCAGGCTTGTTGAAATTCGGCATCATCCGCCAGTGGCTCAAGTTTCCGGAGTTGGTACAGGTCGCAATGCCAGCCATCCCCAATACGGCTACTGATGAGCTCGGCCAACGACGGATTGCTGGCAGCCAGAAAGCGGCGGGGTGTCACACCATTGGTAATATTGATAAATTTACCTGGCCACATCTGATAGAAGTCATGCATAACAGTCTCGCGCAGCAGCTCAGAGTGCAGGCGTGCAACGCCGTTGACGCAGTGGCTGCCAACTGTTGCCAGGTGAGCCATGCGGATCGAACGCTCACCGCTTTCATCCACCAGCGACATGCGGGCCACCCGGGCTTCATCGCCTGGGAAGGCCAGCCGCACCTCGTCCAGAAAGTGCCTATTGATCTCATAGATAATCTCCAGGTGGCGCGGCAGCAGTTCGCCGAGTAATGCGATTGGCCACCGCTCCAGGGCTTCTGGCAGCAGCGTGTGATTGGTGTAAGCAAAGGTGCGTCGGGTAACCTCCCAGGCATGATCCCACGCCATACGATGCACATCCACCAGTAGCCGCATCAGCTCGGCCACAGCCAGTGAGGGGTGCGTGTCATTGAGCTGAATGGCCCACTTTTCATGGAAAGTTCTCATGGGGCGTTTCATGAGCGTATGCACGCGCATCATATCCTGCAGTGAGCAGGTGACGAAAAAGAACTGCTGCTGCAGCCGCAGGGTCTTGCCTTGAATCGCCTCATCATTGGGATAGAGCACTTTGGTGATATTCTCCGAGTGCATTTTGCTCTCTACGGCCCGGTAGTAGTCACCGTAGTTAAAGGCTGCGAAGTCAAAGGATTCAACTGCTTCCGCCTTCCAGAGGCGCAGATAGTTGCAGGTGCCCACGCGATACCCGAGGATAGGGGTGTCATATGCCACCCCCTTGACAACACTCTGAGGGTGCCAATGCACAGAGTCGCGGCCCTGAGAGTCGGTCACTCTCTGTGTGCTGCCGCCGAACTTCACATTATAAGCGATCTCCGGTCGTACGATCTCCCAGGGGTTGCCGTAGCGCAGCCACTTGTCAGTGATCTCCACCTGCCAGCCATCTTGGATGGTCTGGTCGAAGATCCCGAATTCATAGCGGATACCGTAACCAACTGCCGGGATTCCAAGTGTGGACAGCGAGTCCAGATAGCAGGAGGCCAGCCGCCCCAGACCGCCGTTGCCAAGTCCCGGCTCTTCCTCCTGTTCAAGCAGGACCGAGAGATTGAGTTCCAGCTCCTCCATTGCCTGCAGGGTGTTTTTTGTGAGCCCGAGGTTGAGCAGGTTGTTTGCCAGATGCGGGCCGGGCAAAAATTCAGCGGAGAGATAGGCGACAATTCGCACATCCTGCTCGGCATAGACCTCCATGGTCTTGACCCCTTGTTTGAGCACGCGGTCACGCACGGTCAGCGCCAAAGCGGTATAGCTGTCATTGCAGGTGGCAGCGCGCGGCATGCGTCCCATGGCGCACAGCAGGTTATCTAAGAACGAGAGTTTGATCTCTGCCACGCTGTGTCCACAGCGCGGGCTGGCGGGAACAGAATCAGAGTCAGTTTGAACACGGCAATGCGTCTTTTTTTTCATAAGCTTCCTTTTTATTGTTTACGTGGTTTCAGATCAGCACAGCAACCACTCTCTGCGCCCTCTACGGTTATTTTCCCGCTCTTTCTTTTTTCGATAAAGTTTTCGAATGGCCTCTGGCTATCGCACAATGATCACCATACCCCAATAGTTATAGCTGGTGAATTTGTTGTTCTCGGCCTGTGTCATGTAGGCCGCCTTGATCCAGTCCGCGCTGCGGGAGACATTTTCGAGGCGCACTTCGTCAAGTATGCCGCTGAAGGTCTTGGTTGCGTCATTTACGTTGCCCGCATGACCAAAGGTCAGCGGTTGACCTAGGGGCAGGTTCTGCGCGATGGCATCCGGGAGAGTTGTGACTGCCTGACCGTTGCCGTAAACCTGAACGCGTTGGGTTGATGGGTCGGTGACAACCGCATAATGACTCCACGCTCCTGTGGTGGGGGTGCTCTGGTTTGCAACATCTGTGCCTGCGAACTTAATTTTGCTGTTCGCGTTATTGAGCGACGCATAGGGGGCACCACCGGTGCCTGCCAGGAGTGTTGCTTCATTTGCCACAGGAGTTGCTTGCCAGCTCCAGAATGAGATGGTCTGCGGCGTTTTTCCGGGGGCAATGCGCGAGCGTCCCAGTTGTTGAGCGTTGCTCCACTGCAAGCCATGGCCGGCAAAGGCAGCTGCAGCCACCGGGCTATCAACACCCTTTAACGCGCCGCCGTTCTGGGCGGCTGATGCGTCGGCCAGCAGCAGGCGCTCTGTGCCGCTGAAATGCCAGACTCCGTCGAACTCTGGCGACCAAACCTCGCGATTGGAGCTATCCACTGGTATGGCGTAGCGGGCAGCGAGATAAGCTTCGATGCGGCGGCGTTCACTATTGGAGAGCGCACGGTTGTAGACCAGTACCTCGGCCAAATCTCCGTCCAGCGGCAGGTCGCGAGCGCTGTCACCGGTGCCCGCCCCGTAGTAAAAAACGCCGTTCTCTCGTTCGCCGTTCGGCCCCCATGCAGCGCGAGGCATTGAATCCTGGGTCAGGTTCACGCCGTTAACATAGAGGCGCGAGGCGATGCCATCACAGATCATGGTTTTTATGGAAGGGGTGTTTATCTGGCATGGCAGGAGTTGAGAAACAGTGCCAGCAGAGCTGTGGGTGACAACTCCCTCTTTAACACTCAAAGAGGTGACACTGTTTGCGCCCTGCAGGATGACCCGTTCACCGTCGTTGGTTACGCTTGTGCTGCTAACAGCAAAGATCGAGTAGGTGTTTCCGATTGCGGATGCAGAGCTTTTCAGGCTGTCGTACTCTCCGGCTACGGCATCAAAGCGCATTGCGGGCTTACCATTGAATGAGTTTGCAACCAGCGCTGGTTGGCGGGCTGTGTCAGCTTGAGTGGCATGCATGGCGGCTGCGATCTCGGTTTGGTTTTCGCATTTTGATACGCGCGGCGTTGAGCCATCCATTACATCAGCCACCACACAGTCGCCGCGGAACCACTGCTTGAGGCCAAAAGCGGGCACACGGTGCGCTGACAGAGTGTCGTATTTAAGGGCCAGATAGCGTTCCACCTGACAACGTTCTTCAAAGGATAGTTTGCGGTCATAGGCAATCACCTCCAACACATCGCCGTCCCAGCCATCGCCGCTATGTCCTCCCGTGCCCATGCCCATTAAGTTAGGGCCGCCGTATGCTGCGGCAGAAGCATAGGCAAAGCCGTTGAGGCAGAACTGGATGTTGGTGGCGCTGCTGATCATGGAGCCGACAAACGGTGTGCCTGGCGCGGGCCGGATATTTGTTCTAACAACATCAGTGTAACCTCCTGTTTTTGGGACGAAGGTGTAGAAAGTACCAGCATTCTCAAGTGCGATACCCCAGTTATAGCCGCTGGAACCCTGAACTATCCGGCGCCAGGCATAGCCGTTGACACCCTGGTGAATACCAGCTACAAAAACGGAGTAGGGTACGTTGTTGGGGGCACTCCAGGTGCCGTGCAGTCCATCTTTGGCACCCGATGCTTCAAAACGGATGCCAGGCACTCCGTTGCAGGCATTTGCCGCCCATTTCGGCTGCTTGCTGGTATCATTCTGATAGGCATCGTGCCCGTTGCCTGATTGATCCTGCCAGAGAGAGACATAACCGGATGCGTTGGTAACTAAGCCTGCGGCCCCATGCAGCCAGAGGCCACACTCTGGCAGATCGGTTGGGACGAACGGATTTGCGTCGACAGCCTGGGCCGGGTTATTCCAGTGGGCAGTGATCTCTGCCTTACGGTTGAGCGCCGGGATCTTGACCCATACATGCGACTCTCCATCTATGTCCCAGGTTTCAATCTCGTGGCTGAGGGCTGTTCCATCCGCAGCGGTGAAGAGCAGGTCAGAGCCGTCTGCTCCACAGTCGGCATAATGGAAGCGGTTGTTGCCGCAACCCTCCCGCAGTTTGATCAGAGCCGGGAAGTTGGTTAAGGTTGAGGCACCTTGATACCCATTGAAGCTGATCAGCATGGAGTGCCCCCAGTCGCTGGTGGCAGGCGGCGGCAGCTTGTGCAGCACAATCGTGTTTCCTTCAATAGCAGCGTAATATGCGCATGGCCCGGAGATATCCCAGCCTGAGATATCGGTTGTGCCGGTGAATGAGCGGGCTTCGATGATGCGCATACTTGCAGGGCAATCTTCGGCAGAATCAGCCACTATTTCAATTGTCATAAATCCCGGGATGAAGGCTTCAGCGTTGATTATTATATGGTCATTGGTTTCACTGTTTACCTGGCAGATCATGCGTATGCCATCCAGTCCTGCGACGCAGTCATATGTGAGGCAGCCGACACCGCCGTTGACTGAGGGGTCGCCAGGTGAGATGGTGGCTCCAGGATACTGCAGGGCTGATCCAGCGGAAGAGACTACGCCTGTGCCAGCCAGTGTTCCGCCCGGCATAACTCTTAAGCGGCCAGAGCTGGGGCACCCTGCGGATGTGCCGTTGATTAGTGCTGTGCCGCCCTCGATGGTGCAGTTGCCGCCTACCGAGGTGCCGGTTTTGATGAAAGCCCAGGTGCCGCTCTGAACCTTAACCTCAAGGGGGTTTTGTCCGCCCGGCGCATCGGAGAATGTGTTGTTGAGGGTATTGACCCCGGAAGAGGTGGATCTTAGATGGATAGCTGCTGGTGCCGATCCTCCTGGCCTGTAGGCAGCGGACCAGCTGCCGCTGAAGGTCAGGGTGGCATCAGAGGGGCTGGCGTTCTCAATGACACAGTTGCGTACAAACTCGAATGGACGGTCGGTTGCTGCGTTGGCAGCTCCGATATAGCGCAGCCCATCATAGTTGCTGTTGTGATAGTTACCGACCAGAATGGTTGCATCAACACCCGAGGCTGCGCCTAAAGAGCTAAGTTCGCCGGCGTTTGCCAGGGCAATGATCTCGGCGATTCCTCCCATAAGCTTAGCTGTGCCGGTAAAGGTGTTTGCAGGAGAGGCTAATGTCAATGTGCCTTTAGCCTCCGGTCCATAACCCATTAAAAGGTCTCCGGTGCCTGAGAGTACGCCGGAAAGCGTCAAGTGCCTGTTGTTTCCAACAGTAAAGGCGTGCGAGCCAGCGGGGAGGGTTGTATTCAGCTCCCAAACAGCGGATGCGTTGCAAAAAATTCCGTGGTTGAGGGTGATGTCATTGCCGGAGAGCTCCCAGGATTGCTCCCAGATCATGACGCTGTCGATGGTTAGCCCAATGAGATCATTGATTGATGTTCTCTGGAGGGCATTATTGAAGGCAAGGGTAGGCGCTGCGGGCATTGCCTGCTTCCAGTTATTGCTGTTGCTCCAGTTGCCGTTGGCGCCAAAGCCGCTCCACTCTGAGCCATTAAAGCCTTCGTCTGTTATGTTGTAGCGTGTGGCCAGATAACTTTCGACCTGCTCTCGCTCTGCTGGAGAGAGCGCGCGGTTGTAAACAATGACCTCAGAGACCTGCGAGTTGCTGGGGTCCTGGGAGGCACCGCCAGCACCCCCGACAGTCAGCCGCCCGGGAGGAGTGTTCCTGGTTGCATTGCCGGTCAGGTCATGGCCGTCAACATAGAAGCGCTGTTCAGTCATATTGTTGACAGCTGCCATGGTATAGGTGCGGTTGTGCTGGAAGGATGACTTCAAGCGCGTTGGCAGACCGCTGACTTCGCCGATGTGGCCGTGCATATAAAAGGTGCCGGGAGTGTAGGTGCCCAGAAACCAGTTTTTATCGCGGGAGGGCAGGATTCGTCGCCAGGTTGAGATTCCGCGTTCATCAGCTCCGATTATGCGCGCCACGATAAAGACGGAAAAAGAGTTTGTCAACTGGTTGTCGGTCAACAACCCCGCGGCATAAGCAACACTATAGTTGCGCTCATCGAAATATATGGTGGGGTGCCCATTTGCTCCGTTCTCGACATAGAGCGGCTGGCGCCTGGCATCACTTTGATAAGCATGGTTATTCTGTCCGGAGATATCGTTCCATTGCGAGACACGGCCTGCTGCGCTGTTGGTCTGGATGTTGTTCGCATCAGCTTGTAACCACATCACGCAGTCGGTAAGGTTGGTGGGGTCAAAGGCGCTGACCTGCATACTCCATAGAGTTAGGATTGCCAGAGCACAGATAAATTTGAGGCCATTTGTTTTTTTATTCATAATCACACCTGAATGAAAGTGTTTGTAATTATACTGTTAATAACTTACAGCATCTCTGACAAGGTTGTCAAGCGATATGGGCTGAAAAATAAAACCCTTGATAATAAGCGGTAATTTTCGTATACGTATGTTCGTGTTTCAATGCGCGTAAATAGCTTTGACGTATTGAACAAACTCAATTAGGCCGCCTGCCTAGGCGCAGTGCGCATGGCTGTTAGCGGGCTGAGAGGCGGCGGCGAGCCATTTTAGAACACTCGCATTTTAGAACTTCAGAACCGAGCTACCCATGATTTCAAAGGAAACAGTTGAAAAAATTAAACGCCGCATGGAGCTTGCATCGGTTTTTGAGGATGATATTGAGGAGTCGTTCATACTAGGCAGCGGCAGCGGCGGCCAAAAGGTGAACAAAACCGCCTCAACTGTCCGGCTGCATCATGCGCCCAGTCAGCTCATGATCAAGTGTGGGCAAAACCGCTCGCGTGAGGTCAACCGCTGGCTGGCGCGCCAGGAGCTGGCGGAGAAAATTCTAGAGAAAGAAAAATCAGAGCACTCGAAGCGGATTCAGGAGCGGGAGAAAATCCGTCGCCAGAAACGCCGCCGCTCCCGTCGGCAGCAGGCCCGCATGCTGGATGAAAAGAGCAGGCACGGTGAAAAAAAGGCTGCGCGCGCCAGAGTTGACCTGCCTGCGGATGACAGCATATGACAAGGCGCGAAGCAAGGAAGTTGTCCGCTATGCGGGCGACTACAGACGGCACGCGAATGACCAGGGCACGCACTCTGGTCAGCCGCGTCTGTGGTTGACGATGGCGGCGGCGGCGGCGACGATGCTGGTGGACGAGCCCCCGCATGATCTCAATCGTCCACCAACATCGTCGCACAGCATCGTCAACCGATGCCGCTCTACGAGCGGCATATGTCGCTGGTAGAGCGACTACTACACTAAAGTAACAAACGCCCCGCGTTCAGGGAAACGAAGAAAACTTCTCAATAATCGGCCGGCAAGCAAAGAGCACGCTTCCGGCTTCAGGCTTCGTAATAGCTATGCCCGGACAAGTCGAGCTTCGCTTTTACGCCGTGACAGGGAAGCGTGAACAACAAACGGTTGCCCCGTAAGGTTTGTTGTCCAGCCTTTCTTTGTCCGCCGTAGCCTTGGCGAAGGAGGAAGGCTGCTCCAGGGCTGACTATTGAGACGTGACACTAAAAGTGATAATGGAATAGTGCAAGCATCTTGCTTGCAGAAAACATTTTCATTCAAGCTGGAAGCTTGAGGTACTCCATCTAGACGGAGTGAATAAAGCGTAAAACCGCACTGTAGGCGTTTAGGATTGGCCCCCAATAACATGTTTTTAAGGGCCAACATGTTTGTCTTGCCCTTCCGCAAGGGCCTGAAATTACGCGCTTTCAGCACTTCTCAATACTTTGTCAGCAGGGCTTTGGCAACCTTACGCGCGGTTTCCTCGCCCGCAAAGTGATGCACCAGCACCAGCCCAAACAGCATGGCGGTGCCGGGTCCCTGGCTGGTGATGATGTTACCATCCGCAATGACCGGCGCGTTCGCATAGGACTCTCCCAGCGCCGCAGCGCAGGAGGGGTAGCAGGTGCCTTTAAGCCCCTCTAAAACACCTGCCTCGGCCAGGAGGGTCGGCGCGGCGCAGATGGCGCACACATACTTCCCTTCAGCGTTGAACCCCTGCACGATCTGGGTGATCCGTTGATCTTTGATCAGGTTTTCAGTGCCCAGACCGCCCCCAGGCAGGACCACAGCGCCAAACTCGCCCAGCTCCAACTCGTCCAACACTGCGTCGGCTTGGATCACAATACCGTGAGCCCCTGAAACCAGCTTGTCCGCGGTGAGTGAGGCCGTTGTTACGGATAGTCCGGCGCGCCGTAGAATGTCGATGACGGTAACAGCTTCCAGCTCTTCAAAGCCTTCAGCCAGTGGAATGAAAATATTCATGATTGCTCCAACTTGAATGTAATAATCTCGGGTTTTTGTTTAACCGGATAATAATAATAGCATAATACACCCCTGAATCAAACGGTATTTCAATATTTGTGGTTGCGCATAGGGCAACTCTGTTTTAATATGGTGCGGATGGATAATAAAAGAGAGAGAGTGCGTTTTGAGGTTTTGCGGCAGAGCGCCCGAGGCGCAGCGTTTGTGGCACTGGTTTTCACCTTTACTGTGGGAACTCTGCTGACCCTGGACTGGCATCAATCCGGGCAGAGCGCCACTGTTCGTTCAGAGGCGCTGGAGCGTGCATTGGCTCAAACGCGTGGCAACCCTGACAATCAGGAGGCTGTCGCATTCGCCCGTGAGCTTGATCAGCTGGCTCGCCACACCTATTTCAACAGCATGACATTCCGGCAGAACGGCATGATGTTGCTGGTTTTAGGGCTGTTGGTTACAGCCGCTTGCTTTGGCGTTGCCTGGCGGCTGGCCCTGCCAATCCCCGATCCTCGCGGGGTGATCAACGCTCATCCTGCCAGAGCCGACAAACTGGCGGTCCGGGCACTGCTGGGTGCCGGGGCCCTTTTAACAGTGTTCGCAATTGTGTTGCAGGTGCGACACAGCCCTGCCACAAGAACAGTTGCCGACCGGGAGCTGCGCGCCGCACTGACCAACAAGGAGCTGGCGGCTGGCCAGCAGAATGTCTGCGCCTGCATGCTGGGGCCGAGGCTGGACGAGCTGCTGGAGCAGTGGCCTAACATGCGCGGCCCGACTATGTCCGGACGAGCCTCAGCACAGAACCCGCCTTTGAGGTGGGACGGCACCCAGGGCAAGGGCATCAAATGGAAGGTGGCGCTGCCGGAGGCCGGCGCCGGTACACCGGTTGTGTGGGGTGATAAAGTCTTTTTGACAGCTGGCAGCGCGGCGGCGCGACGGGTTTACTGTTATGACACACAGAGCGGTCGCGAACTCTGGGTGACGGATATTCCGGATGGCGCGAAAGGGAGCGAGAAGCTGCCGGAGGTCACAGAGGACACCGGCTTCGCCGCCTCCTCGCCGGCCTGCGATGCGGAGCGTGTTTACGCTATCTTTGCCACCGGCGATCTGGTGGCGTTGGATCATACAGGCAAGATCGTGTGGCAGCGCTATCTAGGGCGGCCGCAGAACAGCTATGGCCATGCCTCTTCCTTGACCTATCAGGGTGAGATGTTGCTGATCCAATGGGATCAGGCCGAGGATGCTAAAGTAATGGCGGTCAACACCACATGCGGCCAAACCATCTGGGAAACACCGCGCGAGGTCAGCCTCTCCTGGAGCACGCCGATTGTTATGACAAGCGGCGAGAAACCGATTGTTCTGATACACGCCTGTGACAGCACCTGGGGCGTTGAGCTGGCAACCGGCAAAAAGCTGTGGGAGGTGAACGCGGTGGGTGGCGAGATTGCCCCTTCGATCACATGGGAGGGAGACATCTGGGTGGCTGCCAACTGTTACTCCCGCATGATTGCCTTCAGGCTGAAACCCGGCGCTGAACCGGAGCAGCTCTGGGTAACTGACGATGGTATTTTTCCGGATGTGGCCAGTCCGGTGCTGCTTGATGGCTTGATCTATATTGCCAACGATGCCGGCGAGGTGGTCTGCTTTGATGCGCAGGACGGAAAAGAGCTGTGGGCCAAAGAGTTTGATGACGGTTTTTACGCTTCACCGATTGTTGCGGCGGGGCGTCTGTATGCCGTTGATCGCGAAAAGGGGGTGTTCAGGATCTTTGCGGCAGACCGCAAGGGCCTTGAGCTGGCAAGCAACCCCATGGGCGAGGGTGTTGAAGCAACACCGGCATTTGTCGGCAATTCGATTTATCTCCGTAGCAAGAAGCATCTCTGGCGTATTGTGGGGGAGTAGTTTGTTGTAGAATATGAATGTAGTGAGGGGATAAAGATGACCATTATGAAATCTGTTTGTTTTTGGGCTGTTGCAGCGAGCCTCAGCGCTGGATTATACGCTGCTGAGCGGCCCAACATTGTCTATATCCTGTGCGATGACATGGGCACCGGCGATATTCAGGCCTTGAGTGAGGGCAAGGGCAAGATCGCAACCCCCCGCCTTGACCAGCTGGCCCGCGGGGGGATGGCATTCACCGACGCACACTCAGGATCAGCGGTCTGCACCCCCACCCGCTATGGGGTGCTGACCGGGCGCTATGCCTGGCGGACACGCCTGCAATCCGGTGTGCTGTGGGGCAACAGCAAACCGCTAATTTCGAAGGGACGCGAAACCGCGGCCACCTTGCTGCAACGGGCCGGCTATGCCACCGCTTGTATCGGCAAGTGGCATCTCGGTCTGGGCTGGGTCGGTGAGGTGACCGACGACCCCATGTTGAAGGGGTGTACAGTCGATTACAGCCAGCCGCTGACCGATTCACCGCTCACACATGGCTTCGACACCTTCTTCGGCATCAGCGCCTCACTCGATATGGCACCCTACACCTGGATCCAGGATAACAAGGTGGTGGAGCTGCCGACCGCAACCAAGGCTTTTCATCGTAAAGGTCCGGCTGGCCCCTTGTTTGAGGCAGTGGATGTGATGCCAAAGCTGACTGAGAAGGCGATTGAGTATATCGAGGAACGCGCGGCCGAGGCCAAGATCGGCAAAAAGCCGTTTTTCCTCTATCTACCCTATGCTTCGCCCCACACCCCGATTGTTCCTACGGATGAGTGGAAAGGGCGTAGCGGACTGAACAGCTATGCCGATTTTGTGATGCAGAGTGACCACTGCGTTGGTCAGCTGATCGATGCGCTGGAACGACTGGAGCTAGCGCAAAACACACTGGTTATCTTCACCGCGGATAATGGGTGCTCGCCGGCGGCCAATGTGGGCGAACTGGTTGCCAAAGGACACTACCCCAGCGCCAACTACCGCGGTTACAAAGCGGATATCTGGGAGGGCGGTCACCGCGTGCCATTTATCTGCTTCTGGCCCGCACAGATCAAAGCAGGCTCTACAAGTAAGCAGACTATCTGTCTGACCGACCTGATCGCAACCTGCGCCGAGCTGAGCGGCGAGCAGCTCCCTGCGCAAGCAGGTGAGGACAGCGTCAGCTTTGCGCCAGCGCTGCTGGGCAGGGAGATCGCTCCTCGGCGTGAGGCGGTGGTGCATCACTCTGTCGACGGCAAATTCTCGATTCGCCAAGGCGACTGGAAGCTGATGCTCTGCGCTGGCTCGGGCGGCTGGTGTGCGCCGAAAGATGCGCAGGCTACCAAGCAGGGTTTGCCGGCAGTCCAGCTTTACAATCTGGCGCAGGATATTGGCGAGAGCAAAAACTTGCAGGCCGATTATCCGGAAAAGGTGGAGATGCTGACCAAGCTGCTTGAGAGTTATGTCAAGCGCGGACGCAGCACCCCGGGCCCGGATTTACAGAATGATGCGGCCGTGGATGTGTTCAAAAAACACAAAAACTAAGGCTAGCAGTGCAAAGTTACTCCTCAAAAAACTCAACCTGCACCGGCCCCTTTAGCCCTGATGGCTGCAGGGCATCGGAAGAGGCGAATCCCTGAAAGGCCTTTATTTCCCGCTCACCTTTTTGGTACTGCATATTGCTGCGCGTAATACGTTGCTCTGGAGGCAATGAGGCATCGCCTACCATCCGGTTAGCCCAGGGATTTGTAACCTCAATCTCAAGCTTGTTCTCGCCTGACTTTAGCGCGTTGGTCAGTTCGATACGCCAGGGCGCGGTCCAGACAATACCAAGATCCTTGCCATTCAGACGCACCTGGGCCAGGGCTGCAACTGTTCCCAGTTCCAGCCACGCGCGTTTTTTCTCATCCTTTGCGGCTACCTCAAAACTTTTGTGGTAGGTTGCGGTTCCGGAGAAGTGACGGATGCCGAACTCTTTGTGCTCGCTCCATCCCATCAGGGGGTCGAAAACCGCCTCGGCTGGCGCTCCGCGGCCTGGCATAAACGTCACCTTCCATGCTCCGCTTAAGTCAGTTGTTCCCGACTTTGCTACCGGAGTCTTGGCAGGACGGGAGACTCCCGCTTTACGGAATATGACAAATGCTGAACCAAACTCAGGAAGATCCAGCGTTAGCTGAGTGCGTCCATCCACAGTGCTCTGCCATCCGTTGATATCCTCTATTTCTCCGGTCACTGGATTCCACAGCTCAGGTTGTTTGCCTTCTACACGAAATGCGCAATCAGATTTACCTGAACCTACCACAAAATAGATCTCCGCAGCGCCGCTTCTGCGATGTGTGTATTCAAATGGCCCCTCGAAATCCGGTGTAAGCTTTTTTGTCTTAAGCGCCTCTTCCAATGTGGGTGAGTTTGCCCACAGCTTTAGCCCCAGTTGCTGCACTGCCCGGTCATCTTCAACGGTGGTTGCACTCATATTGTAAGCCTTGGTCGGCTTGCGGCTTCCAAAGACCACCAGTGCACCCGCGGCTTTCAGCTCCGCAACTCTTTTGAGGGCTTTCAGTGATACAATCTCATCGTCCAAATCAACCACCAGCAGATGGTAACTCATACCATCGGGCAGCACAATGTTGCCGTCTTTAACCTTTGCGCGTTCCAGCAGGACCTCAGTGCTGAAGATATCATAACCATGGCCTGCGGGAAGTTCCATAGTCGCCTTAGAGCTCCATTTGGTTGTGAAGCGACCCCAGTGCTGGTAAGGGATATCTCCGGTGAATACGCATACGTCTGCCACAAACAATCCCTGCTGCAACAGATGTTGGCAGCGCCCGAGGTATGTGATGAAAGGCTTTGACTGCTCAAACCATGTAACGTTCGGGTTGATGTGTGTGCCTGCAAAATATTCGCTGCCTGGCAGTCCAAGCCTCTTTGGAGAGCAGGTGAATGTGTGCCATATCAGATGGTTGACACCGTCAATAAAGGATTCATCACTGCAACGCTTTAGCAGAGCGGGGTAAGGGGTCCAGTGCCGCACCATATGCGTGAATGCCTCAGCCGCCGCAATCCGTTTGCCATAGGTGTGCGCAACCATGGCCGGGGGGCGACTCATCTGACGGCCTTTATATCCCTCTGCGCCTGTATACCAAAACTCCCCTTGCGGAGTATCATTGCGCGCCAGAAAGGTCATTTGTCCAGCCTCACCGAATATTTCCGGGGCACGATTCCATGGGCCGCCCGACTCTGAGTGCCATTTTAATCCGTTTTTATGGCAGAGCTTCTGCATTGTGCCATAAAAATTTTCACGGAAGACATTGTTGCGGGTTGCGCGATAATCTTTCATGAAGCGCGCGGTGGCCTCCGGTGATTTGACAAAGAAGCCAGCCAGCACTGGCAGCCATGGCCTGATGGAGTAGCCCCGGTATTTGTCAAACTCCTGCTCAAAGGAAGCTGTCCAAGTTGGCACCGAGCCCTCCCAGCTTACATTGTAGAAGTGGGTCAGAGTTTTGCCTGCCAGCGGACCGGCGTTTTTAATGATCCTGCCGCCCATGCGGTTGAAGTGACCCTCCACTGCCGATGAGTCCATCATATCGACATCATACTCATGTCCATCGATTGTGGTGAACCCAAAGCGTAACAACGACCACTGACCCTCCGGAACCTGCCAGTTCAAAACGCCATTGGCATCAATCTTATCTGTCAGGTCAATTGCCTCGAGCACCGTCCGCGGAGCTGCATCTACAGTTTTTCCGATCTTCTTGCCTGACCAGCCATCCATTGGTCCGTCACCGGCATTAATCCAATCTTGCATCGGTTCCAGGAGATCGCCGTCATGCTTAACTGCAACTGCGGCAATATCCCAGAAGTATTTTCTGTCCTCCGGATGCTTGAGAACAGCGCTATACCTCTCACCACTCTTCAGTGGTAAGCCTCTCCACACCATACGTTTCGGAGCGGTTTCCCCCACAGGCCATGGCCCCTTCAGGGAACCGGCGGTTGTACTCAGATTAACACTGACCTCCAGACCCAGACGCCCAGCCTCTATTATGCCCCAGGTGAGCATCTCCTGCCACTCATCACTCATGAACTCCATTTGAGGTTTGGGCAGTACCACATGATTGATGTTGTCGTGGTAACCACGAGAATCAAACATCAGCAGGCCGCCGAAACCAACGCGCTTCATTGCCTCAAGGTCGCTTGTGATAGTCTCCTTATCGACATTACCGTTCAGCCACCACCAGTAAGCCCAGGGCTTTGATTGATCCGGCACACTCATAAAATCGGCATCCAGCGTTGCGGCTGCCGCGTTGCTGGCGATACATGCCACTGCTAATGCCAACACTAACTTTTTGATTGTTTTCATTTTTTCTCCTTACAATTGGGCGAAAGATCTTTCGCCTTCAAAAAATGGGTGAAAAATTTTTCGCCCCTACGATGGCGCAACAACGACAGCTTCAATGCCCAAGGCCTGGGCGATTTTGACGAGGCTTTGGGCGTGGTGTCCCACGCCCAGAGCAAAATGATGAGTCGGGCCTTCCACTTGCGCCTGTCGCGCGACTTGCAGGTTTCATTAAAGTTGAAATGTGTAGGGTTGGCTCTCTGAGCCAAACAAAGATAATGAAACCCCTTGACGCGCCTTTGACGAACAATCGCCCGGCATACGCTTATTGCTTCATCCGCCTTCTTACATACGGCGTGACATGTAGAAGCAACACTACACCCTAAGGCGTGCTTTTCACATGCCTGTTGCAGTCTGCCGCTCGTAGAGCGGCTACTACACCGAACGACAACCCTTGCATTCCGCAGTGCAGCGCATGTGTAGTAGTCGCTCTACCAGCGACACCGGTTGACGATGCTATGCGACGATGTTGGTGGCCGATTGGAAATCGGACCTACGGATCTCCGCAAATGTATAAGATTACTTTGAAGATTATTCGCGTCGCCCGCATAGCGAACGACCTCCTTCTCCCGCGTCTTGTCAAGGGAGTAAGCGCGGAAGGAAGTCAGTCGCTATGCGGCTGACCAGATCATTCAAAATATGTTGTCAGGGGCCAATCTTAATCCTAATCCCAATCCTCGTCTCGTTCGCTCAGCCCTGATCATTGCGCCTTGATTAGAACTACAGTAAGAGCGGTGTGGAAGATTCCACACCGCCCTTTTACCTGTTGTTACACCTGTTATTTGCAGAGCGTGTAGAGCACACCCGCGACAACGGCGGAGCCAATCACACCGGCGACATTCGGACCCATGGCGTGCATGAGCAGGAAGTTGGTCGGATTGGACTCCAGTCCCACCTTGTTGGCAACACGCGCGGCCATCGGAACTGCGGAGACACCGGCAGCGCCAATCAGCGGGTTGATCGGGGCTTTTGAGAATTTGTTCATCAGGCGGCCCATCAGACAGCCGGCCGCGGTTCCAATGGCAAAGGCAACCAGTCCCAGTCCGAGAATGCCGAGTGTCTCGCCAGTCATGAATTTCTCACAGGCCAGCTTGGAGCCAACCGAGAGGCCTAGCAGAATGGTGACAATATTGATCAGCTCATTTGACATGGTGTCCGAGAGACGCGCCACCGAAGGGCCAACCTCGCGCGCCAGATTGCCCAGCATCAAGGCTCCCACCAGCGGCACAGCGCTGGGAAGCAGCAGGGCGCAGAGCAGCAGCACAATCAGCGGGAAGCAGACCTTCTCCATGCGCGAGACATGACGCAGCTGGTTCATTACAATGCCGCGTTCTTTTTCAGGTACCAGTGCCCGCATGATCGGAGGCTGGATGATTGGCACCAGTGCCATATAGGAGTAGGCCGCCACAGCCACTGCTCCGAGAATCTGCGGTGCCAGTTTGGAGGTCAGCCAGATTGCGGTCGGGCCATCCGCACCGCCGATGATTCCAATGGATGCGGCCTCTTTGAGCCCAAAGTTGATCGCACCGCCACTGACCTCTGAGAGCACCAGCGCGCCGAAGAGGGCGAGAAAGATTCCGAACTGTGCGGCAGCTCCCAGCAGGGCTGTGCGCGGGTTGGCGATCAGCGGACCAAAGTCGGTCATGGCCCCCACCCCCATAAAGATCAGGATCGGGAAGAGCCCGGTTTCAACACCAAAGTCAAAGAAGTAATAGAGGTAACCACCCGGCTCCATCACAGTCGGCATTCCGTTGAGCATCTCAACCACCGGCGGCGCCACAACATTCGAGTAGGGCATGTTTGCCAGCAGGCCGCCAAAACCGATGGGCAGCAGCAGCAGGGGCTCAAAGCCTTTGACAATCGCGAGATAGATCAGTCCTAAGCAGACGAGGATCATCACCGCCTGCCCGGCTCCGTAAGGCAGGCCGCCGATGATATGCACAGGGTGGCCCTCAACGCGCTGGCCGGTCGGCTTGTAGTAGCCCTCCGTGATATAGGCAGGTGCCTCCTTCACGAAAAACCCCTGAATGCCGGTGGTCTCTGCCAGGTTCTTAACGCGGTTCAGAGTGTCACGCCAGCCAGTGTTCGCCGGGGCTTGCGCGCTCTCTGTGATCAGCGCCGCACCACTTTGGTCCAGTGCAGGTTTAATATCTGTGTTTTGCGCGGCCAGCTGCGACACGCAGAGTATCAGAGCCGCGGCGCAGGTGAGAAATATCTTTTTCATAAATAAGCTCCAGTGTTTTTCCGGTTTCAGCGCAGGGGCTGCCTGCGCATACAATTCAGCGACAATCAGTTCAGCCGATTGTCACAAGCAGGTCACCGGTATTCACTTTGTCAGACTGGCTGACCAGAACCGATTTTACGCTTCCAGCGCAGGGGGCGGTCACCGCGGTCTCCATTTTCATAACATCCAGGGCCATCAGTTCATCGCCTTCGCTGACGCTGTCACCAACGCTGACGCTGATGCGCAGCACTGTGCCAGGCACAGAGGCTTTGACCTCGGTCTCGCTCCCGCCAGCGGCCGCAGCTGGTGCGGCTGACTCTTTCGCAAGGCCAGCTGCCACGTTGACCGCGTACTCTTTGCCGTTGACCGTTGCTTTGTCGCCGCTAAGCTTGACACCATAGGCTTTGCCGTTGACTGTGACGGTGTATCCGCCACCAGCGCTTTTGGCAGCCGGAGCCGCACCGCTGCCAGGGGCGTTCTTGCGCACGCCGACCTTACCCTCGCCTTTCAGGAATTGGATGCCCTGATCCTTGCAGGTCGCGGCAATAAAGATATTCTCGTCGCTCAGATCGGTGATGCCACTATCACGCAGCAGCTTCTTGGCTGACTCGACACCTTTGGATGGGTCGCGGTCGTTGATGTCCACCACCTTCTCCGTTGTTGGCTCCAGGTTGAGCTGTTTGGAGGCGAGCTTGACGATCTCGGGGTCTGGCGCACATGGTGTTTTGCCAAAGTAGCCCAGCACCATCTTGCCGTAACCTTCGGCGATCTTGTTCCATTTGCCGAAGAGCACGTTGTTGAAGGCCTGCTGGAAATAGAACTGGCTGACAGGGGTGACTGATGTGCCGAAACCGCCCAGACGCACAACTTCGCCCATGGCTGCAATACAATCAGTGTATTTGTCCATCAGGTTGTTATCCCGCAGCATCTGGGTGTTAGCTGTCAGAGCGCCGCCCGGCATCGGCGACCAGGGAATCAGGGGCTCAACCGCGCAGGCCTCCGGCGGGAGGAAGTAATCTTTCATGCACTCTTTAGAGATCAATGCGGCTTTCATGATCTTGTCAATGTCGATATCCAATTCATAGTCGCTGCCGCGCAAAGCGTGCCAGAGGGTAGCGATATCGGGCTGGCATGTGCCGCCCGACATTGGGGCCAGGGAGCAGTCAACCTGGCTGGCGCCGGCCTCGATTGCGGCTATGTAGCCGACAGTTCCAATACCGGCGGTCTCATGCGAGTGGAACACGATGTTGATATCATTGCCCAGCAGCTTACGCGCCTGCTTGATGGTGTCATAGATCTTGGAGGGCACCGAGGTGCCGGAGGCATCTTTGAAACAAACACTGTCGTAGGGGATCTTGGCGTCCAGAATCTGGCGCAGGGTCTGGATGTAGAACTCAGCAGTATGGGCGCCTGAGCACCCTGGAGGAAGCTCCATCATTGAGATCACCACCTCGTGCTTCAGTCCTGCGTCGTGGATGGCCTGACCGCTATCGATCAGGTTGTTGACATCGTTGAGGGCGTCGAAGTTGCGGATGGAGGAGATGCCATGCTTCTTAAAGAGCTTGGCGTGCAGCTTAATGATGTCGCGGGGCTGCGAGTCGAGACCAACTACATTAACACCGCGGGCAAGGGTCTGCAGATTCGCATCAGGGCCGGCGACTTCGCGGAAGCGATCCATCATGGCAAAGGCATCTTCATTGCAATAAAAATAGAGCGACTGGAAGCGGGCACCGCCGCCGGCTTCAAAGTGCGTGACTCCCGCCTCACGCACAGCGGCCACGGCCGGCATGAAATCCTCGGTAAAAACACGCGCTCCATAGCAGGACTGAAAGCCGTCGCGGAACGCGGTACACATTATATTAATAGGTTTTTTAGACACGATAAATCTCCTTCATGAGTGAATCTGAATTGGTTTGAGGGTGTGAATTGATTAAGCTGTTTGCGAGGCTGCCACGGCGATCGCGATCGCAATCGCGGTGTCATCTGAAGCCGCTGACTTAGTCGGACGCTTGCGCGGCTTGTCATCAGGAAGAATGTGGTTGAATTTCGGGATGAACTTAGAGGTAGCTGTCATGACAAAGACCAGCATCGCTAAAAACAAGAAAACAATGCTCATACCGGCAATTAATAAGACCAAACCTTGCGAAAGTATTTCCATTAATAAACTCCATACAGTGGGTAAATAAATATGACGCAAAAGTATACAGTTCTGAAGTGAACATGTACAGCCGAAAGTTAGGATTTCAGAGCGTTAAATAATTGTTTGGTTGTTTTTTTATAAAGTTTTGAGTTATGATTACATCACTTGAAACAATTATATTCATTCACGCTCTATAGTTGAGATGGGGTGGTTGTTAAACTCGGGAGCAAAAGGAGAGGGCGAACAAATGAAGAGGATACGTTTGGGGGTTGTTTTGAGGGGGAATAAATTCCGGTTACTGTTTTTGGCGCTGATGGTGCTGACAGGACATACGCCTGCTATGGGAAAGGCACTGCCGCCCGGCGAGGTGGTGGAGTGCCGAGAGTTGGTCTTTTTTCCTGATCGATGGGATGAAAAGGGGATTAGTACCAAGCTGACCCCTTGGGAGGGGAAGCACATTGTTTTCCTGACCAAGCAGACAGAGTTGGACCCCGAGGTCATGGGACTTTTTGTGGAAAGGTTGGATGCAGGCTGGGAGCACTATGCTGATTTAATCCAGAGGTCGCCTGTTGAATTAAAAAAACTGAATGGCAAAACCACGATTACGGCGCTTCCTCATATTGGCCTCTCTTGCGGCATAGGCTGCGGGTATATCGGCGCATCCGGAGTGGAAGTCGCGGGATTCTATAACCATGACTACCCGATGGCAGTGAAAAACAACAAACAGTTCTCCCACTATTACTTCTACGAGATGGGACGCAACTACTACGTGTTCGACAACCGTCACTCGCTTTTTATCACCGGTTTTGCGGTCTTCATGCGCTATATCTGCATGGATGCCCTTGGATGTGAAGATCCTGATCTGAAAACACGGAAGACCATTGAGGAGTGCGAAGCTCTGTATGCAACCTCAAATATAAGCTTTCTTCAGGCGTTCACCAATCTATCCGGGGACCCGAATGAGAAGGCTAACCGCCTCAAGCGAGACGGAGGTGAACGCGTGGATCCCAGCGATCAACCTGTGATGTATGCCACGGCAATGCTTAAACTCTATCAGGATTGCGGAGGCGACCCCTGGTTGAAACGTTTCTACGCCGCATTGCATCAGTGTCCACAGGTGAAGCCTGACAGCCGGGAGAGTGCGCTCAAGCAGAGCCTGAACTGGTTGGTCAGCGCATCTATTGCAGCAAAGAAGGACCTCACCCCGGTGTTTGTTGAACGGTGGCGTATGCCTTTGGCTGAAAGAACGAGAAAAGCCTTAGCCGAGGTGGATTGGAAAGAGAGTGATCTGAATCCGGAAACAATTATCAGGGAGCTTCCGGTTGAGTTTATTAATGCGCAAGAGGTCGCCGCCCCGGCTGAAAAGTTAGTGGCAATAGAGTAGTGCAAGCATCTTGCCGCCAGAAAACATTTTCATTCAAGCTGGAAGCTTGGAGAAGTTCTAGAGTTCTAAAGTTCTAAAGTGAAAAGGACGCGCCTTTGGCGCGGGGGCAGCGTAGCTCCGATTTCAAATCGGGCATGTACGGTTGGAAACCAAGGCGCGCAGCTATAGTCAGCCGCACAGCGACTGACCTCCTTGCTCCGCCAGTGCGGATCACCGGACATATGGTTCAAAACCATTGCACTTTATTTTTTGGAAACCACAAAGTACAGATAGAGCACAAAGAGCCGAGCTGGAGCTCAGCGCTCCCAGGGTTTCCCGCGTTTCTTGCCCTGTGTTATAGGTATTTCTGTGATAAGGGTATTTCAAGCGATCAGCGACCCTGCGTAGCAGGGATGAAATACCCTTATCCTTTCGCGTAGATTCGCGGGCAAAAAGCAACGCAGCAACCTTTGTGCTCCTTGTGCTCCTTGTGGTTTCAAAAAGCGCAACCATTTTTCTGCCCCTCTATTTTTCTACCCCAAAAACAACATAGCGCACCCTCTGTGCCTCAGTATCTCTGTGGCAAAAAATTGGTTGCGGCTATGCTGCGCTAGGCTCATGAAAGGCGCGCCCTGGGGTGTAGAGTTGCTTCTACGAAGCAATTTGTGGGTGCCGGGTGGCTGTTCGCCAAAGGCGCGCCCCGGGGTTTCAAGATCTTTGTTTGGCTCAGAGAGCCAACCCTACACGTTTCCACTGTGATGAAGCTTGCGTGTCGTGCGACAGGCGCGAGTGCGCTACAGGCGACGATAGGCAACTTTTTGGAAAGAACAATTAATTGTTTTTTCTACTCGCCTGAGTGACTATGGTACACTGTCAGGGTGTTTTTATGAAACAGGGGAGCGGAAATCATGAGAGGTGGCGGTATGGATAGGATCAAGATAGTGAGAACATTAGCAGTTTTGTTGTGCGTGCCCTGCGTTGCTGTTGCGGCTGTGGCGGTGACATTGGAGGCAATAACACTTGGTTCGGGGCAGGCGGAGATCACGCTCAGCCGCGCTAACGGCAGCATTGTCGCATTTGCGCAAAAGGGCGCGGGCCGCGCAATCTACCGCAGCGGCGGGCTGGGGATGTGGTCAGCCGAGCTGGAGCAAGGACGCATCAACGCAGCGCAATTTAACGCAACCAACGCTCTCTATCACTTTTCTTTTGAGGCGCAGGGTGAGCGCGCGGTTGACCTGATCTATAATTGCCAGGCACTGAAGGTGGTGGTGCATGTGAAAGAGATTGCCGACGGCTTTGAACTCTCGGCCACCACCACTCCGAACGCACAGGTGCTGAAAAGCATCGACCTGCCGGCTAAACTGATCTTTCAGCCACAGGGAGTCGAGCGCCTGATCTTCCCGGCTGATCCTGACCATAGCGTTGGCATCGCGTTTAACAGGAAATTCTTCGGAGTTCAGCCTTTGGACAGCCCCTCTGCCTGGCAGAGTGTCAGCGCTGGTTCCAGCGCGTTTATTGCGCTGTATGGCAAGGGGGCCATGACACTGGGTGAGGGCCGGCCGTTGGTTAAGCTGAGCGTCACTGAAGAGGGTGGCAAGAGGCTGCCAGCTGATCTGGTTGCGAGGATTAACCGCGCTACCGCGCCGGTAATACGCCCATCGCCTGCGGGACTTTGTGATCTGACCTTGGTTGATTCAAAGAACGGCGCGTTTTTTTCCGCCTCGCGTCTAGGCGGTAATGGCGGATATATCTGGCGTATTGGGGATGGGGTCTCGCAGGTTGAGCAGGCGGCTATGGTCCAATCGCTGGTGGTTGCAACGCTGCGTCAGATGATGGGCATTGCACTGCCCGGCAAAGGTCGGATTGCGCTGTTGGATCTTAAAAACGGGCCGGAGAGCGGATTTTGGAGCGCAACCCAGGTGGCTGCGTGGCGGGCGCAACTGGAGCTGCTGGCAGCTGAGTCGGAGAGCCGTTTCAGCTTTGTGCAACTGACCTCCATAAGTGAGTTGGAGCAAGCTCTGAGCTCGCAGGACTATCTCTGTATTGTCAACCCTTACGGCGAGGGCTTCCCGGCTGTGGACAAGGGCGGGTTGATATCATGTATGGCCATGTTGAAAAAATTTGTGCACGCCGGCAGCCACTGGTTTGAAGTCGGGGGATACTCTTTCTATCAGATGCTGAGCCCTGCCAAGTATCTGCGCTATGAGGTGGCCTATCCAACCGCTTACGCGGATCTGCTGCATCTGGAGTCAAGCGCTGGCGCGGCATCCATCTATCGGGCCCAGCCCCGCGAACATACTGATCCGTGGCAGGCAGCAGGTCAGCATGAAAAGATATTTATTCCCGGACATCTTTACTGCGGCGGCGATGAGCAAGGCGGTTACATGGGGAGAGCCTTCACCACCTGGGTGGCGGCGGGGCGGAGCTGGACCACGCCGGCCGTCCATCTGACAGCAGGCGCGCAGCTGGCGCAGACAGTTGCGGCTTACTGCGCGAAGAACTCCATCACAGTTCCGCTGGCACAGAAGATCAAGGCTGAAACGCTTGTCAAATTTAAAGCCGCGCCGTTGCTGTACCTTGCCGGTTCCTGTAAAGAGAAGAGCGCGGCACTGGATACGCTGCCGGTTCCAGCGCTGATTCACTTTGCCGACTATCTGCACGGCGGCTTTGATAAGCAGTATCCCGACCACCTCCCGCCCAACCCCAAGTTTGGCACACAGCAGGAGTTTAAGGCCTTTGTCGCGGCGCTGCATGCCAAGGGGCATCTCTTCTCTCCATACACTAACCCCACCTGGTGGTGCGATGATCCCAAGGGCGCGACCTTCGAGCGCGAGGGCGTTGCCCCGCTGCTGGTACAGGCGGATGGCAATAACCGATCTGAGAGTTACGCCGATAACCCCGGCTGGACCACAACGCTCTGGCATCCGGCTGTGCGCAGCGCCAACCGCCGGGTGCTCCGTGAGTTCCTTGAGGATCTGCCGGTTGACATGCTCTTTCAGGATCAGTGTGGAGCCCGCGGTTTCTTGTATGACTTCAACCCGGACGCGCCAACACCCTATGCCTATTGCGAGGGTATGCTGGCAATGAACGATGAGGATAGCCGCCGGGTGCCCCTGGGCACTGAGCATGGCTGGGATCGGGTTGCGAACTTCCAGACCATGCTCTGCGGTCTGACCTGGGGCATTGTGCCCACCAGAGGGAAACCCGTGTGGAGCCGCTCCCTCAAAAAAATACTGCCCCCGGAAACCTGGGAGATCTATCCCCTGGCACAGGCGCTCTCGCATGATAAGTGCATCTTCGGCCATCATGACCTGGGCCAGTTTGTAACAGACAACCGTTCGCTGGTCTGGACGCTTGCACTGGGGTATCATATGAGTTACAGGGTGAGCGCCGTGGCAGTGCAAGACCCGCGCAGCCGCGAGTGGTATGCCTGGTTGTGCCGCATCCAACGCTCAATCGGCGCGCGCTACACAGGCGCGCCCCTCACCGCGTTTGCGCACAACCGCCAGCCCATGCTGGAGCGGGATGTTGATCACACCGAATATAATGACGATGGAACGATCACCGCCGCGTATGGGGATGTGAGGATCTCAGCCAACCTCGGTCCAGTTGCCAGGGTCGTGAATGGCCAGCACCTGGCACCTTACGGGTTTTACGCTGAGGCGCCCGGCATGACCGCCGGAATTTTAAACGGTACGCAGGAGTTGGAAGAGAGAGCGTTTGTTGCCGAGCACACCGCCGCCGGAACGGAGCTGTGGCTCTATGGGCCGCCAGGGGCAACACTCTCGATACCGACACCATTGAGCGGGACGGTTAAGGTGACAGTTGACAGTTCGCCACCGCTGAGCCAAAGCATTGCGGACAGTCAATTGCAGGTGGTGCTGCCGCTCCCGGAAAAATCGCGGGCGCAGATTGAACCATCTGAGGAGGAGCGGCTGCGGGCACCTTGCAACCGTCCTGGAGAGCGAGCGCTGATCGGTGTGATTAACCTGGGCCCGGGAGCGCATACAAGTTGGACAAAGGCCGGGCCTGAGACGTGGATTGCGGCGCTCAATCAATCATCCTTGGCCACGCTATATGGGCTTCAGGTGCAAAGCATTACTAATTGGCAGCAGCTTGACCAAGCTTTGAAGGAGGGGGCGGCGCGTTGGCTTGCCATTGTCAACCCGTATGGCGAGTCGATCTTGACCGAGAAAAAAGGGGGCTGGCAGCAGACCCTGGATGCAATCCGCGGGTATGTCAACCATGGCGGTAGCTGGTGGGAGAGCGGTGGTCACTCATTTCATCAGGGGCTTTACCGGGAGGGAGAGCAGTGGCAAAGCTTTGGAATTGGGCCGAAAGGGTTGGAGTATTTAAACATTCAGCTGGTCGCTGCGCCGCTGGATGGCTCGCCCGTGCGGTTGAGTCTCTCGTCCGAAGGTCAACGCTGGCTGAGAGCGCCCTTTGCCAGCGTGCTCGGTCAGCACCCTGGCCAGGTGAACCGGGCTGGAGTTCTGACCGGAACCGCTCCTGTGACAACGCTGGTGCTGGGAGGGGAGCAAATCTATGTGGGCGGCTACCGTCTTGGCGGGTGGGGCCATCTCTGGCGCATCGGCGGGATGAATCCAAATCAAAGGCTGGCTACATCAGTGATGATTGCCGCCACACTGCATCAGTACACCAATACGCCGGAGCCGGTCAAGCTGCCTGCAGCCCCGCGCCTCTGGCATGTGGTGGTGGAAAAGTGACCCATCTATCGGGTTGAGTTCGACCGGTTTGAAGCTGGCGAATTTGATATTAAAGCTGTGGTTGAACTGCATTGAACGGCAGGCAGGCAACCAAAAGAGTTTGTGTGATGTGCGGGAGGCCGTCCTCCTCACTGAAAAGTTAGTGGTTAAGAGTCAACCCTACACGTTTTCTCTGTGATGAAGTTTGTAAGTTGCGCGGCAGGCGCGAAGCAAGGACATCGTCCGCTATGCGGGCGACTGCGAGCGGCACGCGAACGACCTTGCAGCGCAAGCGTAAACTTTGTCGCTAATTTTGTCGGAGAGAGAAAGTGCGCGAATGCGCGAGTAAAGAGGTCGCGTCTTTTGTGCGGGAGCAACGTAGGTCCGATTTCCAATCGGACATCTCCGGTTGGAAACCGGAGCTACTGAGTTTCAGCGCACCTTCGGTTTACGATGGCGGCGACGATGCTGGTGGACGAGCCCACGCCTTATCCCAATCGTCCGCCAACATCGTCGCACAACATCGTTAACCGCGTCGCTTGACGAGCGGCATTTTGCTACAGGCTCCCGAAAAGTGCGCCATGGGGTGTAGGGTTGCTTCTCAGAAGCAATTAGCGGACACCAGGCGGTTGTCCGCTAAAGGCACGCCGTGGGATTTCAGACCCTGGGCTTAGACATGAAAAACTGGCTGCGGTTATGCTGCGCCGGGTTGCTTGTGGTTTCAAAAATTAAAGTGCAACTGTTTCGCCCGCCTATGTCCAGTGATAATTCAGCTCAAATTAACCAGATAAACTGCGCTCTTGTATTATTCATGTGCATTGTATATACTTTTTGTTCTTTTTTATCTGCATAAACTAACACTAAGGAGATTCAATGGGCAAAGAGGTTAAAAAGATTGGTATTTTGACAGCGGGGGGGCTAGCTCCATGTTTGAACGCTGCAATTGGTTATTTGATTTTGGAGTATACAAAGCTTGCACCGCAGGTTGAGATTATTGGGTATGTCAATGGATATATGGGTTTACTAAAGGGTGAGAGTATTGCCGTGACCCAGGAGGTCCGCGATAATGCGCTGATATTGACTCAGCATGGCGGCAGCGCAATCGGCAACAGCCGCGTAAAGTTGACGAATGTCAAGGATTGCGTAAAGCGTGGTCTGGTGAAAGAGGGCGAAGATCCGCGGAAGGTCGCTGCTGACCAGTTGGTTAAGGATGGAGTGGATGTGCTGCACACCATTGGTGGCGATGACACCAACACCGCAGCCGCTGACCTCTCGGCCTACTTGGCTGCGAATGGATACGGTCTGACGGTTGTGGGCCTGCCCAAGACGATTGACAACGATGTCTACCCGATTCGCCAGAGCCTGGGTGCGTGGACAGCGGCAGAAGAGGGCGCGCACTTTTTTTCCAATGTGGTCAAGGAGAACTCCGCCAACTCGCGCATGCTGATCATCCATGAGGTGATGGGGCGTAACTGTGGCTGGCTGACTGCGCACACGGCCATGGATTACCGCAAGCGTCTGCTGGCTTCATCGCGCTTGCCTGCATTTGGGCTGACGCTTGGCCGCGAGGATGTTCACGCTGTTTACGTGCCGGAGATGGAATTTGACATTAAGAGCGAGGCTGAGCGACTGCATAAGGTGATGGATGAGAACGACAGCGTTAATATCTTTATCTCCGAGGGAGCCTGCGTGGAGGCCATTATCGCGGAGAAGGAAGCCCGTGGCGAAAAGGTGCCGCGTGATGCCTTCGGTCACCCGAGCCTTGATCAAGTGAACGTCGGCGGCTGGTTTGCCAAGCAGTTTGGCGATATGCTCGACGCCGGGAAGACCATGGTTCAAAAGAGCGGTTATTACAGCCGCGCCGCAGCGCCGAATGAGGCCGATCTTGAGCTGATCCACGCCTGCGCAGTCAAGGGCGTTGAGTGCGCACTGGCTGGCATCAGCGGGGTGATTGGCGAGGATGAGAACAAGAATGGTGAATTGCGTGCCTGCGAATTTGAGCGCATCAAGGGCGGCAAGCCCTATGATATTGATGATCCTGCCTTTGAGGAGCTGCTGGCCGCTTTAGGCCAGCCGAAGGGTGCCAAGATTTCGGTTACTCATTGAGTGTCACGGCGCGGGCGGTTGCCATGGTGTGGCACCGCCGCGCTGGATATGTGCGCGCATGCGGCGTAGCAGCTCATTGCGGCGCGGCTTCTCGGTGGCGATCAGATTGACCCGCTCCTGGGGATCCTGCTCCAGATGGTAAAGCTCCAGCGGCGCGAAGGGGTCGTTCTGCATCAGCTTCCAGCCATTGTAGATCAATGCCTGATAATCCTTGCCGCCATAGATGTTGTTGCCCTCGCGGCGGACAAAGTACAGCTCCCGGCTAGTATCCATTGTGTTGCCTTTTAGCAGAGGCATTAGCGAGAGTGCGTCCAGATCAGCGGGTATTGCTCCGCCCGCGGCTTCGATAAAGGTGGGGAAGATGTCGAAAACCAGCCCATTGTAATCGCACTTGGAGCCAGGTTTAATCACCCCTGGCCAGCGCATCATAAAAGGAACACGGATGCCGCCGTCATAGAGACTCTGCTTGCCGTCACGCCAGGGATCGTTGTTTGCGCCGCTGTCAAGATGTCCGCCGTTATCCGAGGCGAAAACAACCACCGTGTTTTCAGCCAGCCCATGCGCCTGCAGCGCATCCAGCACCCGACCGATGTTGTGGTCCAGGTGCTCAACAAAAGCGAGGTTTTGCAGCCGTTTCGCGCTCACGCCCGGCTCGCGTTGTTGGAGCTTGTCCACCCACTCCGGCGGTGGCTGAATCGGAAAGTGCGGCGCATTGAAGGCCAGATAAAGGAAGAAAGGCTCGGGCTGGGCTTTACGCTCCCGGAAATAATCGATTGCCCACTCGGCAAAGAGCTCCGTGGCGTGGCCCTTGGGATCAATCGTCGCGGAGTTGCGGCGCATATAGTTTTGACCGAAACGAAGGTGCGTGACGTAATTATCCATCATGTCGCCCAAAAATCCATGGAAAAAATCAAAGCCGCGTTGGTTGGGGGTGTTGGGCGACTCCAGCCCCAGATGCCACTTGCCGATAACCGCGTTGTGATATCCCACCTTCTTCAGTTCATTGGCCAGCGTCGGAACCACTGGCGCGAAATAGCCCCAGGAGTCCTCTGGTCGGGTGCGGATTACACCGGGCACACCCACCCGGTCAGGATATTTTCCTGTGAGCAATGCCGCGCGTGACGGCGAGCAGACCGTGCTGTTGGCGCGCATGTTTGTGAACAGCATGCCCTCGCGGGCGATGCGGTCGATGTTGGGTGTTCTGACATCGGTTGGACAATAGGACGAAACATCGCCGTATCCCTGATCATCGGTGAAGATAATAACCAGATTCGGCTGGGCGGCAACAACGGTGTTAACCGCAAAACACATTAAACCAAACAGTAACAATTTCATTGATGCTCCTCTTTCATTAAAAACAGTCCGTCTAGCGGACCAAGGGTGATTTTTTCGCCGACAATCTTTCCGTTATTCGCTTTTCTATCCTGTGTTGGGGTGGCCATGATACGCCGCAAGGTACGCTCGCCGGCAATCTTTGAAAGGTCAAAGACATAGGGCTCCTGCGAGGGATTCCCGAGCACAACGCCATGTTCAAAGATGCGGTAGCGGGCATCAACAGCGGCATGCGCTGTGATGCTCTTCAATAGCACTGGCTCAGAGCCCTCCACAATAATCGTTAAGTCAACTTTGTCAGAACGTATCTTCTTAAAATAAAACGAAGCCTCAAAAGGTCTCCTGTTCAGCCAGCTCATGTGACTTTTCAACTCTGTGATCTGCGAATCGCTTATGCCTGATTGCACCAGCCTGACACCGCTCCAATATCCCTGATCGGTTGTGGCATTGTCATTCGGTCCGCAATCAGCGACAAATTTGATCCTGATTTGCTTGCCGCTCCAAGTTTTGAGTGGAACCGTTCCAGGGATCCACTCATGCGCCTTGGTTGCCTGCTCAAAAACCTGCTGATATTCCTGTGCCTTTTGATCAATAACTTCTGCCACGAAAATCCTGTACCAGATTCCATCCGACATTGCGGGAGCTTTTTCGCTCATCCCCAGATAAAACCGCAGATCCTGGTCGCGGATGGGCAGTGTCACATCGCGGCTCCACCAGAGGTATCCCTTTTTTTGTTTATAAGGTGGATGCAGCGTAAAGGCTGCCATTGTTTTGCCGGCAATTGTAACTGCTCGCTGGAATTTCAGGCTGGCCCCAGTGGTTGTATCAAGCGCTTGTTCATGTGAACCACGTAAACACTGGCCACATGTAATTGCGCGGCCATCCCCATCCATCAAATCAACGCTGCCGCCGGTAACACCGACCTGCGCAAATCGCGACATAGCATCCGGATAGCCCTTACGCGCATGCGCGCTGAGCATTGCAAACACTGTCAGATCGCTGCTCTCCGCCGGCACGGTAATATCCTGAATCGAGAAGACTAGGCTATCCTCTGCCGGATCGCTGGCCGAGATAAGCAATCCATTATCAGTGATTTTAACGGCAACCGCGCCTGTGATTTTTGCAGCAAGCTCTTCCCCGGCGGGCCTGCCAGCGCCATGGAGCAAATCCGATGACTCGCGGGCCAGGCAGATTGTCTCTGCCTGCGGCTTTCCTAACCAGCCCAGCCGATTGGCCATGCCGCAGTTTAACTCATCCCAGATATTGATTGGCTGACCTTTCACATGCAAGGGAGCAAAGGCATAGGTCAACACCGCGTCGGTAAACTGGGCGCCGGCAAACGCCAGACGATGCCGCGAAAACGGCACCTCGGGGTTGACATGCTTGCCAGGCTGGCCCGGAACACCCTGGACCCATTTATGATTGATGTAACTGAAGGCTGGCCTAAAGGCATTGGCTTGCCAGAAATTATGTCGATTGATCCCGCCTGACCAGTCATCGAAATCCCAGTCACCAAGATTGGGCCACCCCTCGCTCTCTATCCCGTTAAAAAAATCGTTGGCACGCTGCGAACGTTCGCCTCCTTGGCCAAGTGCGCCATCGGCCTGGATGATGGTGTCAGGACCAAGATGCCGGCGCAGCTGCTGGGCAAACCGGTAAACTCCGATACCATAGGCGTTGATACCGTCAATCACGCCGTTGTCCATGACCCCATCGCCGGTGGTGTCTCCGCAGGTCACATGGTGCAGAACATCAAATTCAAGTCCGTCGAATTTTTCGAGCTTTCCGCCCGTTCCAAACCAGGCGGTCAGCTCCTCAACCAAGCGGTCGGCGCAGCTTAGACCCTCTGCATCCAAAGGCGAGCGGCTTGAAAAGTTGTAGAACCACATGATATTGTTGCGATAACCCCAGGGTCCCTCAACGGCATGCGCGGCCGCGCGCGAAGCCCCTGCTTTGAAGGCCAGCGGTTTTGTTCCATAGCAGCCGCGTTTAACCCGTATGGTGTTTTTCTTCGGGTCCACGGCAATCAGCTGCACCTGTTCACAGTAATTCCAATCATGCCTGCCATCCGGCGTAACCCTGAAAAGGGCGATGTCATCATTCGATGTTCTGTATCGCCCTGAATTCACCTTAAACTCGTTCACGCTCTCAACTTTGATCTCGGACTCACCTTGCTCAGCGAGAACATCAGCGCCTATTTTAACTGCTGTACGGTAAATCCAGTGTCCAGGGAAATATTTTTCGATTCCATGACGCGGGTCGCGTGCATTTCCATTAAAGTGCAGCAGCACCACCTGCTCCGGGTTTTTTTCTTTAAATTTCGAGAACCACGCCGGGTTGTTGGCTTCGCGGCCCAACACCTCTTCATCCAGACACTTGCCCATAATCCCCATCAGACGACTGTATTCGTCCTCCCAATCCCCCCACACAGCGCCTTCCCGGGAGGAGGCTCCCTCACAGCTGCGGAAAAAAAAGGCACGCGGGTAATTGCCATCTATGACCCTCAGTTTTGCAGGGTCACGCTCTGCTAACGCAAATTGAATCAGCGCAGCAGCAAAAAATAATGCACAGCTTTTTCTCATAATTTAAGTTCAGGGGTCACCATCCACTGAATATTACTATCCCCTAGTACGTACACAGCGTATACTGATTGAGATAGCAAAGTCCAGCGCAAAAACAAGAGGCTATGCTGCGCTGGGTTCTCTGTGCCTCTGTGAGAGATAATAAACGTGCATCAAAAACACGAAAACGAATGATAGTAGTACATAGCTTACAAAGATTGTCCCTTAAGGTTTGTTGTTCAGCCTTTCTTTGTCCGCCGTAGCCTTGGCGAAGGAGGAAGGCTGCTTCATGGCGAATTATTGTGACGTTACCGTAAAAGTGATAATGGAGTAGTGCAAGCATCTTGCTTGCAGAAAACATTTTCATCCAAGCTGGAAGCTTGAGGTACTGCGTTCAAGCTGGAAGCTTGAGATGGAATTTCATCCAGAATGGAGTGGTGGAAGGCGGCACAGCAGCGATTTACTAAAAGTAGCACAGGCATCCCGCCTGTGTTGTCCATGGAATTCACAGCCGAGACAGTTGAAGCGGTGGTCACACCCGAACTGGAGGGTGTTTACCAATGGATATGGCTAAATAGCGGAGTTGTCTCCGCTCCCGCCGCAAGGGTGACCAATATCTCATGGGCGATTGATTATCCCGGCCAGCCGGAGTGCGACCAAAGTGGGCAAGGGGTCAGCCCTAAGAAAGAGTGGGCAAGGGGGTCAGCCCTTGAATTAGTTGTTTAGCTTGCGTTGTCAGCGAACCTCTGGAGTGGGCAAGGGGGTCAGCCCTTGAATTAGTTGTTTAGCTTGCGTTGTCAGTGGAGTGGGCAAGGGGGTCAGCCCTTGAATTAGTTGTTTAGCTTGCGTTGTCAGCGAACCTCTGCTTTAGTTTCGACGCTTCGCGTCTGTATGTTGTTTGCTGTTATATGTTTACGCTTAAAAATAGGCTGTTTATGATGCTTAGAAGGCGATTTTTAGTGTGTTTTTGGGGTTTTAAGGAAACTGTAATAGTGATATCATATTTCTATGTCTTGATCTAATACATATCTTGTTGAAGGGTATACATATCATCTGACGCACCGTTGCCATAATCGTGAACATCATTTTAAGCGTGTGCGTGAGCGAGATGTATACCGCAAATGGTTACTGGAAGGAGTGAAGCGGTTTGATGTTTGCGTGTATGCATTTGCGATAACAAATAATCATGTTTTAACAGTTTGTAGACGCGAAGCGTCAAATTGTATACAGAAGTCAGCAGAAGGTAATGCGGAGCTTAAAATTCAACTTGAAGTGTTTCTCTGGTTTTAACACGTTGGTCATGGCATTCCGAAACTGTTAAACAAATTCACTTGCAGCTTACTCTGTAATGGTATACCTTACCCTTACCAAAAAAAGTAATAAGTAAGGATTTAATTATGATTGCAACATTAAGTGTTAAAGGGCAGATCACAATGCCAAAACCGATTCGTGATAAATGCGGATTGAAGGTTGGCGACAAACTCAATTTTCTCTTACGGGATGATGGAGTGCTTGAGTTAGTTCCAATCAAACAACCGGCATCGCGTCTTAAAGGCATGCTCGCACCTCCGAAAAAACCTGTTTCTGTTGAGGAGATGAATGCTGTAATAGCTGGGGGAGCATGTAGCCATGATCGGAATTGACACTAATGTGCTGGTGCGTTTTGTCGTGCAGGATGACAAAAAACAAGCCGCCATTGCGACAACGCTAATAGAAAAGCGATGTTCCTCCGCAAAGCCGGCAACTATCAACCTCATAGTACTCTGCGAGTTCGTCCGGGTCCTTGCCGCAGCTTATAAATTCAAAAGGCGTGATATCGCAGTAGTGCTAAAACAGGTTCTCGTAACAGAGTGCTTCTATATCCCGAATCATGACATTGCCTGGGGGGCCATGCTTGACTACTCCCTTGGCCAAGGAGATTACGCTGACTACATCATTGCCCGGATTAATGAGATGAACGGTGCTGAGACCACTCTGACCTTCGACAAAATAGCGGGCCATGATAAACGCTTCACGCTGCTTTCTGAACAGAGTGTGTAATTTTTACGGGCGAACGACTGCCTGATGGAAACTGCCGGCATGTAACGTTAACCCGCTGCGGCCCTCAATGCCGGTTGAACCCCAGACTGAGCGGGCCTAGCTCTAAACTACGAATGAGCGCGTATGAATGCGAATTGTTGCATTTAGTCAGGCATCAAGATTCAGCGCAAGCAGCCGCTCGATAATAGTATCGTCAGAGAGGTCAACGGGCCAGCCGTAGGCAGCTGCAACGGCTGTGTCGAGCTTTGCATGACAGGCGGTCAGCCAGGCCGGACCCTGATTGTAAAGGTTGGTCAAGGTGCGCTGCTTGAGCTTTGCAACGCAGCCATCGTCGCGCGCAACAAGGCGGGGATAACGTACAATTCCAACCTCGAATGCACCGCGCGCTTCAATGGTCGCCTGATCAATATAACGATCCCACGGGCCGCCGACCGTCCCCAAAAAATCCAGTGTTTCAACCTTGGTCCACTCAGGCGGATTCAACCAGTTTTCACGCAGCTCATTCAACTCCTTGGCTGCCCGGGCGATCTCCGTATGTGCCTCTGTCTGAGGCTGACCATCCAATACCCCCGGAGGAAACGGGAAGGTCTCAAAACAGGTTGTGGGGGTGTAGCGGAATCCACTCTCTTTTTCGCGCAGTTGAGTTCCCTGAGCCAATGCCCAGAGTTCGTGGAAACGGGAGTGCAGAATACCGAAGAAAAGATCGTCGGAGCGGGCGAAGGCAATAGTACCATCATTGGCAAGAGCACCAGCATCTAACCAGATAAACTGACGATGCTTGGATACTCGCGGTGTGGAAATATAGCGATGCTTTCCTCTTAAAGCTATACGCATCTCTGGGCGTGGACGGGCATATTGCCACCACATTCCCCGATAATCATCACGGCGCTTTTCTCGGATCGGCAATATATTCACGCGAACGTATTCAAATGGCCTTTCATAGAGCGCAGCTTCTTCAAATAACATAAAAGCAAAGTCAATTGTCCATTTACCACGGGAACCTTGTCCAATATCAACGGCACTCCATACAGGTCGGATTATATCAGAATTAGGATACCCATTCGGATTGCCTGCGGAGAAAAGCATTTCTTTTGCAATAGCGCTTGAAATATCAAACGGTGCTTTAGGAGACGGTCCTTGAAATGCAATGTTCTGGTTAACTTTAAGGATGTTTGCTGTCGTTATGTCTACGCCTGACGTAAGGTTAGAGTGGATCTCTGCTACGGGATTGTTGTCTAAAACACGGCTTGCTTCTTCTCCTCCATCAAATCCGACTATGCTGACATGCACGTTGGCTCCGTCAAGAATCCAAGGGCGGTCGCTTTCAGCCCAGAAGATGTCACCGGTTTCTTTGATTCGTTTGAGAACAGTCCGATTGGCCCCGCCTCGAATCCCCTGCGTGGCCAGCAGACCGGCACGCTTGACCTTGCCGTTCTCAATATGTACGCGAGCTTTTTCAAACCAGTAGCAGCACAGATCGGAAAAGGCCGGTATGCGGTCTGCGTAGAGTTTAAACAGCTGATCAACATATTCACTGCCGAGTTCCTGTCGAATGCGATTACCGCCTAAAAACGGCGGGTTTCCAACAATATAATCCACAGCTGGCCACTCGGGTTCGCTCGGTGGCTCCTCGCCGTTGTCCTGTATGATGGCATCCATGAGGCGGATGTTATTGCTTAATGAGCGTAGAATGGGCTCGGCGGGAAATCCAAAGCCGTTGATACGAATCCACTGCAGCCAGCCAATCCAGACGGTCATCTGCGCCAGGTCGTGCGCGTAGGGGTTGATCTCAATGCCGTAGAGCTGCCAAGGACCTACCAGCGGCAGGTAGGCGCCAAGATCATTATCAGCGCCATACAGAATAACCTCTTTCTCCAGATCTTTCAGTCGCAGCAAGGCGACATAAAGGAAGTTTCCAGAGCCGCAGGCAGGGTCCAGTATTTTGATGCGTTGCAGCTCAGTGAGCAGGCTGTGGAGCATACTGGAGGCCTCGCCGCGCGCCTTGCGTTGGGCCATTGGTGTCAGGGGTTTTGATTTTACGCTGGCTGACTGGACTTTCTTTCCGGTTGTCAGGAGGCTTTCAACCGTTGAGCGCGTCTCATGCCAGCGCATCCGCAGGGGCTGCATCACAATCGCATCAACAACCAGTTCAATATCCTCGATGCCGGTAAAATGCGCGCCAAGCTGTGAACGCTTTGCAGGATCAAGGCCGCGTTCAAATAGAGTTCCAAAGATCGAAGGATCAACAAAGCTCCAGTCAAGCGCGGCTGCGGCAATCAGTTGTTTAACATCATCGGGAGTCAGCTCAAGCACAATTGGGTCTTCAAAAAGCGTGCCGTTGAAATGACGGATTGACTCCAGACCAAAGTCGCCGCCGGTTGCCATTGATCCAAACAGCTGGGCCAGAAATTTTTGCAGCCGCTCGCTATCATTGCCGGCTTTCTCCAGAATGCGGGTAAAGACCTTTTCGGGCAACAGACCCGCGTCTTCGGCAAACAGGCAGAATATAATCCGGTCCAAAAAGTGGGCCACCAAGGTGGGATCATGTCCGCGCTCCCGCAGGGCAGCGGCGATCTCCGCCACCCGTCTGGCAGCATCCTGTGTGATGGCAGTGCTGGTGCGGCCAGGGCGCAGACTCTCTGGATTATGGAAAACCGCGCGCATGATTTCAACGTTGCGCGGTTGGCCGAGCGCTTCCAACGCAATCTCATGCTTCACAGATACCGTGCCGGTGAAATTGGTGCGGACAATAATCCTGTCCAGATCACATAGCACCAGCAGCGGGGGGTTGGCCAAGGCATCGCGGTAGCGCAGGAGTTGATCATGAGCAGCAGAGAGGTCCTTGTGTTTGCCTTTGTACTCCCACCCGAAGTGTCCGCGCTTCCAGACATCGGCAAACCCGTTACCGCCGCCATGTTTTGGGATACCCTTTTCAAAACAGAACGACTCGCCAATAGGGTCGGCGGCAGCTGGGGTAGGATGTTCAAAGACTGAACATAAATCAATGAAATGCTCCTGTGCGGCGGAGCGCTCCTTCAGGTCAGCTCTACGCCACTTGGCTATAAACTCGGCTATTGTCATGCCGATAAGATACTTAATTTATAAGGTGCACGCAAGCCTACTGATAAATATTTTTGGTGACACGCCTGCGCGGGGATCTTTCCGCACTTGTATCTTTAAAATTAGTGAAATTCCGTAGAAGTTCACAGACAACCTATAGCAGCATAGCCGCCTGCGTGCTACGCACAGGCAAGCAACCAATTTCAGACAGGATTACAGGATTAACAGGATTTACTTGATAAATTATCTCTCACAGAGTCGCATCAGTCTTCGTTCCGCAAGCGGAACTACGCCCTGACAAGGAGGACACAGAGAGCAAAAGTATACACTCTGAAAACTCTGTGCCTCTGTGAGAGGTAAAAAATGTACACAAGCGCGACTTTTGGTACGATGCGAATCGTCAGATCTGGCACAACTCTCTCCGCGTATCTCAATGGTAATTCAACACCGTTTTGTCTAGTTTCGACGCTTCGCGTCTGTATGTTGTTTGCTGTTATATGTTTACGCTTAAAAATAGGCTGTTTATGATGCTTAGAAGGCGATTTTTAGTGTGTTTTTGGGGTTTTAAGGAAACTGTAATAGTGATATCATATTTCTATGCCTCGACCTAATACATATCTTGTTGAAGGGTATACATATCATCTGACGCACCGTTGCCATAATCGTGAACATCATCTTAAGCGGGTGCGTGAGCGGGATGTATACCGCAAATGGTTACTGGAAGGAGTGAAGCGGTTTGAAACACTCGTGTTAGGGGGCTAAATGGCGTTCTAAGGGCTAAAAACCAATGCTTTTTAACAGTAAGTTTTTATATTTTAACAGTTTGTAGACGCGAAGCGTCAAATTGTACTCGTAGCGGCGGACATACGGAAACAGTATATCCGCCGCTACGCGGTGGATGATACATGCGGAAACAGTATATCCGCCGCTACGCGGTGGATGATACATGCGGAAACAGTATATCCGCCGCTACGCGGTGGATGATACATGCGGAAACAGTATATCCGCCGCTACGCTGTGGATGATACAGCGCAATAACCCCCGCTAAACAACATTTTTCACCTTAAAAAAAATAAATGAATCTTATCTTTTTCGCTGGACTTTACGACCGCGTTAATATAGCATTAATAACAATGTCTGGAATATCTCGAACTTGATTTGGTTGTACCAATTACTTTACATCCCAGATAAACTCATTCAAAAGCGCATCTTGCACTCTGATTTTGCAAGTGAAATACGTTGATTATGATGGTTTATGTAGCAGTGTGAGGTAAACATGAAAAAGTTAAAACTTTTAGCAGTTCTTGTTATTGGTTGTTTGCCCTTTGATTGCGCTCGCGCGGCAGAGGAGGGCGCCTACACCTACACGGTCGATAATGGCAACACCATCATCACCGCCTTCACTACAACAGGAAAGGGGACGACGCCAGAGCCGCGCCTCTGGCATGTGGACGCCGCCATGCCGGACGACACCGGCGACGGCCTGAGCTGGGCGACGGCCAAGCATACCATCCAGGCGGCCATTGATGTGGCGGTGGATGGCGATGTGGTGTTGGTCACAAACGGCGTCTACAACACAGGCGTCGGCCATTCGGGGTACGGCTACAGCCGCATCGGCATCACCAACAACATCACCGTGCGCAGCGTCAACGGCGCGGCAGACACGGTCATCCAGGGGGGCATGCTGTATGGGATCTCCGGCGAGACTCGCTGCGCTTTCATGTCGGCTGGCCGACTGGAGGGCTTCACGCTGGAAGACGGCAGGACGCTTTCCGACAGCGGCAAGAACCAAGGCGGCGGCGTCTATGCGCTGTCCACGAACGCGGTCGTCGCCGATTGCGTGATCCGCGACTGCGATGCGAGCTATGGCGGAGGGGTTTCGAGCGCTGCCGTGACGAACTGCACCCTTCATGGCAACGGCGCAACCAGCCAGGGAGGTGGCGCCTTTGGAGGAATCATTACGGACTCTCTCATCCATAACAACGTAGCGGCGTCGTCTGGCGGCGGAACGTATAACAGCACGCTGCTACGCTGTCGGATTCGAGGGAACACGTCCCATTATGGCGGAGGGTCGTCATACGGGGCTTTGCTCGGATGCGAGGTGAAAGGCAACGTCGCGAACAGTTATGGCGGCGGCGCGTTTTATGCGGCCCTCACGAACTGCGTCCTCAGAAGCAATCTTTCCGCTGAAGAGTCGGGCGGCGGATCTTGTCGCGGCACACTGGTCAACTGCACCCTGACGCTCAATCGCGCCAAGAAGGGCGGGTGCGGCGCACTGGGCGGCGACCTTTTCAACTGCATCGTCTACGACAACCACACACTTGAGGACGGCATCAACAACTGGAGTTGGGATGCGGGGCAGTTCACGTCGTCAACCTCCGATAATCCGAAGTTCCGCCTGCCCGATGCCGAGGACTATCGGCTGCTGCCCGGTTCCAGTTGCCTGGACAGCGGCCAGACCGATGCGAACTTTTCGGCGGTCGATTTCTACGGCAACGCGCGCGTCCAGAATGACTTGATTGATCGCGGCGCACTCGAAGGCGTCGGAATTCTGCTGACGGGCGAAGACCACCTGCCGCGGAACCTCACGGCCTCCACCAACCTAACCGACGGAATCGCGCTGGCTTGGGAACCTCCAGCCGCCGGCGGCGCGGTCAAGTACAGGGTCGTCCGGCAGGACGCGGACGCCATTGACAAAATGGTGGTCTCGGAGTGGATCGAGGACACCACGTTCACCGACACGTTCAACGTCTACGGACACATCGATGTGATCTATTGGGTCGTCGCCGCCTTTGACGAAGGACTCGACGCGATCTCGGGGCTGAGCCAGCCTGCGGTCGGTCGCCGCCTATCCGAAATCCGGTACGTCGATCCGTCGCGCCCGGACGACACGGGCGACGGCGCGAGCTGGGCGACGGCCAAGCGAACGCTCCAGGCCGGCATCGGCGCGACGCCGGAAGGCGGGCTGCTGCTCGTCACCAACGGCGTCTACAACACGGGCATCGCCTCGGAAACGGACGGCAAGAGCCGCATCGCGATTGCCGGCAAGATCACCGTTCGCAGCGTCAACGGCGCGGCCGCGACGATCATTCGAGGATCTGGAATCGAGACCTTCGGATCGAGCAGTGCGATTCGCTGTATCTACATGACCGACGGGCGTCTCGAAGGCTTCACCTTGGAGCACGGCGCGACGCGTTCAACAGAGCCATACGACCTACCCTACAGCATCCATTACGGCGGCGGCGTCATGGCGACCACGTTCCTGCCGGTGATCCTCGACTGCGTCGTCCGCAACAACAGCGCCGATCATTATGGCGGCGGGGTGTACAAGGGGACGGTGGCAAACTGCGTGGTCTCGGACAACCGGGCCGACTACGGAGGCGGTCTCTACAACTCGAAGGCCCGGAACTGCACGTTGACCAGAAACAAGGCAAAGGACGGCGGTGGCGCGTCCCAGGCATCGCTCCTCAACTGCCTCGTGCGCGAGAACACGGCATTCGACACCTATGCCCACGGAGGCGGCACCTGCGACGGCACGGCGGTCAATTGCATCCTGACGAGAAACGCTGGCGGCGGCGCGTATCGTGGCAAGCTGGTCAATTGCACAATTGTCGACAATGGGTTGCTCCCATTTATTAACCAAGCCGGAAACGGCGGCGTGTATGGGGCGACCGTCGTCAATAGCATCCTGACCGGCAACCGCTCGGCTTTCGGCGAACTGGACAACGCCTACGTAAGCACGGTCACTTATACGTGTTCCGATTCTGTGATTTCGGGGACGGGAAATCGCTGCGCCGACCCGCTGTTTCGCCGGGCGGATGCCGGTGACTTCCGGCTGCTGGCCGGCTCTCCATGCCTCGATGCGGGCACCAGCAACGTAAACAGCGAAGTGACCGACTATCTCGGACATGCCCGCATTCAGAGCGGCGTGATCGACATCGGCGCGGTCGAAGGCGTCGGAGCGCTTCTGACGGCAGAGAACGCCCGTCCGCAAGCGCTGGACGCCACCACGGATCAGGTGGACGGCATCACGCTTTCGTGGCAGCCGCCAACCGCTGGCGGCGCAATTCGCTACTGCGTCTACCGCGCCGAAAACCCGACCGGAGACAAAACACCGGTCTCCGATTGGGTGGATGCAACGACGTTCACCGATACGACCCGCGTCTACGGTCATACCAACTATACCTATTGGGTGGCGGCATCATTCGACGAAGATCACGCGTCAGTATCCGACTTGAGCGACCCCGCCACAGGCTGCCGGCTGTCGCCGATCTGGTACGCAGATGCCGCGCGGGCGGACGACTCGGGCGACGGCACGAGCTGGGAGACCGCCTGCAAGACCATCCAGACGGCGATCGGCAAGGCCGGCGACGGCGACCTCGTGTTGGTGCAGGGAGGCGTCTACGACTCAGGTGTCGGCAGCGTCGTTTTCGGCAACAGCCGCGTGGGGATCATGAAGCCTGTCCGCGTCAAAGCTGTGGGGCAGGCCGTCATCAGGGGAGCCGGCATCGCCAACTACGGATCTGGCGACATCCGCTGCGTCACCATGCTGGACGGACGGCTGGAGGGGTTCGTCCTTGAACAGGGCTGCGCAAGCAGCCGCGGCGGCGCCGGCGTCTACGCGGAAACGTGGCGGCCTCAAGTCTCCGCGTGCGTCATTAGGGACAACAAGGGATATCGCGGCGGCGGTGTCCATGGCACCACGCTCTCCGGTTGTACCATCAGCGGCAACGCGACCCCGGACAGCTATGGAGCCGGTGGAGGCGCCTTTGGCAGTCGCCTGGAACAATGCATTCTGAATGGAAACTACGCAGGTAGCGGCGGCGGCGGCGGGGCCTATCAGTCCACGCTGGAGAACTGCCGTGTCGCGAACAACTGGACTTCGGGCGAAAGCGGCGGCGTCGATGGATGCTTCTCCGTGAACTGCACGGTCACGAGCAATCGCGCGGGCGGACACGGCGGCGGCGCGGGCCGCGGCAAGCTCGTCAACTGTACGATCACGGGCAACATCAGCGGCGACATTGGCGGGGCTTTCAGCGCGACGCTCGTCAACTGCATCCTCTGGAACAATTGGAATGCGGCCGGCACGCTGGCCAACTTCTACCAGGGCACTTATTTTGATTGTGCCATCTCCTATTCCTGCTCCTATCCCCTGGCAAACGGCACGGGCAATATCAGCGCGGCTCCGAGATTCATTCTCGCGGGGGCGGGAGAGTACCGGCTGCAGGCTGGCTCACCTTGCCTCAATGCCGGATTGAACAGCGCGAATGAGCTTCCCGCGGATTTGATGGGGACTGCTCGCATCCAGAACGGCATCATCGACATGGGCGCTTTCGAGGGATCGGCGGCGCTGCGCGATGACGAAGGGTCGCGGGTGCAAAACGTCCAGGCCACAACCAATGGAGCCGATGGGATCACCATGACGTGGGAGGCACCCACCGGGGGTGGCGCGGTGCGCTACCGCGTCATCCGCATGGAGGACAACTCGGGAATCAGCGAGCCGGTTTCGGACTGGATCACGGCTCTGACATTCACGGATACCTCCGTGCGCTACGGCCATGTCGGCTACACCTACTGGGTGGTTGCGGCATTCGACGACGAAGGATTGGACATTTCGGCGTTGAGTGCTCCGGCTGTCGGCTCGCGCGTCACGACGGTCTGGTACGTCGATGCCTCGCGCCCAGACGATTCCGGTAACGGCACAAGCTGGGCGACGGCGTTCAAGGGTATTCAGGCGGCCGTCACCAATGCGATTGCTGGCGATCTCGTGCTCGTCACAAACGGCGTCTACGATGTCGGCATCGGCGACACAAGCATCGGCAACAGCCGCATATCAGTGACCACCGCGATCACGGTGCGGAGCGTCGAGGGGGCCGCGCAAACGCTCATTCGGGGGTCGGGCACCAACGCCTATGGCACGGCCTCCGCCGTTCGCTGCGTCCGCATGACGGCCGGGCGGTTGGAGGGCTTCACGCTGGAGGGCGGCGCCACCTCGTCAAGTTCGAATGATTCCGGCACAGGCGGCGGTGTGTATGCGGCCTCGGCCGATGCGGTCGTCGTCGATTGCATCATCCGCCAGTGCAAGGCCAATACGGGCTGCGGGGCGATGCGCGGTCGTTTCGTCGCCTGTGTTTTCGACGATAACGCCGGAGGCGAAGGCGGCGGCCTGGCGTGGGGACGGGCTGCGAGATGCCGGTTTACGGGCAACGTAGTCACAGGGGGTGGCGGCGGAGCCTACAACGCCACGCTGGAAAATTGCTTATTGTCGGGCAATGCCGCGTACAACGGCGGCGGGGCCAACGGTAGCACACTGTTCAACTGCACCGTGGTCGACAATATCTCCAGCAGCGGTGGAGCCGCAAATTTTGGCACTTTGGCGAACTGCATCGTCTGGAACAACCGCAAGCCTTCGGGTTCGCTAAACAACTACTACAACGCCAAGTTCTCCTATTCCTGCACCACGCCGCTGCCTTCCGGTACGGGAAACCTAGCTTCCGATCCGCTGTTCCGGAATGCCGCCACTGGAGACTTCCGGATTCTGGCCGCCTCTCCCTGCGTGGACGCCGGCGACGGAACGCTTCTCTCCGATCCCTTCGACCTTGCGGGAAATCCACGCATCCGCAATGCGGGAGTCGACCTCGGAGCCTATGAACGAATATTCGACACAACCGTCGCAACGCCGGCGTTTGATGCAACCGATGGCTCCGTGTTCAACACGACGCTGTCGCTGTCGCTGTCGTGCGCAACCGAAGACGCGACATCTATTACACGATCAACGGCTCGGAGCCGACCCCCAACAGCGCACTCTACAGTTCGCCGCTGCTCCTGACCGACAGCACGACGGTCAAGGTCGTCGCCTGCCTGAACAATGCGGAAGACAGCCTCGTCGCAAGCGCAACATACTACCGTGCCGACCGCCTCCCGATATTCACCCCTCCCGACGGAACCGGGTTCGACGAAACACTTGACGTGACGATCACCACCACGACCGAAGGCGCGGTCATCCGCTACACGCTGGACGGCAGCGACGTGATTGCACAGAGCGCACAGTACGTCGCGCCCTTGCATTTGGCATCATCCACTCTCATAAAGGCGCGAATCTACCTCGGCGATCTCCCTGCCACTCCCCAGGTACAAGCCGCTTATACACAGCGAATCAACGGATCCCTCGACTGCGGCAACCTGACCTTTGTGTCAGGCGGCAACGCCGAGTGGTTCGGACAATCGGCGACGACCCATGACGGCGTGGATGCCGCTCAGAGCGGAGACATTGGCAGCAATCAGCAAGCGTGGTTGACCGCCGAGGTGACCGGCACCGGTGATCTGAGCTTCTGGTGGAAGGTGTCCTCGGAGTCCGGATTCGATTGTCTGAGGTTCCATATCAACGGCGTCGAGCAGTTCAGCATCAGCGGCACGGGATCCGATTGGGCGCAGAAACAAGTGACGCTGGGAGAAGGGACACATACGCTCAAATGGTCCTATACAAAAGACGGGAGTGTCTCCATCGGCGAGGATTGCGGCTGGCTGGACGAGGTCTCCTGGACGATACCGTCGACCGCCACGCCGACGTTCGACCCGGCCGATGGCGCGACCTTCGAGACCGCGCTTCAGGTCGCGCTCGCCTGCGCCACGGAAGGCGCGGAAATCCGCTACACGCTCGACGGGGCGGACCCGACGACCAACAGCGTGTTGTATGCAACGGCGCTGGAGCTGACGGAGACCACGACGGTCAAGGCGAAAGCTTTCAAGAGCGGCCTGGCCGCCAGCGCAGTCGCCAGCGCGACCTACACGAAGGTGGCCGCGCCGGAGCCGCGCCTCTGGCATGTGGATGCCGCCATGCCGGACGACACCGGCGACGGCCTGAGCTGGGCAACTGCCAAACAGACGATCCAGGCGGCGGTTGACGCGGCGGCGGCCGGCGACACGGTGATGGTCACCAACGGCGTCTACGGGCAGTTCAGTATCAACAATCTCGCCCTCACGATCCGCAGTGTCAACGGCGCAGACGTGGCCATCATCGACGCGAACAGCGGAGGCCGTTGCGCCCTGCTGGGCGATCTTGAAAATGAAAACGTCCAGACCAACACGGTTCTGGAGGGCTTCACCTTGCAGAACGGTGACATACACTACGCTGGTGACGGTGGTGGTGCATGGGGCGGCACATTGCGCAATTGTATATTGCGCAACAACAGCGGAAATTACGGCGGCGGAGCGTCCCGCAGTGCGCTGTATCAATGCACTCTGACCTCAAACTATGCGTATTATGCTGGTGGCGGCGCATCCGGTTGCCTGCTGGAGGCCTGCCTTATTACCGCCAACACAGCGATGGATCAAGGCGGCGGCGCTACCGGCTGCAGGTTGAATTCATGTGTCATCACGGGCAACAATTGTTTCTACGACGGCAGCGGAACCTACGAATGCGATCTGACAGGTTGTACCGTTGCCGGAAATATTTCCACTTCCGGCGGTGGCGGCATGAGCGGCGGCACGGCCGTCAACTCGATCATCTGGGGCAACGAGCCGTCCAGCGGTTTTGCGCCAAACTATGGCGGTACGGCCATAATCAGTTATTCCTGCTCATGGCCGCTGCCGGACGGCGTCGGAAATATTGATGACGCGCCGTTTTTCCTGAATGCCGAGGACGGCGATTATCGTCTGCGCGAGGGGTCTCCCTGCGTGGACACGGGAAACAGCGCCTTGTCCGTAGATGTTTATGATTATCTAGGAAATGCGCGTGTGCAGGGCTCCGCAGTTGACATGGGAGCCTGTGAGGGTGCGACGAGCGGCTACCTTGTGCGCGTGAAGGTTGTCGGACACGGAACCGTTACGCCCGTAGGCTCACAGATTATAGCTGTGGGCGGAAATCTGGTTGTTGAGGCTGCGCAAGGCCCTGGGGCGTTCCTACATTTCCTGACGAATGGAGTACTGGCTTCTACAGAGGCCATGTACACTTGGCACAGCATTGGAGCAGATGGAGAGGTTACGGCTGTGTTCGGGCCGGCAACACTCTATGTCAACTCGCTTCAGCCTGATGATGTGGGCGATGGGCTTTCCTGGGCCACGGCCAAACATGGCATCCAGGCCGCGATAGGTGTTGCATACAATGGCGACATCATCCTGGTCACCAACGGCGTGTACGAGGCAATAGACACGCAGGACAAACAGCTCGCCATCCGCAGCGTCAACGGCGCGTACGCAACCGTGATCGACGGTGGAAATTTTACGCGTTGCGCTAAGTTGGATACGGACATGCTGGAAGAAAGTGCCACGCTGACGGGCTTTACCCTGCGCAACGGCTACTGTTACGGATCGGGCGCCGGGGTCTGGGGCGGTTATTTGTCGGAATGTGTTGTGACGGGCAACACTGCGAGAGGTACTGGTGGCGGTGCAGCGCAGGCTACCCTGTCGAATTGCGTTTTGGTGTTCAACACCAGCGATCAAAACGGAGGAGGCGCCGACAGTTGTCTGATGACGAATTGCATCGTTCGCAACAACTTTGCGAATGGATACGGTGGCGGCGCGTATGGCGGAACTTTTGAAAGGTGTCTGATAGCGGATAATCAAAGCAGTGGCTCGGGGGGCGGCACATACGATGCAACATTGACCGATTGTGAAATCGCCAGGAATACGAGTGGTTATAGCGGCGGCGGCGCCTGTTACGGCACGCTCACACGCTGCATCGTTTCGGACAACACCGCCACGGAAGGCGGTGGAACCTACGGCGGAACTCTCACCGACTCTCTGGTCAACCGAAATACGGCGGGTGATGGAGGCGGCACCCGCAACAGCATCCTTAAAAACGTCACGGTAACTGGGAATATCGCCGATCTGGATGGCGGCGGGGTGTCGGGCGGTACACTAGTGAATTGCATCGTCTGGCATAATTGGATGCCTGACGTGATTCCAGGACAGTATGTGGGAAACAATTACGATGACTCGACGATCAACATGACCTACTCCTGCACAACGCCCGCGCATGGCGGAGCCGGCAACATCGCGGTTGCGCCACTCTTTGTCAATGCCGCAGGCGGCGACTACAGTTTGGCGGCGGGCTCGCCCTGCCTGGATGCAGGCAACAGCGATGCGGTTGAATCAACCATTGATCTCGCGGGCAACACGCGTATCCAAGGAACGGCCGTGGATATGGGCGCGTATGAGCGGACGGAAGAGGCCACGGTCTCCGCGCCGACGTTCGATCCGGCAGACGGGACGTCGTTCGAGACCTCCCTCTCCGTGGCACTGTCCAGCGCAACCGACGGCGCGGAGATCCGCTACACGCTGGACGGCGCGGACCCGACGACCAACAGCGTGTTGTATGCAACGGCGCTGGAGCTGACGGAGACCACGACCGTCAAGGCTCGCGCCTTCAAGAGCGGCCTGGCCGCCAGCGCGGTTGCCAGCGCGACGTACACGAAGCTCGTGCCCGCCGCCACGCCGACCTTTACTCCGGCGGAAGGCACAACGTTCGAGACATCGCTTTCCTTGGCACTGTCCAGCGCAACCGACGGCGCGGAGATCCGCTACACTCTGGACGGCTCCGACCCGACGACGAACAGCGCGCTCTACGCAACGGCGCTGACGCTGACGCAGACCACGACGGTCAAGGCACGCGCCTTCAAGAGCGGCCTGGCCGCCAGCGCGGTGGCCAGCGCGGCATACACGAAGGCCGAGGCTGGCGGCAGTTTCAGGTTGCTGGGAGCCGTGTGCTACGGAAATGCAAGCGATCAGTATGGCACTGGGGTGACGATTGCAGGCGGAAAAGTCTTCGCGGTCGGGAGAACATCGGCGAATGGCATGGATGGGCTTGCGCTCTGTTATCCAGCCTCGCTGACGAATGGCGTGGCGCCCCTCTGGGGGTTCGGCTGGCCGGGCGCGGCGGGCGATGACCGCTTCGAGGCGGTGTGCGCCACAACAAATGCCTTGTTTGTCGGTGGCCAGGGCTACTCGAGCACCACGGATAACGGCGGCGGCAAGGAGGCCAAAGGCGTGGCGATCCGGTTCCCTGTGAATGGTTCAAGCGCGCCGGTCTGGTTGAAGCAGGTCGCCGGGCACACCTATCAGGGCTGGGAAGAGGTGATGGGCGTGGCATTTGACAATCCGGCCACCCCGGTTGATCTCTACACCTGGGGGTTTGCGCAGACCAGTGGCAACACAAAATGTCTGATCCTCTCCAAACGCGCCATCGCGTCGGGCTTGGCCTCGTGGACGGTCAACGACGACGGGGTGAGCGGTTTGTTCGCCGAGCGGTATGGTCGCGGTCTCTGCGTCTTGAACGGCGCGGTCTATGGTGTCGGAGACGGCGTCAACGGCTCGATCAATCAGACCATCATAGAGAAGTATCATGCGACCACCGGCGCACGTCTCTGGGAGCGTCACTCGACCTCTCCGCAGAGCCGAGCCTACTACGGCGTTGCCGGTGCGGCGGGTGCGGTCTATGCGGTGGGCGCTGCCGGCACGACCGGAGTCAGCACCGATTTCCTGATCGAGAAATGGAGTGAAAACGGGACGCTGCTTTGGTCAAAGGTCATCGACCACGGTTCGTCCGCTGACGTTCTGCGAGCGGTCACGAGCCGTGGCGGGCGGGTGTTTGCGGTTGGTTACACTCAGGCAAATTCAATGGGTGGCAGCGATGTTGTTGTTATCTCGCTGGATTGTGAAACCGGATCGGTGCTCAATAGTGTTCAATATGGAGGATCCGGGAACGATTATGGTTACGGCGCCGCACTGGAGGGAAACGACCTTTATGTGGTTGGTTCGACCGCGAGCTATGGCAGTGGCGGCCACGACTTGCTGCTGCTGCGCTATGCGATCCCGACGCAGGGTACGGTGGATACGCCGGTATTCGCGCCGGGTTCCGGGATTTTGTTCGACGAATCGCTAGCGGTGACCGTGAGTTGCGCGACGGTCGGGGCGGATATCCGCTATACGATGGACGGTAGCGCGCCGACCGCCGCCAGCGCATTGTATACAGGCCCGGTCATGTTGACGCAAACCACAACTCTCAAGGCGCGGGCGTTTTTGGCGGGCATGGCGGAGAGTGGCATCGCGACGGCACTCTTTACGCAACGCATGCAGGCGGGGATGCCTGAGTTCACGCCTGCCAGCGGCACGTCGTTCACCAACGGGCTGGAGGTGACGATCACCTCTCCCACCGAGGGCGCGTTGATCCGCTTCACGCTCGATGAGTCGGAACCGACGACCAACAGCGCACTGTATGCAACTGCTTTGGAGCTGACGGAAACGACGACCGTCAAGGCCCGCGCGTTCGCGGCGGGCATGCGCGATAGCGCGGTTGCGGCGGCGCTCTACCACAAACTGCCGCGCGTGGGTATTCCGACTTTCATGCCTGCAACTGGCACCTTGTTCACCAATGAGGTATCGGTTGCCCTGACGTGCGCGACCAACGGCGCGGCGATCTACTACACGCTGGACAATTCAGAGCCCACACATGGTGGAACACTTTACACCGGAGCCTTCAAGCTGACGCAGACGACGATTGTCAAGGCCAAGGCGTTCAAAGACGGTTTCGCGGACAGCGATACCGCCGAAGCGAACTACACGCGCGCCTTCACATTGGCGGATGCGGTGGATGCCCCTAGCCTGATGTTCTCCACTGGCGGGGCGCAGCCGTGGTCCATCGCAACAACCGTCACCCACGGTGGCGGGGCGTACGCGGCGCAGAGCGGGAGAATCACCCACCGTCAGGCCTCGTGGATCGAGACAACGGTCGCGGAGGCTGGTACGCTGAGCTTCTGGTGGAAGGTTTCGTGCGAAGACGACGAACTCGACGACTGGGACTACGTCAGCGTGGCGGTCGATGGCAGCGAGGTGCAACGGATCGACGGCGAGAGCGATTGGCGTCAGGTAACGCTGACCATGACCGCCGGCCTCCACAAAGTGCGGTGGACATACACGAAAGACCGTGTGGTCAGCGAAGGGCAGGACAGCGCGTGGCTGGACGAGGTGGTCTGGACACCTGCCGCGCAGGTCACTCAGAACACGCCTGTGCCGGTGCCGTACGGCTGGCTGAGCACCTACCAACTGGTTTCCGGCAACGACTACGAGGCCGCCGCGCTGGCGGATGTGGACGGCGACGGGCATACGGCCTGGCAGGAGTATGTCGCCGGGACGTGTCCGACCAACAGCGCATCAATCTTTACGCTGTGGCTGACCATCTCGAACAGAACACCGCGTCTGTCGTGGACGCCGGATCTGGGTACGGAACGCCTCTACACGCTTGAAGGCAAGTCCTTGTTGACGGATGCCGCCTGGGTCGCGCCCACCAATGCAGCCAGCCGCTTTTTCCGAGTTAAGGTGGAGATGCCGTAACAAGCACTCCGCCATCCGGGTTTCCAGCAACCAGAGTGTGTTGCACTCCCCTGCTCGCAGATTAGGCGGTAAAAACATATGAACTACAGATGAACTTCGGATTGACATTTTGCACCCTCCAGCGTAGTATATGACCAAATCCTTATCCTAAGTTTTAGATAAGGCCATAAACATGAGTAAGGCTTAATATATGTGTTATGGAAAGGGTATGCTAATGAAACGAATACTAAATTGTCTTCTGAAAAGCATGTTGGTTTTGGGTGTAACCGCGCTAGCGGAACAGGACCTCACAACCAACGATGGCACAGGTACCGGTGCTTTGATCCGTCAAGCCCGCTACCTTGTCAATCTCGCGCTCCCAGGCGGGGACTCAGTGTACCTGCAGCCCGGGGAAAGTGGTTTGTATGACTATTCACGGGCCAGGGGAAACCAGTCGCGGTGGTATGTCATGAACGACGGGGCGACGGCTGGAGCCATTGCAGTCACATACGCTGATCCCGGCTATGGCAGTGGCACCTATTCGCCTCCGCCCGACTATTTTGGCTATAAGTTCAAGTATCCGGTGACGATCACCCAGTTAACCTATGTTGACTATTGCTTTGGCGATGGTGGTACGTTCTCAAGCGCACCGGAGTTACAGGTGCTGTCCTCGCTGGCCGGCACATGGACAACGGTCACAAGTTCAATAACTCCGGCTTACCAAAACTGGTTTTCAAGCGGGCGCCGCGTGACCTACACTATCACGCCTGAGCATCTGATAACGGATGCCTGGGGTGTGCGCCTTTACGGAAACACGACGGCCAGCAGAGCATGGGATCAAAACGGCTGGGTGGGCGTGACGGAGTTACGGGTCAGCGGAACACCTGCCTTTGGTTTGGCATTGGACTTCACCGTTAATATCGCATTATCCGGCACGCCGTTTTGCTCAAACAACGCCTGGAAAGCAGGTGATGGCAAAGAGATCAACGACGGCAATTTTGACAACCATACCGAACTCTGGGATGCTGCCGCTCCCGCCGGTGATAAGCAGGTCGGTATAAGCTGGTCAGCCCCGCAGCGCGATGTTGCCGCTCTTGGAGTGGCCATGACTTTTTTCATTGATGGCGGTTGGTATCACGATACACCCGCTGATCCTCTTCAGGTTGAATACACCTCCGACGGGGTCAACTGGAGTGCTGTCACCGGGCTCAAGAAGGGACGCTATACAGCTGACTATGCTGTGTGCGCTGCACTTCCATGGGAGTACAAAGGCACCTGGCTTTTCACCTTTGATCCTGTGGACAATGTTCGCGGCATCAGATTGTCCGGACTCCCGGCAGGCGATGTTGCAGCCTTGGGAGGCCATGGATACATTTCTCTCCGCGAAATGGAGGTCTATGCTGCTTTCCCTGTGCCGCCGGAGTGTCTGGCGGGGTCGTATCTCAAGCCTACGAATACGACTGCCGGTTCGCGCTTGGGCTTCAGCGTGGCTGTTAATGGCGACACTGCCATTGTCGGTGCGCCATTAGAGGATGGCGTCGCCGCCGATTCCGGCGCGGCGTATATCTTTGTCAAGACCAACGGCGTGTGGAGCCAGCAGGCCTATCTAAAGGCCGGAACAATCGGTTGGGGTCATCTTTTCGGCTATAGCGTTGACATCAGCGGCGAGACTGCTATTGTGGGTGTACCAATGGAGAATGGCAATGCCTATCAGTCGGGCGCAGCGTACGTTTTCGTGCGGGAGGATGGCGTGTGGAGCCAGCAGGCGTATTTGAAGGCGTCGAACAAGGACTATCAGGATCAGTTCGGCAACTGTGTCGCCATCAGTGGCGACTCGGTGATCATCGGTGCGCTCTTCGAGGACGGTGGCGGAGGCAACGCGGGGGCGGCGTATGTCTTCACGCGCAGTGCAGGCGTCTGGAGCCAGCAGGCGCATCTCAAAGCCTCGAACGCGGGCTTCGGCGACTGCTTCGGAGTCAGTGTCGACATCGACGGCGACGTGGCCGTTGTCGGTGCTTGCTACGAGGATGATCTTGCCAATGATTCAGGTGCTGCCTACGTTTTCACGCGCAGCGCGGGCATCTGGAGTCAGCAGGCGTTTCTCAAGGCAACGAATGCCGGTGCGAGCGACTATTTCGGCATCGGTGTCGCCATCGACGGCGATTCCGTCATTGTCGGCGCCTCCGGGGAGGACAGCAATGCAACGGACGTTGACGGCGATCCTGCCAACAACAGTGCAGTTAATTCGGGCGCTGCCTACATCTTCGCCCGCACAGGCGACCTCTGGAGCCAGCAGGCCTATCTCAAGGCAACGAACACCGGAGCCGATGACTCCTTCGGCTATGCCGCGGTTGACATTTGCGGCGACATCGCCGTTGTCGGTGCCTACGGTGAGGACGGCAGCGCCATCGGCGTGTATGGCGCTGATGACAATTACGCTTCCGGAGCAGGCGCCGCATATGCGTATATCAGGAACAACGGTGTCTGGAGCTCGCTGGCTTATTTGAAGGCCAAGAATACCGGCGTTGACGACCGGATCGGAGTCAGTGTCGCGACCGACGGCAAAACCATTATCGCGGGTGCGGATTTCGAGGACGGCGGCGCCACCGAGGTGGATGGGCTGGACAATGATGCGCTGGACAACGCCGGCGCTGCTTATACCTTTGACCTCCTGGAATGGGAGCCCGGATTAAGTATACTTTCAGCGGTTGTGACTTCAGGTGGAAGATGGGGTGATTTCAATTTTGCGCAGGGAAAGACGGTCACGCCCCACTCGAATGTGAAATCAGGGAACCCGCAATACGTGGTTGATGCCAATTACGGAACCTCCTGGTATAGCTATCAGGGCAATGGCAATCAGATCTCTTTTACGCTGGATTTAGGATGCGAGATCACGATTGGGTGCTTTGTGCATTACCCCCTTCAGACCGAGTTCTATCAGATCGAGAGTTCCAGTGACGGCAGTAATTGGAGTTCCAGAGTATCCGCCGCCATCCCAGCCGTGCCAGCTGCTGCGTTCACCAACGATGTGAGCGGCGCCTATTCGGCTCGCTACATTCGCTACACCGGGAAAACCACTCAGGTTGCATGGGTCGGCGTTGCGGAATTTGAGGTCTATGGCGTCGCCTCTGCCGCGGAAAATATGATCCTTTCGTTCCGGTCGCTGCCGCAGCGGTTATACACCTTGCAGCAATGCAATGATCTTCAGGTCGGCATTTGGACAGACGTGCCGGGCCAGACGCGGGTGCCCGGTACCGGCGGACGGCTTGCGTTGCAGCATCAACGCACCGCCCCGGCCCAGTTCTACCGGCTCAAGGAGAGCGAAACGCAATGAGGAGTGTGCTGCGGCCCGTGTCGGGGCGGCATGGATCGAGGCAAAAGAAAGGACAACGCATTATGAAACAAACACCGATGTGGCGATGGGCGCCGGCGGCAGTGTTGCTGGCGATCGGCGGGGCGGCGGCGCGGGCGCAGGAGTTTTCGATCCAGTCGTTTGAAACGGATAACGCGCGGATCGTCTTCGATGCGGTCGACGGCGCGACCAACTACGCGGTGCGAACAGCACCAACTCCCACGGGCACATGGAGCGTGGCAATGGCCACCATTCCGCCGAGTGCGGCAAATGCGGTGACCGTCACACTCTCCATTGCAACGTTAAATGCGACAAACTTCATTATACTTGACAGCTACCCATTTCTCCTTCGAATATTTCTCTGGCAGATAAAAGTTTAGAAAGCACAAAGCAACATTAACTACGAAACATACTAAAAGTGCGAAAAGAGTGCGCTCAGCCTATTTTAACTACGAATAGCACGAATTTCCGCGAATAAATAAGATCACTTTTAAGAGCATTCGTGTCATTCGCGTTATTCGTAGTTAAAAATTATCACGCTACCAACATTTTTCACCTCTAAGATTTTTCACCTCAAAAACAGCACGGCATACTCTCTCCGCACCTTCGCACGTGAACCTTTCCGCTGCCTTCAACTGCTGCCTTATTGCTGGTGTTTTCTTGTTTCATGCAGGACGAGGGGCAGGTATTTAGCGAAGAGTGGAAAGTCTTTGTCGGTCGTATAGATTGCAAGTTGTCTGCGCACCGCAACAGCGCAAATAAGAAAGTCCGTGCTGGACCCTTGGATACCTTTAGAGCGGCAAACGTTGGAAAACTTGGCTGCCGTGACGTAATCATCTGTCGTGAGTGCTATGTCTGGAAACGCTGCAAGATGCTTCTCCAGTCTCTCGAATTGGGCGGCTTCACGGAGACCAGATAGTAGTTCCTGTCTAATAGAGCCGATGATATCTACGCGATGTTCTACAATAAGAGTGCTGAATTCATGCACAACGTCCGACTCAACCTTACTCGTGCGGCGGAGTGCCTCAGACCAGACGCTTGTATCAACCAGCACCCTCATGTTCTAGTCCGTTGCTTCTTGTAATCGTACGCAGGGTCGAAGTCCAGCGAACCGAATAGCGAAAGGATGTTGTCCTGTTCTAGATGGTTAATGTAAGCATTTAAAGCCGTCGTGACTGCCGCCTTTTTCGTACGGTGATTTCCAAGCTTTACGGCACGCATAATCAGCTTGTCATCTATCTGTAAGTTTGTTGCCATTGCTATTTTCCTCCACACATATTCTCACACAGATGCATGTGTGGAATCAACTGAAAACTCTGCAATTCACGTACGAATGACGCGAATTGTTGTTGGATGGAAAGCGCACCCGTATGTTCTGAGCTTGCCGCAATGCTGTCCTTGGTATCTACAGATTTGCTAAAGGTGCGTCCTGGCCCAACAACTTAGGCTTGCGGAGCACTTTGCCAGCGTGTTCACAGCCAGCCGCCCTACAACTTCGGCCCGCGTGTTACCCGGTTGGCGCACACCTTGCAACTTGCGAAGCACTGTCTAGTTTTGACGCTTCGCGTCTGTATGTTGCTATCCAGCATACGCTGGTTATGTTGAGAAGCCCGAATGGCTGCATTGTGAAGAACTTTGGAGAACTTGGCGAACAAGGGGAGTATAATTCCTGCGGAGTCGATTCTGTGCCTAGCTGCGTCCATTATATTTGAGCAGTCCTGTGGTTCCTCTTTCTAGCACTTTTAAGGTTGCTTTTGGCCTGTAAAATTTAAGATTATCTTTGCCATGTGTTTTTTGGTATTATGTAATCAGTCAATAGAAAGTAAAGAGCTTTTGGAGAAAGAAATGATTACAGCAGAAATAAGGAATTTGCCAGCCAAAGACAAACTTGTCCTGATGGAAGAAATTTGGGATTCTCTGAGAACTGATGAAATAGAATCACCCTCATGGCATGATGATGTTCTTGGTCAAAGGCAAAGAAAAATTAAACGCGGGGAAGCCAAATTCATTTCCCTTGATGAACTCAAACAGGGCCGGTAATGCATGTTAAAGAAATCATTGCCATTGAAGAGGTCCAAGCTGACCTGAACAATGGCGAAGAATTTTATAGTTTACAAGAGATCGGGTTAGGAGCGTATTTCAGGGATTGCATAATATCTGACATTGAATCTTTAAAATTATATGGTGGCATTCACTCAAAATATAGCGGCGTGTTTCGAATGATTTGTAAAAAATTTCCGTACGCTATCTACTATGATGTAAAAAAAGAAGTTGTGATTATTATTGCGCGCGCAGCCTACAAGCCAATGCAACACTTAAAGAGTTGAAAACGGCCATGCGGTAAAGTACACTTCCTTTATGCGACAAAACATGAAAGGAGGCTATATGTCCTTTACACGCATGACCAGTGCAGAGCGTAGACTAATCTACGCTTGGAAGCAAGACGGAAAATCAATGCGCGAGATGGCGCGGCTTTTGGGGCGCGATGCGAGCTCGATAAGCCGCGAAATTCGGCGGAACACTGGCGAACGGGGATATCGTCCGAAACAGGCGCAGGAAATGGCTGATGCTAGGGCGAAGCGGGCGGGGCCGAGACTATTCACGGAGGAAATTCGGTTGGAAGTCGAGGCTAAACTGTGCGAAGGCTGGATACCTGAGATCATTTTAATATGCAACAGAACACCCACTCGTTAGGGTTGTTTATGCTGTCAAGTAGGCGTAGGTGAAAAGGTTTGTGCTCGCAGAGTGTGCGGATTCCACAGAATAAAACCTGCCGCACTCATCAAACACATAGACCAAGGTCATCGGAGACAAGGAACCGCCTGTCAGGACGTGCCCGGTATTGCGTCCGAGGGTATCTTGCTTACGGTCGATGATGTAGCCATCTTGATTTTCATAGTCGAGCTTTAACCCATCATAATGGAAGGTGCTGGTTGAGGCTGAGCTTGATGCTGAAAGGATGCCACCTAAACGGTCGTGGGTGAGTGCAACATAAGGCGTCGAGTCGGAGTAGAGGATGTTAGACAACTGGCCAAGGGTATTATATTCATAGGTTGTGGTGATGCTGCGCGCCCATACTCGGGTTGAGAGTCTGCCGGTTTCTGTGTAGGTGTTAAATCCCGCAGTTGCACCGTATTATCCGCTTGTTACCGCCCAAATTCAATCTGTATAACGTACTGCCATAATTCGGGATTATAGAGTTCGGCGGGTGCGGTTGTCGATCCCCGATTTCACATATGTTGTTTATGGCGTTTTTGAGCCTTCCATGCCCCTTAAA